>CAKTGS010000098.1 GCA_934561485.1 uncultured Faecalibacterium sp.
CCGCCGGTAACAATGATTGCGTACATTTTGTTCATTCCTTTTCGTTGTACTCGCTGGTCGTAAAGGCAGGCCCCTACAGGAGCCATTTCAGGCGCCCACACCACGCGGCTAGAATAGTATAGCAAAAAACGGGCCTGAATGCAAGAGGAAATTTCCGCTTTGCGCGAGATTTTTTATTTTCCATCCTTGTCCGTTTCCCCTATGGCACGTTTGATCTCTTCATTATATGCTTCCGTGCGCTGCACAAACAGTTCCCGGGGGCTGGACGCTACCAGTTCGGTGTCGGCATCCAGCACAAGGCCGATCGCACCGCTCTCTTTACGCAGCTTGTTCCGTGCTGCTTTGTTCTCTGCCGTCAGGGCCAGCGGCACCATCAGGGTCCGGCCCTTGTATTTGCGGGTCAGGTAAATTTCTGCAGCCACACCAGCCACCACGGCAATGCCGGCGATCAGCTGGGATACCCGCAGGCCGATGGACGGCACCAGCATCAAGCTGTCGGTGCGCAGTGCTTCGATCCAGAAGCGGCCTGCGCCGTACCAAATCATGTACCGCAGGGCGATGTCACCGTTGAATTTGCGCTTTTTAATGTACCGGAACAGCAGGATAAAGCCCACCAGGCACCAGATGCTCTCATACAAAAAGGTGGGATGCACCGGCAGGTTCGGGTCAATGGTCACACCGCTCTGCGCGGTGACCGTGCTGCCCATCAGGTAAGCACGGGTGGCTTCGCTGTACATGCCCCAGGGCAGAGTGGTGTTGCAGCCAAAGGCCTCCTGATTAAAAAAGTTGCCCCAGCGGCCGCAGCACTGCCCGATGAGAAAGCCCATGGCCGTCAGATCGAACATGGGCAGCACCGGCACGCCGCGCCATTTGCAGGCCAGGCCGCCGAACAGAAACCCGCCAATGACGCCGCCGTAGATGGCCAGGCCGCCATCGCGGATGGCGATCATCTCCCAGATGCTCTCATATTTAAAAGGTGCCATGGCCACATAATAGGCGCGGGCGCTGGCAATGCCCAGCACCACGCCGATGAGGATCACATCCACCATGCTGTCCGGGTCCACGCCAAACTCAATGCTGTGGCGGAATGCAAACAGCAGCGCCAGGCACAGGCCCACAGCAATGCACACACCGTACCAGTAAATGTTCACGCCGCCAATGGAAAAAGCAATGCGGTTTACTTCCAGGCTCAGGCCCAGACCCGGGAACTGTACCAAATTTGTCATGCGTCCTCCTCTTCCTCTTCGGGCGGCAGCACAGTGCCGTCCGGCAGAATATCCATCACAGCCATGCGGTCGGTGCAGAGGATGTGCTGCAGGGCAGCGTCTGCATCCTCGGCAGTCAGGCCCGCCAGCATGGTGATCTGCTGCGCCACAGTCTGGCCGCTGAGGGCAAAATCCGCCATCTGGCTGGCCGAATCCTCCACGTTTTCCAGATTTTCGATCAGCTGGCCGTATTTTTCGTTCTTACACAGGGTAAAGATCTCGCGGTCCACGCCCTGGGTGCGCACCCGGGCGATCTCTTCCAGCAGCAGGCTGCGCACGGTGTCCGGCACATCGCTTTCGCCGGTAAACAGAATGCAGCAGCAGCCGTCCACCCGCAGCACTTCTCCGCCAAAACCGGGGTTCACCAGGCCTTCATCGTACAGGCGGCGGTACAGCGGCGACATGCCGCCCACAATGCAGCTGAGAATCAGATCATACAGCGCCTCGGTGCGCAGATCGCCAAAGGGCAGCGGCTCTTCCTTGAAGCCCACACCGAAGCAGGGCTTGGACACCGGCATTTTCAGCGTTTTGTGTGCTGCAGCAAGGGTCATGGGTTCCGGGGCGTACAGACGCTGCACCGGCCCGGCCGGGCGCGGTTCCATCAGCCCGTGGCGCGCACAGGCCGCCAGAATCTGCTCCAGGGTGGTGTTGCCGGCAGCCGCCAGCACCATATTGCCCGGTGCATAAAAGGCCCGGCAGCTGTCGTAGAGCATTTCCGGCGTGATCTCGGCAATGCTCTCCACGGTGCCTGCAATGTCGCTGCGGATGGGATGATGGTGATATAGGCACTCGAACAGGCCGGTGATGAGCCGCCAGTCCGGGCTGTCATCGTACATTTTGATCTCCTGCCCAATGATGCCCTGCTCCTTGGCAATGGTCTGCTCCGTAAAATAGGGGTGGGTCACCATGCCCAGCAGCACGTCCAGGCTTTCGTCCAGCTGCTGGGTTGCCGTGAACAGGTAGCAGGTGCGGTCAAAGCTGGTAAACGCATTGGCATTGGCACCCGTTTTGGCATACTTGGCAAAGGCATCGCCGTCCTGGTCCTCAAACATTTTGTGTTCCAGAAAATGCGCCACACCGGCAGGCAGGTGCACCTCTTTGCCGTCCAGCCGGAAATCCCGGTCGATGGAGCCAAAGCGGGTGGCAAAGATCACATGGGTGCTTGAATACCCCGGCATGGGGCGCACCAGCACGGTCAGGCCGGAGGGCAGCACCTTCCACTGGTCCGCCACGGCCTGTTCCAGGATCGTCTGCTTATTCTCCAACATCGGCACCTTCTTTCGTGAGCAGATAGCTGACCGAGAGGGTCAGTTGGCGCAGGATGTCCCGCACCTGGTCCTCGGTCACGGCACGCAGGGCAGCCCGGGCCTCGTCCGGGGTCTGGATGGACGCCGCACCGTTGGCACCGGCCCGCAGCACTTCAATGTAGTACCAGGTCTCGATGCCGCCCAGGCTGTCCTCTACTCCATTCATGCCGCTGAGCAGGCCGCGGCGGCAGTCCTCCAGTTCCTCAGCAGTGATGGGTCCATTGCACAGGTCGTCCAGTTCTTTCAGGATGGCCTGCTCGGCGCGGGCGGCGTCTGCATGTTCCACGCCGCTGTTCACGGCCATACTGCCGGTAAAGCTCTGGAAAGCAGAGGAGCAATAGTAGCACAGGTGGTCCCGCTCCCGCACGTTCAGGAACAGGCGGCTGGTCACGCTGCCGCCGTACAGGGCCATGGCAAGGCGCACGGCAGCCAGCTGATCCGGCTGCATGGGCCGGCCCAGGGTGAACAGCATACACAGCTTTGCCTGCACCATGTCAAAGGTCTCGGTCTTGTGCAGCGGAGCACGGCGCGGCATGGCCATGTTTTCTTCCAGCGGCAGCGGAGCGCGGTCGATCGCGGCTAGCTCTGTCAGCAGCGCATCCCGAATGGCAGCCGTCTGGGCTTCATCGCAGCCCAGCACCATCAGTTCAATGCTGGCGGTGCGCAGCATCTCGCGGTAGGCAGCGGTCAGCTGTTCCGGCGTCAGGCCGTCCACCTCTTCCAGATAGCCTTCCTGCCGCACGCCCGCCGGGCTGTCGCCAAAAAATTCGCGGTTGGCCTGCCGGGTGCAGTAGATGCGCTTTTCGTTGATCTCATCTTCCAGCGCCTTTTTCAGCATCTGCTTTTCGATCTCCACAGCCTGCGGGTCAAACACGCCGTCCACAAGGCAGGGGTGGAAGGCCGCGCCCAGTGCAATAGCGGCATACTCCCGGGTAAGCGGCTCCCCTTCCAGGGCAAATTTATCCTTGATGCCGGTCACACTGACGCACAGGTTGTGGTTGCAGCCCATGGGGCGGGCGTCCACGGTCAGGTCTGCCCCATAGAGCTTTGCCAGCTTTTTGGTCAGCTGGGTCATATCCGGGCAGCCGGCATAGCCGCGCTCCAGCACCAGCGGCAGCAGTGCATGGGCCGTAGCAGCGGCCCGCTTTGCCGGAAACGCAAAATGGATGCTGATGCGGCAGCGGTTGAATTTTTCCGCCGGGTCGCAGGAAAGATGCACTCCCGGCGCAATGAGGGTTCGTTCCAATGTCTGTTTCCTTCCTTCCCGTGCAGAGCACAGGAGCGTTTTTATTGCTGCAGCGATTTTTGCAGCGTAATGAATTCTTCCAGGCTCAGGCCGCTGGCACGCACGGCCAGGGCGTTTTCCACGCCCACATAGCGCCAGTGCCAAGGCTCATACACCACGCCGGTCATGGCCTGGCGGTCTTTCGGATAGCGCAGAATAAAACCGTACTCGGCAGCATAGGCATTGAGCCACTCAAAGGCCCGGGTGCCCGCAAAACCGGTGTCCCGGGTGGTGTAGTCGGCGCACAGGATGTCGGCGGCATAGCCGGTGCCGTGCTCACTGCAGGCAGCCTGGGGCAGAATGGACGCCGCCAGAGCAGCCGCTTCTGCTTCGGTTTTGCCCTGTTCCAGGTAGTGCTGCTTCTGTTCCTCGTAGGCAGCCTGGCGGGTCTCGGCGGTCTGATATCCGCACACCAGGGTCAGGGTCACCCCATCCGCCTGGGCGGCGGCTGCCATGCTGCGGCACTGCATGGCGGCTTCCGCTTCCAGCTGGGTACCGGCTTCGTCCGCCGCATCCAGCAGCGGGGCAGGCTCTTCTTCGGTGGGCAGGTTGCCGTTGATGAGCACCAGGCGCGGGTCATCGGCATCAAACCGGTAGTCCGTTTCCTCGTAGGTGCTGGCCGCGAACACTTTTGGCCCGGCCAGCAGGCTGTGCACCCGGGGCAGCACCCACAGGATGCCATTGGTAAGCAGGGCGATCACCACCCCGCACCCAGCCAGAAAAATGACCCAGTTGCGGGCCAGGCGCAGCATTTTGCGGCGCTTCCATTCCCGGTAGGTCAGGGGCTGTTTCTCCTGTGGCTTTCGGTTTGTCTTTTTGGGTTCCATGGTGCAGCGTGTGCTCCTTTTACAGATTTGCAGCGCGCCGCGCCGCACAGATTCAAACTATATTATACACCCCTTTGCATTTTGTGTAAACGCCGGAAAGTGTAAAATAAGTATGACCGGGCAATCCTGTACCGACAAAAACGCCCTGCACAGGGTTTCCGTGCAGGGCGCGCAGCCGCTTTGGTTTATGGCAGCTCAGTCGTAATAGTTGATGGTACCGTGCCAGTCATAGTCAAATGCAGCAAATCCTACCTCACAGTCCCGGCTGATGGTCACGCTGGGCACCAAGGGGCAGAATGCAAAAGCCTTTTCGCCAATGTATTTTACGCTGCGCGGGATCACCAGCGAAGTCATTTTTTCGCAGTCAAAGAAAGCCTCCACTCCGATTTTTTCGGTTCCTTCGGGAATCACTGCCGAGGTCAGTCCGCACCATCGGAAAGCAGCCTTTTCTATGCGCTTCAAATTCTTTGGCATCTGGACAGTTGTTAAGTTTTTACACCAATAAAATGCACGTTCCGGAATCACCGTCAGATTGTCCGACAGCGTCACCTCATGCAGATTCAGACAGTTTTCAAATGCCCTTTCGTCCATCTGCGTCACCGTTGCAGGCACGGTATAACTTGCCGCCGGCGCGGCCGGGCAGTACTGAATCAGCCGGGTTTTGGATTTATCAAACAATGCACCATTCTCTGCCGTAAAATACGGATTTGCAGGGTCCACCGTGATATTCCTCAGATACCATTTTCCATTTCCCGAATCACTGTTAAAATCTCCTTCTATGTAGAAGGCATTCTTTTCAATCGTTTTGACCGATGCCGGAATTGCGATGGTTTCTACTCTGCTGCAGCCACTCATGAAATAGCTCCCAAGCGATTCCAAGGTATCGGGCAGGCGAATCTCCGTCAGATTATCATAGTGTCGATAATCGTCCGGGCCAGGAGCTATTTCTGCAAATACTCCCGCCCCCAGCCGGGTAATTCCTTCTTCCACCTGGATTTTTTTGATCTGCAGCCGCAGCGGCTCGAATTTGTTCCAAAAGTCATCTTCGTCCCCCCAGTCTTCCAGCGCCCCGGAGCCGTAAATGTACAGCGTGCCTGCGGCGTCAAGGCCCCAGAACACGGTGCTGCTGCACTGGCCCTCGTGCACAAAGGCGGCTGGCTTGACCGGCCCCTGTGCCGCCGGAGTCGCCGGCTGTGCTTCCGTGCCAGATGCAGCGGACTGCTCCACGGCTTCTTCCGGCTCTGCATCGAGGTCTGTCTCTTCCGTATCCGCAGGCTCTTCCCCGCTGTCGGCGTCCGGTTCCTCTGGATCCGCCGGGGTATCCGGACCGTTTTCTGCTTCGTCCAGCTTTTTCTGCAGAGCGTCCTGCTCCTGCTTCACATCCTGGCCCAAGCTGGTCAGAGTGCTGTAGTCGTCCTGCGCGTCCTGATAGCGTTCCAACGTTACACACAGGGCGGCATGTGCCCGCAGCACCAGCACCAGCTGGGCCGTGATCTTCTCACGGTCCACGCCCTCTGCGGTACCGGCATCGTCCGCGTTCAGCTGTGCGGCCGCCAGCGCATAGGCATCCGCCGCCTGTTCCGGCTGCTGCAGGGCTTCATACATGGCAGCCTGCCCGCTGCAGGCCAGTGCCAGCGTGTAAGGAACGTCCTCCGCCAGCTGGGCCGCCATTTCGTAGTCTGCCAAGGCCTTTTCGTACTCGCCCATGGCTTCGTAGGCCTGTGCACGGCCCAGGTAGGCCTGGATGTCGTTCGGGTCCAGACGAATGGCCTCTGTAAACTGGACCACCGCCTCGGAATAGTTCATCTCGGTCAGGTATCGCTGCCCCAGCTCCAGATAGTCCGCCGCCTTGTGTGCGCCGGATGCGCAGGCAGCGAGCAGCATTGCCGCCAGCAGAAAAACTGCCGTAAGCCGCAGTGCCGCACGTTTTTTGGTCTCCGCAAACATTGCAAGATTCCTCCTTTTTCTACCATCTTACCCATTGCCGCCCCGGGTGTCAACGCTGCCCGCCCGATTTGGCACTGCACACAAAGCCGCACCCGTTTTGTGCAGCATTCTGCCCAACAAAAAAGCGCCGTGCCGCTTCCGGAAAAGCAGCACAGCGCAATGGTTTTGAATGGAGAGATCAGTCAAACAGCATATCGTGGATGGCGCCGACAGCCTTGTCGGCGTCTGCACGGTCGATGATGCAGGAGATCTTGATCTCACTGGTGGAGATCATCTTGATGTTGATGTTGTTGTTGGACAGTGCCTCAAACATCTTGGAAGCCACGCCGCTGTGGCTCTGCATGCCGGCACCCACAATGGACACCTTGGCACCGGTTTTGTCCACGCTGACATCGTTGAAGTGTGCGGTATCCTTCAGCACGCGCATGGCCAGGTCGGCTTCGCCTTCCGAGCAGGTAAAGCTGATATCCTTTTTGCCGTCACGGCCGGTGGACTGCAGAATGATATCCACATTGATGTTCTTCTGGGCCAGCAGGCCAAAGATCTTGAAGCTGGTGCCCGGCTCATCGGGAACGTTCAGAATCGTGAT
>CAKTGS010000099.1 GCA_934561485.1 uncultured Faecalibacterium sp.
TCTCACTCCCATCGCCGTTCCAACCGTACCTGGAAGCCGAATGTCCGTCGTGTCAAGGCGGTCGTGGATGGCTCTCCCAAGTATGTCTACGCATGCTCCCGTTGCCTGCGCGCTGGCAAGATCACCCGCGCTGTCTAATTTGGTGTATGTTGCCGGTCACTTTGTCGAGTGGCCGGCTTTTTTATTTGCGGAAGGAGACGTGTGATGAATCTGCCAGCCGATCCGATCATGCTGCTGAGCGTGGTCAACCTCAAGCTGCGGGATTTTTACGGCAGCCTAGATGCTCTGTGTGAGGATCTGGACGCCGACAAATCCGACCTGTGCGCCAAGCTGCGTGCTGTGGGCTACGAGTATGATGCCCAGCGCAACCAGTTTGTCTGATATTCCCCCAAAGGCTTTCTTCAATTTGCAAACAACCGGCACCGGTGTGCAGCGACTGTACCCGGGCCGGTGAATATGGAATAAGGAGTGCTTGATTTATGATCCAGGGTACCTATTACAAAGAGTGGAGTGCGGTTCTGGGCCGTGAAATGGAATTTAAGGTATACGGCCACGCCGGTGTGCCGGTGCTGGCCCTGCCTGCCCGCGGCGGCCGCTTTTACGATTGGGAGAACAACGGAATGCCCGATGCTATTGCCCAGCTGCTGAACGAGGGCAAGGTGCAGCTGTTCTGCGCCGATGCCGTGGACGGCGAAGGCCTGCTGAACGCAGACCTGCCCCTGCGCCGCCGCGCCGAGCTGCAGGAGAAGTATTTTGTGTACCTGACCGCCGAGCTGGCTCCGCGCATTCTGGCCCTGAATGGTGCTGCTAAGGGCACCAGGCTCTGGGCTGCCGGTGTGGACCTGGGCGCTTATCAGGCCGTAAACTGCCGCCTGCGCCGTCCCGGCCTGTTTGCCGGTGCCGTGGGCATGAGCGGCGTGTACGATCTGGCCCGCTTCTGGGGCAGTGAAAGCGATGACCTGGTGCTGCGCAGCAGCCCCCTGCTGTACCTGCAGGAGACCGGCATTGCCAACAAGCTGGCTCTGGGCAAGGCAAAGGAAAACAGCCTGATGCTCTGCGCCGGACAGGGTGCTTACGAGGCCGATGCCCTGGACGATACCCAGGAGCTGGCCGATCTGCTGAAGGATCAGGGCCTGCCCGCCCACCTGGAAGTGTGGGGCGGCGATGTGTCTCACGACTGGTACTGGTGGGGCAAAATGTGGAGCCTGTTTGCTCCCCGCATTCTGGAAAAGTAATCAAAAATGAAAACCCTCTCAGTCATTGCTTCGCAATGCCAGCTCCCCCTTGGGGCGAGCTGGTGAGCGTATGCGAACCTGAGAGGGTTCTTTTTTGTGGGCTTCAATACCCCCGTACCCTATTTGTGAAAATTTCGAATCCCTACTTGATTTATAGGATACGCTGTGCTATACTCCTGCTGTAAGCAATAGATACCCCCATAGGGTTTATGAAAGGAGCTTGCGTATGGAACCTACTGAAAAGATTGGCTGCTGCCACACCGATCCCGCTGCCGCCCCCGCAGAAACAGCCTGCTCCCCTGCCGATGCACCGGAAGTGCCCTGCTGCTGCCGCCACAAAGACCGCACTCCTGCCCAGCAAAAGGCTTTGCTGAACCGCCTGAGCCGCATTGAAGGCCAGGTGCGCGGCATCCACGGCATGGTGGAAAAGGACGCCTACTGCGTGGACATCCTGGTGCAGGTGGCGGCTGCCAACTCTGCACTGAACAGCTTTGCCAAGGAGCTGCTGGCCCAGCACGTTGGTACCTGCGTGGCCGATGACCTGCGTGCCGGCAGCACCGAAAAGCTGGACGAGCTGCTGCGGCTTCTGCCCAAGCTCATGAAATGACCCCGGAATGGGCACCCTAGTTCTCACAGGAGGGAACACAATGGAACAATACAATGTAACCGGCATGAGCTGTGCGGCCTGCTCTGCCCGGGTGGAAAAGGCCGTGAAAAAGGTGCCGGGCGTTGCCAGCTGCTCAGTGAGCCTGCTGACCAACTCCATGGGCGTGGAGGGCACCGCTTCCAGCGCCGATATCATCAAAGCCGTGCAGGACGCCGGTTACGGGGCCAGCCCCAAAGCTGCCGGTGCCGCTGCCGCCAGCAGCACCAGTACCGACCTGGACGCCCTGGCCGACCACGAGACCCCCAAGCTCAAGCGCCGTCTTATTGCCTCGCTGGGCTTTCTGCTGGTACTGATGTACTTCTCCATGGGACACATGATGTGGGGCTGGCCTCTTCCCCACTGGTTTGACGGCAACCACATCGCCATGGGACTGGTGCAGCTGCTGCTGGCCGGCATTGTGATGGTGATCAACCAGAAGTTCTTCATCAACGGCTTCAAAGGGCTGATCCACGGCTCCCCCAACATGGACACCCTGGTGGCCATGGGTTCCATGGCAAGTTTTGTGTGGAGCACCTACGCCCTGTTTGCCATGACCGATGCCCAGCTGCATGGCAACGATGCGCTGGTCATGCACTATATGATGGAGTTCTACTTCGAGTCTGCAGCCATGATCCTGACCCTGATCACCGTGGGCAAGATGCTGGAAGCCCGCTCCAAGGGCAGAACCACCGATGCACTCAAGAGCCTGATGAAGCTGGCCCCCAAAACCGCCACCCTGCTGCGGGACGGTGCCGAGGTGACCGTCCCCATCGAGCAGGTGCAGAAAGGTGATCTCTTTGTGGTGCGCCCGGGTGAGAACGTGCCCGTGGACGGCCTTGTGCTGGAAGGCACCAGCGCCGTGAACGAAAGTGCCCTGACCGGCGAGAGCATCCCCGTGGACAAAGCCGCGGGCGACAAGGTCTCCGCTGCCACCACCAACCAGTCCGGCTTCCTGCGCTGCCAGGCCACCCGCGTGGGGGAGGACACCACCCTGGCCCAGATCATCAGGATGGTCAGCGATGCTGCCGCCACCAAGGCTCCCATTGCCAAGGTAGCCGACACCGTGTCCGGCTTCTTTGTGCCTGCCGTTATCACCATTGCCGTCATTACCACCATTGTATGGCTGCTGCTGGGCCGGGAGCTGGGCTACGCCCTGGCCCGCGGCATCTCGGTGCTGGTCATCAGCTGCCCCTGCGCCCTGGGCCTGGCAACCCCCGTTGCCATTATGGTGGGCAACGGCATGGGTGCCAAAAACGGCATCCTGTTCAAAACTGCTGCTTCGCTGGAAGCTGCAGGCCGCACCCAGATCGTAGCGCTGGATAAAACCGGCACCATCACCAGCGGCGAACCGAAAGTGACCGACATTCTGCCCGCCGAGGGCGTTTCCGAAACTGAGCTGCTCACCCTGGCCGCTGCACTGGAGTGCAAGAGCGAGCATCCGCTGGCCAAGGCTGTGCTGGCCTACACCAAAGATCAGGATCTGGATGCCCCGGAAGTGACCGATTTTGCCGCTCTGCCGGGCAATGGCCTGGCCGCAAAACTGGGTGGCCAGGAGATCTTTGGCGGCAATGCAGCCCTGGTCCGCACCAAGGTTGCCGTGCCCGCCGCCCTGCAGAAGGCTGCTGCTGACCTTTCTGCCCAGGGCAAAACGCCGCTGTTCTTTGGCGGTGCGGGCCGTCTGCTGGGCGTCATTGCCGTGGCAGACACCATCAAGGAGGACAGCCCCCAGGCCATCCGCGAGCTGCGCGATCTGGGCATCCGCGTGGTGATGCTCACCGGCGACAACCAGCGCACTGCCGATGCCATCGGCAAGCAGGCCGGCGTGGACGAAGTGATCGCAGGCGTGCTGCCGGACGGCAAGGAAGCCGTGATCCGCCAGCTGCAGGCCTACGGCAAGGTGGCCATGGTGGGCGATGGCATCAACGATGCCCCTGCCCTGACCCGCGCCGACACCGGTATTGCCATTGGCGCCGGTACGGACGTTGCCATTGACGCCGCCGATGTGGTGCTGATGAACTCCAAGCTCTCGGACGTGCCCGCCGCCATCCGCCTGAGCCGCGCCACCCTGCGCAACATCCACGAAAACCTGTTCTGGGCCTTTATTTACAATGTAATCGGCATTCCGCTGGCTGCCGGTGTGTTCATTCCCTTTGGCCTGACGCTGAACCCCATGTTCGGTGCGGCGGCCATGAGCCTGTCCAGCTTCTGCGTGGTAAGCAACGCCCTGCGCCTGAACCTGTTTGATCTGCGCAGCACCAAGCACGACCACGCCCCCAAAAACGCTCCCACCCTGCCCGCTGCCCTTGCGCAGCCTGCAGCAGAGGAAGAAAATACAACTACATCCGATGTCAAGGAGGATACTGCTATGAAAAAGACCCTGAAGGTGGAAGGCATGATGTGCGGCCACTGTGAGGCCCGCGTGAAGAAGGCTCTGGAAGCCCTGCCCGAAGTCACTGAGGCCGTAGTGAGCCACGAGGCCGGTACCGCCATTGTGACCCTGAACGCCGAAGCAGCCGATGATGTGCTGAAAAAGGCTGTGGAGGACCAGGATTACAAGGTAACCGGCATCCAGTAAGCCCCAAATCCTCCAAACAAAAGAGCGGCTGGCACCCCCTAAGCGGGAATGCCGGCCGCTCTTTTTGCTGCTCCAAACCGTCAGCCGAGGGCTGCCAGCCGCGCCGCACCGCCGGTTTTCAGCCAGCGCAGCAGCAGCGCATCCGCCCCGGCCAGTACTGCGCCGCACACCGGCAGCGCCGTGCCCGGCCAGGCCTCGTTCATCAAAAGCAGGCCCATGCCCAGCACCACAGTGGCATTGCCCAGCAGCGCCAGAATGCTGCCCAAGCTCCGCTTGACCACAGCTGCCTCGTTTGTCCAGTTCAGGCTGGGCAGCAGCAGACCAATTGTCAGGCCAGACGCGGCGGCAAACAGCTCAAACAAGGCGGTGACCAGCAGCGCCAGTCCTGCACTGCCCAGCGGTGCCCCCGCTGCTCCCAGCAGGCACACCGCACACAGCAGTCCGGGCAATGCCGTGAGCAGCAGATGCAGTTCCAGCTTGGCCTGCAGCACCTGCCACGGCGTGACCGGCAGGCACTGCAGCTGCCAGAGGGTATGGCCTTCCAGCGAGATGGAAGGCGCTGTGAGCAGGTTGGATGCCGATGCCGCACACACGGCACAGCACAGCAGCCCCGCCGCCAGCTGCGGCGGCCAGGCCTGCAGCAGGCCGCGCAGAACCTCTGCCTTCCAGAGCGCCGCCGCTCCCAGCAGCGGCAGAAGCAGGGTGCTCATGGTGCAGTTGAGCAGATAGGCCGCGCTGGACCCCAGGTGCTGCATCTCCCGGCGCAGCAAAGCCTGCCGCACACTGACCGCACGCTGCTGCCTTTCGTGGTAAACGACCCGAGCTGTACCGGGGCGGGCCGTCATGCGGCGCAGATACGGAACGGAAAGCCCTTTGAAGCAAAGCAGCACGCATCCGGCCACCAGCAGAGCCAGCCCGCACAGCGCACCAGGGCTGCCCTCGGCGGCGCGGCCCAGCCAGAAGAACACGCCCCCGCCCTGGGCCGCCGTCTCAGTCGGCAGCTCCACAAGGGCAGTCATCTGCCGCTGCAGCCACAGAAACCCGGCATAGTACAGCCCGACAAACCCCAGCGAAGCCGCCGCCACGACCAGGCTTTTATGCCGTGCACGGGCACTGACCAGCGCCGCGCCCCAGCCTACCAGGACGGCCAGAATGGCTGCCGCACCGGTCAGCAGCAGCGCCATGGGCACCGCACTCAGCAGCCCGCCCATCGGCTGCGGCGCATACAGCGCATAGCACACCACTGCAGGCACCCAGACCAGCAGCAGATACAGCAGGGCCGTCAGGCATACGCTGCCCACCCGCACTGCAAAGATCATGCCCGGCGGAATGGGCAGCGAGAGCAGCATTTCATCGTCCCGGCTCCGGAACAGGCTGGAATAGCTGCTGAACGCACTGGCCAGCACGCTGACCAGCAGCGCCGTCAGCTCCATGTAGGCAAAGTACAGCCACGCCCTGCCCTGCGGCACCAGCGCACCGGCCAGCGGCAGCGCCATGGAAGAAAAGCTGACCGCCAGCACGGCCAGCAGTGCAAGAAACAGCAGTGCATACCCGGCCGTGGAAAGCCGGGAACGCTGTCTGCCGCTCCTGCTGCTGCGCGCAAAGGATGCAAACAGTTCCCGCAGCTGTTTTTGCAGCAATGCCCGGATCATCGTGCACCCTCCGTTCCATCCCCTTCCAGCTCCAGAAATACCTGTTCCAGCGTGGCATCGCCCCGTACTTCCGCCATGGAACCGGCACGGATCAGCCGCCCATCCCGGATGATCGCCACCCGATCGCAGAGCTTTTCGGCCACCTCCAGCACATGGGTGGAAAAGAAGATCGCGCCGCCTGCATCGCAGAATGCCCGCATCTGCAGCTTGAGCTGGTGCGCTGCCAGCGGGTCCAGGCCCACGAACGGCTCGTCCATCAGGATCAGCTTCGGCTCATGGAGCAAGGCCGCAACAATGGCAAGCTTCTGCTTCATGCCGTGGGAGTACGCCCCGATGGGCTGCGCCAGGTCCGCCGTCAGGGCAAACCGCTCCGTATACCGCCGGATGCGGTCCGACCGTTCCTGCGTACCGATGCCAAAAATATCCGCAATGAAGTTCAGATACTGGATGCCGGACAGATAATCGTACAGGTCCGGGTTGTCCGGCAGATAGGCCAGGCGGCGCTTGCACGCTAACGGGTCATCCTGCACTGAAATGCCGTCCACCGTGATCGTGCCGCCGTCAAACTGCTGGATGCCGCAGCAGCACTTGAGCGTAGTGGTCTTGCCCGCACCGTTGTGTCCGATGAACGCGCACAGCTCACCGGGACGGATATGCAGGCAGAGGTCGTCCACCGCCTTTTTGCCGCCGTAGGTTTTGGTCAGATGCTGAATATTGAGCATAAGTGCCCTCCTGTAATGCCGGGGTGTATTTCTGGCACCAGTATACTCCTTCCCCCGGGGGGAAGGTCAAGAGAAAGGCCGTATTTTATGCAAAAACAGGGCCGTGCTGTTCGACTCCTCATCGCCTTAGCCGCCAAAAAACACCACCACCCAGCAATGAGCTCCCCCTGTAGACATTCCTACTGATTGGGACCCGCGCACTAAGCAACAGCCCGCTGGGCTGATTGCTTGCCCTGCTGATGCAGGGCCGTGCTGTTCGACTCCTCATCGCCTTAGCCGCCAAATGAGAAAATCCCCCCGAGCGTTTGCTCAGAGGGATTTTTCATTTGGTGGA
>CAKTGS010000100.1 GCA_934561485.1 uncultured Faecalibacterium sp.
GAGGGTGGCAATATTCTTGTGCCACTGTTTGGCGCTTTTTTGCTCTGCCGTGGGGACGTCCTGCCCATCGGATGCGTTTGTGTTTTGCATTGGTGCAGGCTCCGGGTCGGGGCGGTAGTCGCCCCGGGCGCGGGCAGCTTCCTGCTCTTCCTTCTGCACCTTCTGGTCGATGCCCTTCAGGATGAACAGCAGCACCCCCAACGGCCCGGACATCGCCATGACGATAAAGATGGCGATGGTGGGGATCTTTGCAAAATAATGTTTTCTCGGCTCCATGAAACAGAATTCCTTTCACAGAAAGATAAAAATAAGACCGCGTTCCACTCTATTATAGCGGAGCGCGGCCTTTTTGTTAAGGGGGTATTTCTGTGCGCGAAAATTTTACTTCATCAGGCTGCAAACGGCCTCGGCGTAAGCGGTGGGGTCGTCCACAGGCAGGCCTTCGATGAGCTGGGCCTGTGCATACAGCAGGGCGCTGTACTTGTTGATCTTGTCGGTGTCGCCGGCCTCCTGTGCGGCCTTCAGGGCGGCAAATACGGGGTGGCTCACGTTCAACTCCAGCACCTTGTCGCTCTTTACGCCCTCGCTGCCGGGCTGCTTGGACAGAACCTTCTCCATCTCGATGGACAGCGGGCCGTCAGCGCTCAGGCATACGGGGTGATCCTTCAGGCGGGTGGAGACTTTGACTTCCTTCACCTTACCGTTCAGGGCGTCCTTCATGGCATCAAACAGGGGCTTGTTCTCGGCAGTGGCATCCTCGGCGGCCTTCTTCTCCTCTTCGGATTCCAGACCCAGATCACCGCTGTTCACGTTCTTGAACTCCACGGTGCCGTCCTTGCCCTCAGCGTCCTTGCGCGGGTAGGTGCGCAGGATCTGCAGGCAGAACTCATCCACGTCCTCAGTCAGCAGCAGCACGTCATAGCCCTTGTCCAGCACCAGCTCGGCGGCAGGCAGCTTTGCCAGGCGGTCGGTGGAGTCACCGGCAGCAAAGTAGATGTACTTCTGCTCGGCAGGCATCTTGTCGATGTACTCCTGCAGGGTGACCATCTTCTGCTCCTTGGCGGACCAGAACAGCAGCAGGTCGCGCAGCAGCTCGGCGTGCATTCCATAGTCGGAGTATGCACCAAACTTAATCTGACGCCCGAATTCCTTCCAGAATTCCTCGTATTTCGCGCGGTCGTTGGCCAGCATGGCGTGCAGCTCGTTCTTGATCTTCTTTTCCAGTGCGTTGTGGATCAGCTTGAGCTGGTTGTCCTTCTGCAGCATTTCACGGCTGATGTTCAAGCTCAGATCCTGGCTGTCCACAATACCCTTGACGAAGCTGAAGTAGTCGGGCAGCAGGTCGGCGCACTTTTCCATGATCAGCACGCCGGATGCATACAAAGCCAGGCCCTTTTCGTAGTCCTTGGTATAGAAGTCGTAGGGACGGTGGCTGGGCACGAACAGCAGGGCGTTGTAGTTGGCGGTGCCTTCGGTGCGGCTCACGATGACCCGGGCGGGGTCTGCATAGTCGCCGAACTTGTCCTTATAGAAGGTGTTGTACTCTTCATCGGTCACTTCGCTCTTCTGCTTTTTCCAGATGGGTACCATGCTGTTCAGGGTTTCCAGCTCGGTGTAGGTTTCCCACTCGGGCTTGTAGTCCTCGGGCTTGGGGTCCGGTTCCGGCTTCTGGCGGCTCTTTTCGCGCTCCATCTGGATGGGATAGCGCACATAGTCGCTGTACTTCTTGACGATGGCCACGATGCCGTACTCATCCAGGAAGTTGTCGTAGTGGTCGGTCTCGGTGTCGGGCTTGATGTGCAGGATGATCTGGGTACCAGCAGTGTCCTTCTCGGCGGGGGTCATTTCGTAGCCGTCCACGCCGGAGGATTCCCACTGCCAGGCCTCGTCCGAACCATAGGCCTTGGAAAGAACGGTGACCTTATCGGCTACCATAAAGGAAGAGTAGAAACCGACACCAAACTGGCCGATGATGTCAATGTTCTCGTCCTTGTTGTCCTTCTTGAAGTCCAGGGAGCCGGAGTGGGCAATGGTGCCCAGGTTCTGCTCCAGCTCTTCCTTGGTCATACCAATGCCGTTATCCTCCACGGTCAGGATGCGGTTTTCCTTATCGCGGGTGATCAGGATGCGGAAATCGCCCTTGTTCATGCCCACGGAGGTGTCGGTCAGGCTCTTATAATACAGCTTATCAATGGCGTCCGAAGCATTGGAAATCAGCTCGCGCAGGAAAATTTCCTTGTTGGTGTAGATGGAGTTGATCATCATGTCCATCAGCTTTTTGCTTTCTGCCTGGAATTCTTTCTTGGCCATAATACAAAACCTCTTTTTGAATGATAGTAGGATCAAGCTGCCCCTTGCAGGGCAGCCGCCGCATACAGCGGCTGATGCCGAGAAGCGGATGCACCCGGGGAACGAGTGACATTAAACTTCTTAGCACTCGTAATCTTCGAGTGCTAATATACACCGTTGCCGCACAAAAATCAAGGGCTTTCATAAAAAGTTTAAAAATGGGCTTTCTGCATAAAAAAGTGCCGGACGCTTGCAAAGCGGCGTAAAATGTGGTAACATAAGCCTTGGTTATAAAACCTAAAACCTGAATACTCCCAAACGCAGCGACGGAGAGAGTAGGTTTTTCCTGCAGGGCAAAGAGAGAGGCTTCACCGGCTGAAAGGGCTTCCGCGTGCAGAAAACTGAAGTTCGCTCCCGAGCGGCCTGCGCGAACGGCATTGGCTCATTAGCACAGGACGGTTGCGCCCCGTTACGGCGTTTGAGCGCTGTCTGCAGCTTTTTGTGCGTGCAGGCAGAAAACGGGTGGTACCGCGGAGACTGCATTGATTTCAGGCTTCGTCCCTTCTTGTCCGGTTTGGCCGGGCAGGGGGACGGGGCCTTTTTTATAGTCTCCGCCCATGAACACGAAGTAGTAAAAGGAGAGAACATCCATGCAAGCAATGATTGATGAGCTGGCAAAACAGGCCGAAGAGAGCCTTGGCCAGGTGTCCAGCAAAGAAACGCTGGCCTCTTTCTGGCAGGAATACCTCAGCAAGAACGGCAAGATCCCTGCCCTGATGAAGAACCTGCGCACCGTTGCGCCCGAAGAGCGTCCGGCCATGGGTAAGATCATCAACGAACTCAAGGCCAAGGTACAGGCGGATTACGATGCCGCCGCCGAAAAGGTGAAGGCTGCCGAGCTGGCTACCCGCAACGCCGCCGAGACGGTGGACATCACCCTGCCCGCCAAGACCCGCCCCATGGGCGGCCTGCACCCGCTGACCCTGATCACCAACCAGATCATTGACGTGTTCTCCGGCATGGGCTTTTCGGTGGGCACCTTCCCGGAGATCGAGGACGATGACCACAACTTTACCCGCCTGAACGTGCCCAAGGATCACCCGGCACGCGACATGCAGGACACCTTCTACCTGTCGGAGGAGTTCCTGCTGCGTACCCAGACTTCCGGCGGCCAGATCCGCACCATGGACGTTCAGAAGCCGCCCATCAAGATCCTGATGCCCGGCCGTGTGTTCCGCTCCGACTCGGACGCTACCCACAGCCCCATGTTCCACCAGATGGAAGGCCTGGTCGTGGACAAGGGCATCACCCTGGGCGACCTGCAGGGCGCACTGAACACCTTCGTGCAGAAGCTGTTCGGTGCCGACACCCGCACCCGCCTGCGTCCTTCTTACTTCCCGTTCACCGAGCCCAGCGTGGAAGTGGACGTGAGCTGCTTTGAATGCCACGGCAAGGGCTGCCCGCTGTGCAAGCACACCGGCTGGATCGAGGTGCTGGGCGGCGGCGTTGTGAACCGCAAGGTGCTGGAAAACTGCAACATCGACCCGGATGAGTATTCCGGCTTTGCCTTTGGCATTGGCATCGAGCGCATTGCCATGCTGAAGTACGGCATCAACAACATCGGCCTGATGTTCGAGAACAACCTGCAGTTCCTCAAGCAGTTCCACGAATAAGAGGGGAGAGAACAAACAATGAAAGTACCGTTCAGTTGGTTAAAAGAATTCGTTGATATCGATGTTACCGCACAGGAACTGGAGGAGAAGCTGTTCTCCTGCGGCTTTGAAGTGGAAGAGCTGATCCCGCTGGATGCCGGCATCAGCAAGGTGGTTGTCGGCAAGATCGTGGAGATGGAAAAGCAGGAGGGTACCCACCTGACCAAGTGCGTGGTGGACTGCGGCGGCTACGGCCACGACATCCGCATCAGCACCGGTGCCGCCAACATGAAGCTGGGCGACTGTGTGCCCGCTGCCCTGGATGGCTCCACGCTGCCCGGCGGCATCAAGATCAAGGCCCGCAAGATGCAGGGCGTGGAATCCAATGGTATGCTGTGCTCCGGCGAAGAGCTGGGCCTGAACGATGACCTGTTCCCCGGTTCTGAGGTCTACGGCCTGCTGATCCTGCCCGAGGATTCCGTTCCCGGCACCGATATTGCACCGGTGGTAGGTCTGGATGACTACATCTTTGATATTTCCATCACTGCAAACCGTCCGGACTGCCAGTCTGTGCTGGGCATTGCCCGCGAGGTGGCAGCCATTCTGGGCAAGCCCCTGCACATGCCCGCCATGGACTACAAGACCGTCTGCGATGCCGATGAGCCGGTCAGCGTCAAGGTGGAAGCACCGGACCTGTGCCCCCGCTACATGGCACACTATGTGCGCAACATCCGCATGGGCGAGTCTCCCCGCTGGATGAAGCGCCACCTGGCCCTGTGCGGCCTGCGCTCCATCAGCAATGTGGTGGATATCACCAACCACACCCTGCTGGAAATGGGCCAGCCCATGCACGCCTTTGACCTGAACAAGGTGGCCGGCCGCAGCATCACTGTGCGCCGCGCCCACGAAGGGGAAAAGATCGTCACCCTGGACGAGAAGGAATTTACCCTGAACCCCAACAATCTGGTCATCTGTGATGCCGAAAAGCCGGTGGCTCTGGCCGGCATCATGGGCGGTGCCAACTCCGGCATGGACGACAACACCACCAGCCTGCTGTTCGAGTGCGCCACCTTTGCCCGCGACTGCGTGCGTAAGACCAGCCGTGCCCTGGGCCAGAACAGTGATTCTTCTGCCCGCTACGAGAAGGGTGTGGACCGTCACTCTCCCGAGCTGGGCCTGGCCCGCGCCCTGCACCTGATCCAGCAGCTGGATTGCGGTGATATTACCACGCTGGAATACAACCTGACCGATGGCCGTCCGCTGGAGCGTAAGCACATCGTTACCACCCCTGCCAAGATCTGCGGCGTGCTGGGTATTACAGTGCCGGATCAGACCATGATCGACATTCTGCAGCGTCTGGAGTTCATCGTGGATGTGCAGGCAGATGGCAGCTGGGATGTGTCTGCGCCTCTGTACCGTGAGGACGTGGAGAGTTTCCCGGATCTGGCAGAGGAAGTCATCCGTGAGTACGGCTACGACCACATTGTGCCCACCTTCCTGAACACTGCTGCCGTGACCAACGGCGGTCTGAACTACGATCAGAAGCAGCAGCTCAAGACCAAGCGTCTGCTGGCTGCGCAGGGCTTCTACGAGGCCTCCACGCTGGCCTTCTATTCCAATGCAGAGCTGGATATGCTGCATATCCCGGCGGATGATGAAGCCCGCAAGGCTATCCGCATCCTGAATCCCATCAGCGAGAATCTGTCCATCATGCGCACGCTGCTGGCTCCTTCCATGCTGAATGTCGTTGTGGATAACCTGAAGAAGGGCAACTCCGAGGGCCGCCTGTTCGAGATGGCACCGGTTTATCTGGCCAAGGAGCTGCCCATCAATGAGCATCCGCACGAGCGTCAGACCCTGTGCATTGGTGCATTCGGCCCTGAAGAGGACTTCTTTACCGTCAAGGGTGCATTGGAAGCACTGGCTGCCGGTTTCGGCCTGAGCTTTGACTATAAGCGCGAGACCACTCCGTGGCTGCACCCCGGCATCAGCGCCGCTGTTTACTGCAATGGTAAGCGCCTGGGCGTGTTTGGCAAGCTGGCCAATGAGATCAACGGGGAACTGGAGATCGCAAAGGAGCAGAAGGACAGCCAGAACATCTATCTGGGAGAGCTGGATTATGAGGCTCTCATGTCCTGTGTGGAGGGTGAGCTGCGCTATCAGCCGCTCAGCCCCTATGCAGCTGTCAAGCGTGACCTGGCACTGGTCTGTGATGAAAAGACCACCTGCGGCGAGATCGAAGAGACGATCAAGAAGGCCAGCCCGCTGGTGAATGAGGTCAAGCTGTTCGATATTTACCGCGGCGCAAACCTCGGCGAGGGCAAGAAGAGCATGGCGTTCACGCTGTCTCTGGCCGACCCGAAGAAGGAAGTTTCTGCCGAAGAGGTGGAGCGCGTGGTCAAGAAGATCCTCGGCAACCTGAAGTTCAAGCTTGGCATCGAGATCCGCTAAGTGTTTATATAAGTAATAATATAGAACCCAAAGGCCGTCTGTGCAGTGCATGGACGGCCTTTTTGCATGGGAAGGAGGGGAAAATCGTAATATAAGTGAGGCGAACTTGATTTTCTTTTAAAAAAGATGTCAAAAAGTGTTGACAAGCGCACCGGGGTGTGGTATTATACTTGAGCGCCAAGCGCTGAGACAAAAG
>CAKTGS010000101.1 GCA_934561485.1 uncultured Faecalibacterium sp.
ATCGTCTGCCCCGTGTGCGGCAAGCACGACTTTACCCCCATCCGCAAGTTCAACCTGATGTTCAAGACCGCCATCGGTGTTACCGAGGACAGCTCTTCCACCTGCTACCTGCGCCCCGAGACTGCACAGGGCATCTTTGTCAACTTTGCCAACATCCAGCGCACCACCCGCCGCAAGCTGCCCTTCGGCGTGTGCCAGGTGGGCAAGGCCTTCCGCAACGAGATCACCCCGGGCAACTTCACCTTCCGCACCCGTGAGTTCGAGCAGATGGAGTGCGAGTTCTTCTGCAAGCCCGGCACCGACCTGGACTGGTTTGCTTACTGGAAGGACTACTGCGAGAACTGGCTGCTGAGCCTGGGCATCAAGAAGGAGCACCTGCGCCTGCGTGACCACGAGCCCGCAGAGCTGGCCTTCTACAGCCGCGCTACCACCGACATCGAGTACGCCTTCCCGTTCACCGACTGGGGCGAGCTGTGGGGCATTGCAGACCGCACCAACTACGACCTGACCCGCCACCAGGAAGCTTCCGGCAAGAGCCTGGAATACTTCGACAGCGAGACCAACGAGCACTACATCCCCTACGTCATTGAGCCGTCTCTGGGCTGTGACCGTGTGGCGCTGGCCTTCCTGTGCGAAGCTTACGACGAGGAGCACCTGACCGACAGCAAGGGCAAGGAGGATGTGCGCACCGTGCTGCACCTGCATCCGGCTCTGGCTCCCTACAAGTGCGCCGTGCTGCCCCTGAGCAAGAAGTTGGGCGACAAGGCCATGGAGATCCGCAACGAGCTGAGCAAGTACTTCATGGTGGATTATGACGATACCGGTTCCATCGGCAAGCGCTACCGCCGTGAGGACGAGATCGGCACCCCGTTCTGCATCACCGTGGACTTTGACACCGTGGGCGATGAGGCCAAGGGCATCGCAGCCGACAACTGCGTGACCGTGCGTGACCGCGATACCATGGAGCAGGTGCGTATGCCCATCAGCGAGCTGAAGAGCTACATCGAGAGCAAGATCGAGTTCTAAGGTTTCTTCGATACGTTCAAAGAGCTGTCCCGGCCGGGGCGGCTCTTTTTGTTTGCAGTGGACAGAACCGCCAGAACGCGGTATACTGAAGCAAACGGAAAGACTTTTACACCGCAGGAGGCTGTATTGTGAAAAACTTTGATGAACTGCTCAAGAAATATGCCGATTTTATCGTTCGGGTGGGCGTGAACCCCCAGCCGGGCCAGACCCTGATCATCAACTGCCCGCTGGACGGTGCCCCGCTTGCCCGTCTGTGCGTGCGCAGCGCTTTTGAAGCCGGGGCCAGGGATGTGCAGATGAACTGGACCGATGATGCTGTCACCCGCACCCGCATGGAGCTGTGCAGCGAAGAAGCCCTGACCGACCACAAGAGCTGGCAGCTGCGCCGCTACCTGGACTACGCCGAGAGCGAGGGCGGCGTGTGCGTGCTGCACCTGATCGCAGACGATCCGGAACTGTTTGCCGGGCTGGACGGAGCCAAGATCAGCCGCGTGAACAGCGCAAACCGCGCGTTTATGCAGCCCTGGCGTGAGTACACCATGAACGACCGGGTGCAGTGGTCCATTGCGGCCATGCCGTCTGAGCCGTGGGCCAAGAAAATGTTCCCGGAGCTGGACACTGCGGCCGCCATCGAGGCCCAGTGGAAGCTGATCTTTGATACCTGCCGCGTCACCGGCGGCGATCCGGTGGGCGAGTGGAAGGAGCATCTGGCCCGCCTGACCGTTCTGCGCGACAAGATGAATGCCTTTGATCTGGAAAGCGTACACTTCCGGAGCAGCAACGGCACCGATCTGACCGTGGGCATTGCGGATCAGGCTGTGTGGGAGAGCGCCGCCAGCAAGAACGAAAAGGGCGTTACCTTCCTGCCCAACATTCCCACCGAGGAAGTGTTCACCGCGCCCCACAAGGATAAAGTGAACGGCATTGTCTACGGCACCAAGCCCTATGTGTTCAACGGCCAGCTCATCAAGGGCTTCCACGTGACATTCAGGGACGGCAAGGTAGTGGAGCACGGTGCGGAGGAAGGTGCGGACCTGCTGGGTCAGCTGCTGGACACGGACGAAGGCTCCCGCCGCATCGGCGAGGTGGCGCTGGTGCCGGCTTCCAGCCCCATCAACCGCAGCGGCAAGCTGTTCTATAACACCCTGTTTGATGAAAACGCTGCCTGCCACATTGCCTTTGGCGACAGCTACCCCGGCACCACCGTGGGCGGCACCGGCCTGACCCGGGAGCAGCTGGACGAGCGCGGCATGAACCACTCCTCTCTGCACGAGGATGTGATGATCGGTGCAGAGGACAGTGAGATCACCGGCAAATGCCGCGATGGCCGCACCGTGCAGCTGTTCAAAAACGGTGTGTGGGCACTGTAAGAGCGTTCTGCTTTTCCGCCCGCGCCCCGCAGGAGAGCACCGGCATGGCACGGCCAATGGCGGACAATGACGGTGAGAGGGTTATTTTTTTAAAAAATGCTTGCATAAATTGCAAGAGTATGCTATATTCTAGTAGTACGATATAGTTTAACTTGGAACGTGGGCCGCAAGGTCCGCGTTTCTTGTTTGTTTGGAGGTTTTTTATGGCGAAGCAGTCTGGCGGCAATACCGCCCAGAGAGTCGAAGCGCTTGTCCGCCCCACTGTGGAGGGCATGGGCCTGCGCCTGTGGGATGTCGTGTTTGAAAAGGAAGGGCCGGACTGGTATCTTCGCGTCCTCATCGACAAGGACGGCACGATGGATACCGATACCTGCGCGGATGTGTCCCATGCGCTGGACCCCATTCTGGATGAGGCAGACCCCATTGATCAGAGCTATTACCTGGAAGTGGGCAGCCCCGGTCTGGGCCGCCGCCTGACCCGCCTTGAGCACTATGAGCAGCTCAAGGGCCAGAAGATCCGCGCAAAGCTGATCCGCCCCAACGCCGATGGCGTACGCGAGCTGGCCGGCATCCTGACCGGCCGCGAAGGCACTACCGTGACGCTGGAAACGGAAAACGGCCCTGTGTCTTTTGAGGTGAATGCAGCGTCCAGTGTGAACCTGTGTGACGATGAGGACCTGTTTGACTGAGAAAAATCGAAGGCTTCACCCCTTGGGGGAAGGCTTTATAAAGAGAAGCTACTTCTGATTTCTGATACAGAGAAACTACAGAGAAACGAGAACAAAATTTACAGGAGGAACCCGAAAAATGGCAGCAGCGAACAACGAATTTTTTGAAGCTCTCTCCATGCTGGAGCACGAGCGCGGCATTACCGCAGAGTACCTGATCGAAAAGATCAAGGCGGCCATCATCATTGCCGTGAAGAAGAACTATGAGGTGGAGGACGACCACGTGATGGTGGAAATCGACCCCGAAGCCGGCAAGTTCAACGTGGCCCTGATCCAGGACGTTGTGGCCGATGAGGACTGGTACGATGAGCACGCCGAAATCGGCATCACCGAAGCCCAGAAGATTCGCAAGAGCTACGAAGTGGGCGACCGCATTGTTACCCCGCTCAAGACCAAGGACTTTGGCCGCATTGCCGCCCAGACCGCAAAGCACGTGATCCGTCAGGGCATCCGCGAGGCCGAGCGCAGCCAGCAGCTGAGCGAGATCCAGTCCCGCGCACATGACATCGTGCAGGCCACCGTGACCCGCGTGGATAATGAAAAGGGCATTGTGGCCCTGGATCTGGGCAAGGGCGGCGAGGCCATTCTGCCCCGCAACGAGCAGGTGCCCGGCGAGGTGTACACCGAGGGCCAGACCCTGCAGGTCTACGTGGTGGACGTGGTCAGCGGCGAGCGCGGTGCCCGCGTGATGATCAGCCGCACCCACCCGGGCCTGGTCAAGCGCCTGTTTGAGCTGGAAGTGCCCGAGATCTTTGACGGCACCGTGGAGGTCAAGGCCATCAGCCGCGAGGCCGGTGCCCGCACCAAGATGGCCGTGTGGAGCAAGGACCCCAACGTGAACCCTGTTTCCGCCTGCATCGGCGAGCACGGCAGCCGTGTGGCCGCTGTGGTGGAAAAGCTGGGCGGTGAGAAGATCGACATCGTGAAGTGGAGCGAGGATGTGTCCGAGTTCATTTCCGCAGCCCTCAGCCCGGCCAAGGTGGTCAAGGTGGAGCTGCTGCCCGGCGAGACCCGCTCCTGCCGTGTGACCGTGCCGGACCAGCAGCTGAGCCTGGCCATTGGCAACAAGGGCCAGAACGCCCGCCTGTGCGCCCGTCTGACCGGCTACAACATTGATATCCGCCCCGAGAGCGGCTACTACGGCGAGGAAGAAGAGCCGAAGAAGCCGGAAAGCGAAACCGCCGCCGAGTAACCCCGGCGCAGACAGCCAAAGGAGGGAAACCGGATGGCACAAAAAAAGATCCCTGCCCGCCAGTGCATTGGCTGCATGACCAGCCGCCCCAAAAAGGAGCTGGTGCGTGTGGTGCGCGCACCCAGCGGGGAGATCAGCATTGACCTTGTGGGCAAAAAGCCGGGCCGCGGCGCATACCTCTGCCCGGACCCCGCCTGCCTTGCCAAGGCAAAAAAGAAAAAGGCGCTGGAGCGCTGCTTTGAGCAGCCGGTTCCCGCCGAAGTGTACGAGGCTTTGGAAGCACAGCTGGCCGAAGCTGCAAAGGAGGCCGCCCAGAATGCCGAAAAAGAATAACACCCCCGCAAAGCCTGCACTGGCCCCGGCCGATGCACTGTTCCAGGCGCTGAGCCTGTGCCGCAAGGCCGGTGCGCTGACCCTTGGCTTTGACGCGGTGGAAGATGCCTGCGTCAAGGGCAAGGCCTGGCTGGTGATGGTGGCAAGCGATGCCAGCGCTAAAACCGTGCAGCGCCTGAACTATTCGGTGGGCGACCTGGTGGATGTGATCACCATGCCGCTGACCCAGGATAAACTGGCCGACATCAGCCGCAAGCCTGTGGCTGTTTACGCGGTGACCGACCGCAACCTCGCAAAGCTCTGCTTCGACCGCCTGTCGGACTGCGGAGCAATCAAAAATGAGGAGGATATGAGCGAATGACCGTAAAATATAGAGTGAGTGACTTTGCAAAGGACCTGAACCTCTCTGCCAAGAAGGTTCTGGACGAGCTGGCTGCCATGGGCAGCACCGGTAAGAAGAACAGCTCTAACCTGGAAGAAAACGAGCTGAACTACCTGCTGGAGAAGTTCAGCAAGGACAACAGCGTGGCCAGCCTGGACGAGTTCCTGAACAGCGCCAAGGCCCCCAAGGAAGAGCCGAAGCCCGCAGAAAAGAAGCCTGCCAAGGCAGAGCCGAAGGCGGACAAGAAGCCCGAAGCCCCCAAGACCGAAAAGCCTGCGGAGAAGAAGGCTGAGCCTGCACAGCAGAACCAGCTGAACAAGAACGGCAATAATAAGCACAGCGATAAGAAGAACGAGCAGCATAAGAAGCGTGAGGAAAAGACCGTTTCCCTCAGCGAGCTGGCCCGCGAGACCGGTGCCAAGGCAGCGGCTGCTCCCGCACAGGCTGTGTCTGTGCGCCGCGAGGACCACCAGGTGACTGTGGATACCCGCACCGTGGATATGAACGTGGATCGTTTCGATGCCCGCTACGATGATCTGGCTTCCACCAAGAACACCGAGAACCGCCGCAAGCCCACTCCGCAGGGCAACAAGCAGAAGTTTACCCAGCGCGGCCAGCGCCAGCGCCAGCAGTTCCAGAAGGGCAAGCGCGAGACCGAGTTTGAGCGTCTGCAGCGCATCCAGCTGGAAAAGGCCCGCAATGCACAGCTGAAGGTGATGATCCCGGATGAAATCACCGTGGGTGAGCTGGCCACCCGCCTGAAGCAGCAGGCCGGCAAGGTGATCGCCAAGTTCATGCAGATGGGCGAGATGCACGCCATCAACGATGTGATCGACTTTGATACCGCTGCTCTGCTGGCAGAGGAGTTCCACGCAAAGGTCGAGCACGAAGTGCATGTGACCATTGAGGAGCGCCTGTTCACCCAGGAAGAGGATGCCCAGGAAGATCTGGTGGAGCGTCCCCCGGTCGTCTGCGTCATGGGCCACGTGGACCACGGCAAGACCAGCATCCTGGATGCCATCCGCAAGACCAACGTTACCGCAGGCGAGGCCGGCGGCATCACCCAGGCCATCGGTGCCTATCAGGTCAAGATCAACGACAGCCTGATCACCTTCCTGGATACCCCGGGCCATGAGGCATTCACCTCCATGCGTGCCCGTGGTGCCAACATGACCGATATCGCCGTTCTGGTGGTGGCTGCCGACGACGGCATCATGCCCCAGACCATCGAGTCCATCAACCACGCCAAGGCTGCCAACGTCAAGCTCATCGTGGCAATGAACAAGATGGATAAGCCCACCGCAAACCCCGAGCGCGTGATGGAAGGCCTGACCAAGTACGGCATCATCACCGA
>CAKTGS010000102.1 GCA_934561485.1 uncultured Faecalibacterium sp.
TCGGAAGCCTCGATGTTCTCAGCAGCGGCAACAGCCTCCAGAGCCAGACGGATCTTGACCTGCTTCTCAGCCTGCGGCATGAAGGAAGCGCGGAACTGCTCCACGGACTGGCCCATATACTTCAGGTAGTCCTCGAGGCGCAGGCCCTGCTGCTCCACGCGGAATGCAAAGTCGTTGACCATCTCGTCCATGCGGGTCTCGTACATTGCCTGGGGGATCTCGCCCTCCATGCTCTCGATGACCTGATCAACCAGGGCGTTCTCAACAGCCAGGTCATCCTGCTTGTCCAGCTGCTCCTGGTTGTTCTTGCGGATGGAAGCCTTGAACTCGTCCAGAGTATCATACTCGGAGCAGTCCTTTGCCAGCTCGTCATCCAGAGCGGGCAGTTCCTTGTACTTGACCTCGTGCAGCTTGATCTTGAACACAGCAGCCTTGCCAGCCAGCTCGGCAGCCTGGTACTCGGTGGGGAAGGTCACGTTCACATCGAACTCTTCGCCGGCGGAGTGGCCCACGATCTGATCCTCAAAGCCGGGGATGAAGCTGCCGCTGCCCAGAGTCAGGTTGTAGTGCTCAGCCTTGCCGCCCTCAAATGCGACACCGTCCACAAAGCCCTCAAAGTCGATATCCACGATATCGCCGTTCTCAGCAGCGCCCTCGCGGGTCAGCTCACGGGCATTGCGCTCCTGCACACGCTTCAGCTCAGCGTCCACAGCCTCATCGGTGACAGTATGGACCGTCTTTTCCACGGTCAGACCATTGTAGCTGCCAACCTTCACTTCGGGCTTGACAGCAACTTTGACAGTCAGGGTGACGCCCTCGGTCTCACTTGCGGAATCCACGGTGACCTCAGGACGGCCGACCGGCTCCACATTTGCTTCCTTCACGGCAGCCTCGAAAGCCTCGGGGAACAGCTCGTTGATGGCATCGTAGGTAAAGACATCGGCACCGTACATCTTCTCGATGATGGAACGGGGAGCCTTGCCCTTGCGGAAGCCGGGCACAGCGTACTTTTTGCCTTCCTTCTTGAAAACATCGGCAACGGCCTTCTTGAAAGCCTCTGCGTCAATGGAGAACTGCAGCTCTGCCATGCTCTTCTCGAGCTTTTCACACTTGATGAAATTCATTTGTTTTTCCTCCACTCAAAAATTCTATTGCGCCGGGCAGGAAGTTTTTGCCCTTTGCAACCGCGCACTGCGTCCTGGATAACCTTGCGTTTGCAATATGCGGGGACGCGCGCGCTCAATTGGGTGCAACAATCGCGTCAAAACTTATTATAGCACGCTCTGGACACAATTGCCAGACCAATTTTTTAAATTTTGTTGTTTTTGTCAGTTGATGCGGTAAGGGCAGAAATGCAGCCCGTCTGCACTGACCAGCTTGTAGCGGATGCCATCCACATCGTCCTGCACCGCATACCGGATGGCGTTGCCATGCAGGTGGCCGTAGTAGCAGGTCTTAATGCCGTACTCTTTCAGCGTAGCTACGATCTCCGGTGCGCTGGTGCCGGTGTACACCGGCGGGTAATGCAGAAACACCAGCTTTTCCAGTCCCGGCTCGGCGGCGTCCAGGCTCATGCGCAGGCGGCCGATTTCCCGGTTCATCACCTTTTCATCGTGGGCTTCCCCCACATCAAACAGCCAGCCGCGGGTGCCGCACAGTGCATACCCCTCCACCGAATAGGAGTTGTTGTGCAGGATGTGCAGGGTATCGAACCCTTCGGCCTTCAGGTAGGCGTTCATCTTGTTGGCAGTGGACCACCAGTAATCGTGGTTGCCTTTCATGATGATCTTCTGCCCGGGCAGGTTCTGCAGAAATTCAAAATCCTTCCGGGTGTCGGTCAGGCGCATGGCCCAGCTGATGTCCCCCGCCAGCACAATGGTGTCCTGGGGCGTAATGAGCCTGCGCCAGTTTTTTTCCAGGCGTTCCACATAATCGTTCCAGCCGGGAAAAATATCCATCGGCTTGGAAGCGCCCAGGGAAAGATGCGTATCGCCAAGCACAAAAAGTGCCATGTTGTTTCTCCTGTTCTAATGCAATTCCCGCAAGCACTGCGAGCAGTGCTTGCGCTATGCAGTTTGCGGATGGCTGCCTGCGCGTGAAAAATACAGGCGGCCGCCCGTGCAGCAGGATGGATCATTCCTGATAGCCCAGCGCCACCTCAGCGATCTGCGAAGGATCAATGATGGTGTTGAAGCGCTCTGCCTTCTGGCGCAGGGCAGCAAGGCTTGCCGGTGCGGCATGACCGGTGGCAGATTCCAGCTGCTGCATTGCTTCAAAATCATTTTCGGGTGCGGTGCAGCCCAGAGCCTGCAGCACACTGCGCGGGAACTTGAAGGGCGATGCCGTGGACAGCACCACCATGGGCACGCCCTCGCGCTTTTTCTGCGCTGCCACATGGAAAGCAACTGCTGTGTGGGTATCGCACAGATAGCCGTCCTGCTCGTAGCGGGCACGGATCTCCCCTGCCACTTCTTCTTCGCTGCTCCAGCCGCAGGAGAAACTCTCCCGAATGGCAGCCAGCGTCTCCGAACGCACCGTGTAGCTGCCGGTCTCGGCCAGGCTCTTCATCAGACCTGCCACTTCCGTGTCGCTGCCGGTCACATGATACAGCAGGCGCTCGAGGTTCGAGGACACCAGGATGTCCATGCTGGGCGAAGTGGTCTTGAAAAATTCCCGCTTTGCGGTGTAGGTGCCGGTGGTGAGGAAGTCGGTCAGCACGTTGTTTTCGTTGGATGCGCAAACCAGCCTGCCCACGGGCAGCCCCATCTGCTTTGCATAATAGCCGGCCAGAATGTCGCCGAAGTTGCCGGTGGGCACACAGAAATCCACCTTGTCGCCAAAGACGATCCTGCCCGCCTTGAGCAGCTGTGCGTAGGCGGCAAAATAGTAGACGATCTGCGGCACCAGGCGGCCCCAGTTGATGGAGTTTGCGCTGGACAGGCGGATATTCCGCTTTTCCAGCTCGGCAGCAATGGCTTTATCGCCAAACACCTTCTTCACGCCGGTCTGGGCATCGTCAAAGTTGCCGCGCACGGCATACACCGCCACATTGGCGCCTTCCTGGGTGGCCATCTGCAGACGCTGGATCTCGCTGGTGCCGCCCGTGGGGTAGAACACCGCGATCTCCACGCCGGGAATATCGTGGTAACCGTCCAGAGCAGCCTTGCCGGTGTCGCCGCTGGTGGCCACCAGAATCAGCGTTTTTTCAGTGCGGCCGAGGTTCTTTTTGGCCTCCACCAACAGTTTCGGCATCAGCTGCAGCGCATAATCCTTGAAGGCGCAGGTAGGGCCGTGCCACAGTTCCAGGGCATAGGTATCCCCTGCCACCGGGGCGAGATAACCGGCCTTGCCGCCAAAAGCATCGCCATAGGTGGTGCGGGCGGCTTCGGCCAGGAACTCCGGTGAATAATCCGTCAGATATTCTTTGACCACTGCTGCAGCCATGGCGGGGTAATCCAGCCCGCACAGCGCCCGAACGTCCACCTGCGGAAAGCTTTCGGGAACAAACAGGCCGCCTTCATCAGACAGGCCCTGTGCAATTGCCTGCGAAGAGGTCACCTTACGATTCTTGTCTCTGGTACTGAAGAACTGCATATTGTCGCTCCTTTTTCGGCACAGAGCGTGCAACACGGCCCTGCGCTGCTGCGGCAGAGCGGGTGCCCTGCCCGTACATTTCCCACCGGGCGCTCCGCTTTACGCAAGAAAAGCGCCCCTTATAATATGTACCATCCAGCGTCCGCTGTCAAGAGGGTTTACCTCTGCAACATCAAATCGCACCGGTGCATCGCTCAGGCCGGTCTGCTGCAGATACGCCTGCGCTGCCCGGATCAGGCGGCGCTGCTTGTGGATATCCACAGCCTCTGCCGGGGTTGCAAGTGAAGCGTTTGCCCGGGTCTTGACCTCGCAGATCACCACCGTACCGTCCGGTTCCTGCACCACAAGGTCCAGCTCCCCCATCCGGGTGCAGAAATTGTGGGCCAGCAGGCGGCAGCCCTGTTTGAGATAAAACTTTGCAGCCACTGCCTCGCCCCGCTGACCGGTCTGGGCGCGGTTCACTTTCCGCTCTCCGGCCAGTAGCCCTGCTTTTTGAGAAAGCTGCGGCGGTAGAACGGCTGAATGCCGTACTGCGCGATCAGCTCATAGTGGAGCTTGGTGGGGTACCCCTTGTGCTTTGCCAGCTGATACTGCGGGTACTGCTTGTCCAGCTCCAGCATATAGCGATCCCGGCTGACCTTGGCCAGAATGGATGCCGCGCCAATGCTGGCGCTGGTGGCATCCCCCTTGACCACCGGCTGCGCCGGGATCTGCAGCCCTGCCGGGACGCGGTTGCCGTCCACCAGCACCAGGTTGGGCACAATGTCCAGCCCTTCCACGGCCTGCTTCATGCCGCCCATGGTAGCATTGAGGATATTGTCCCGGTCAATGATGTCCGGCCCCACAAATACGATCTGATAGGCCAGGGCCTTTTCCCTGATCTCGTCAAACAGGGCATCCCGCTTTTTCTCGGTGAGTTTTTTGGAATCGTTGATGCCGTACACCGGATGTTCCGGGTCCAGAATGCATGCAGCCACGCACACCGGGCCGCACAACGGGCCGCGGCCCGCCTCGTCCACCCCTGCAAAACAGCCGTACTGTGCCCGCACCTGGGCATCGTATTCGTACAGCGGGGCCGAGATTTCCTCATCGGAACGGCGCTTCATTCGGCATCCTCCTCTGCAAAGTCAGCCAGGTCATCCCGCTGCGGCGGGCGCTCCAGCGAAATGCGGCCCCATTTGCAGGCGCGGAATTCATCCACCAACATGATGGCGCAGCGCTCGGTGTTCACCTCACCGCCGCGCACCAGCAGGCCGCGCTTGCGGCCGATGGCTTCCATCAGCTCATAGGGCGGCAGAGCCATGGTCTCGGCGTCCAGCTTGTAGCGCTGGGCCACCAGGTCCGGGTAGTTGCGGCGCACTTCGTCCAGCAGGTTCATGGCCAGTTCTTCCACGTCCAGGATATCATCCTTGATGGAGCCGATGAAGGCCAGGTTGGACGCAATGGTCTTGGAATCGAACTTTTTCCATAGCACGCCGGGCATATCCAGCAGGTCGAACTTGTCGGTACTGACCCACTGCTTGCCCTTGGTCACGCCCGGGCGGTCAGCGGCCTTGGCGCGGGCCGAACCGGCAAAGGTGTTGATGAAGGTAGACTTGCCCACGTTGGGGATGCCGCACAGCATCACCTGCGTTTTGGCACCGCCCATGCCGCGGTTCTGGCGGCGTTCCAGCAGACCGGCAAGCTCCTTTTCAATGGCAGTCTTGACCGCATTGGCCCCGCCCTTCTGTTTGGCACTGATGGCCACACAGCCGGCATCCGCCGCATGGAAATACCTGATCCACTCTTCGGTCACCGCCGGGTCGGCCAGGTCGGCCTTGTTCAGCGCATAGAGCTTGGGTTTGCGGGCCGTGATGCGCTCGATCTCCGGGTTCAGGCTGGAAAGCGGGATGCGGGCGTCCAGCAGCACAAGGCTGGCATCCACATGCTGAATCTCCTGCTCCATCATGCGCAGGGTCTTGGTCATGTGGCCCGGAAACCACTGAATATTGTATTGGTTTGCAAACCGTGTATCTTGATTGTTCATTTTACCACTCCAAAATCCGAAAAAGGCAAAAAGCACAGCAGCACTTTGCCCAGAATATCCCGCTCATCAATACAGCCCACATAGCTGGACCGGCTGTCCAGTGACTGGTTGCGGTTATCGCCCATCACAAACACGGTGCCCTCCGGGACGGTGTACGGGAACGTGACATCGTAGCCCAGGTAAGTGCGCTCGGCAATGTAGTCCTCCTGCAGTACCTCGCCGTTCACCGTAACGGTGCCGGTCTCGTAGTCGATGGAGATGGTGTCGCCGCCCTTGGCAATGACACGCTTGACCAGCGGTTTGCCGTAGGAGGTATAGCTGTCCACGATCACAACATCGCCGCGCTTTGGGCTGTAGCCCGCGCCCCACACAATAAGCTTATCACCGTTGATCAGTGTAGGCACCATAGAACTGCCGTCCACCTGAATGATACGGAAGAAAAACGAAAAGATCAGCACCAGCACCAGCGCTGCAGAGATCAGTGCCTCGTACCATTCCAGCAGACTCTGCCCGCGCACGGGCGCTTTTGCCTGCTCCTGATGTTTCATATCCGTTGCACCTCGCCTTCCGGTTTTGCACTCCTTACCCGATAATAAAGAAAAAAGGGACAACAAGTTGTCCCTTTTCTCCCGGTTTCAAATCGGGGATGATCAAATATCGCTCTTGACCTTGGCAGCCTTGCCCGTACGGCCACGCAGGTAGAACAGCTTTGCGCGGCGGACCTTGCCCTT
>CAKTGS010000103.1 GCA_934561485.1 uncultured Faecalibacterium sp.
GCAAAGATTCTTTCTGAGAAGCAGGCTTATGTCGCTGATCTGAAGGCAAAGTTTGAGAGTGCGGTTTCCGGCTGCGTTGTCGCTTATGGCGGCATTAACGTCGAGAACGACACCAAGCTCCGTAAGGAGCTGCGTGAGGCAGGCGTTGATTACATGGTCGTGAAGAACACCATGCTGCGTCTGGCTGTCAAGGGTACCTCTCTGGAGGGCCTGGCTGAGCAGTTCAAGGGCGATACCGCTATCGCTTTTGCTCACGAAGAGGACCCCATGTCCGCTGCCCGCATCCTGTGCAAGTACCAGGATGGCGATAAGTCCAAGAAGTTTGTCGTGAAGGCTGGCTTCATGGAAGGCAAGGTCATGGACGCTGCCGAGACCAACGCAATCGCAAAGCTGCCCAACCGCGAAGGCATGCTGTCCATGTTTGCAGGCGCCCTCACCAGCACTCTGTCTGGTCTGGCCGTTGCAATGCAGGCTTATGCCGACAAGCAGGAGGAGCCCGCTGCCTAATGGCCGCGTGACCGCTGCTTAAACAAAACAAGAAATCAACAAACAAAACCATTTATATTGGAGGGTTATTACCATGGCTTCTGAGAAGATTACTGCCATCATCGACTCCGTCAAGGAGCTGTCCGTTCTGGAGCTGAAAGAGCTGATCGATGCTTACTGCGAAGAGTTCGGCGTGTCTGCTGTTGCTGCTGCTGCTCCCGCTGCTGCTGGCGCTGCTGCTGCTGCTGAGGAAGAGAAGACCGAGTTTGACGTCATCCTGGCTGAGGCTGGCGCTACCAAGATGCAGGTCATCAAGATCGTGAAGGAGATCACCGGTCTGGGCCTGAAGGAAGCTAAGGCTATCGTTGATGGCGCTCCCAAGGCTGTTAAGGAGAAGGTCTCCAAGGCTGAGGCTGACGACATCAAGAAGAAGCTGGAAGAGGCTGGCGCTAAGGTTGAGGTTAAGTAATTTAACCCCTTCTCTTACCGTTCTTTCTTGAACATCAGGAGGTCTGTACCGCAAGGTGCAGGCCTCCTTTTTGTTGTGTAACGGAGCCTTTTCCCCCCTTTTCTGCTTTGAGGATCTATGTTATACTGGACGCAACAGGAGGAGCGGCAGCCCCAGGACAGGCTGCTGCATACATGCTACTATGGAATACCGCAACTGGAACAAAAACGGCGTGTGCACTTCCCTGCTGGGCTTTGGCTGTATGCGCTTTCCCACAAAGGCAGACGGCACCATTGACGATGTGCGGGCCGCAGCCCTTCTGAACGCCGCTAAAGCTGCCGGTGTCAATTACTTCGATACCGCTTACCCCTACCACAACGGCCAGAGCGAACCATTTGTGGGCCGGGTGATCGCCCAATGGGAGCGCAGCAGCTTTTATCTGGCCACCAAGCTGCCGCTGTGGCAGTGCAAAACGCTGAAAGACGCCCAACACATTTTTGAGCAGCAGCTGCAGCGGCTGGGTGTGGAGTACATCGACTTCTACCTGCTGCACTCCCTGCACAAAGCCCGCTACCGGCAGGCCAAAGCGCTGGGCGTAGTGGATTGGCTGTGGCAGCAGAAGGCTGCCGGGCGCATCCGGAACCTTGGTTTTTCCTGCCATGACAACGCCGCAGGGTTTGAGGCCATTCTGCGGGATCAGCCCTGGGACTTCTGCCAGCTGCAGTATAACTACCTGGACCGGGACGACCGCGCCGAGGAGATCAGCGGTGACCGGGGCTACCAGCTTACCGCGGAGTGCGGCGTTCCGCTGATCATCATGGAGCCGATCAAGGGCGGCACTCTGGCTGCCCTTCCTGCCGATGCCGCCGCACCGCTGCGCGCCCTGCATCCACAGGCCAGCGATGCTTCCTGGGCACTGCGCTGGGTAGGCAGCCACCCCAATGTGCACGTGATCCTTTCCGGCATGAGCGCCGAGGACCAGCTGGCCGACAATCTGGCCACCTTCGACCGGTTTGTGCCCCTCTCCCCCGCCGAAACTGCCGCCGTGGAGCAGGCCGCCGCCGTTCTGCACAGCCGCATCAGGATCGGCTGCACCGGCTGCCGCTACTGTATGCCCTGCCCCATGGGGGTGGACATTCCGGACAATTTCAGCATCTGGAACAAGCTGGGCATGTTCCAGATGCCGGATGCCATCAAGAAACAGTGGACCATGCGTTTTCCGGACAGCGAAAAGGCGCTGCACTGCATCCGCTGCGGTAAGTGCGAAGCTGCCTGCCCCCAGAAATTGCCCATCCGCAGTGCGCTGGCACAGCTGCAAAAGGAACTGGACGCGCTGTAACTCCTTCCGTCATCGCTGTGCGATGCCGCCGCAGGCGGCTGGGGAAGTTTTATAACAAAAAGACCGTCACACGTTTTTCGTGCAACGGTCTTTTTTATGCAGTTTTTACCACAGACGAATGACCTTGATCACGCCTTCTGCCTTATCGCGGGCCAGTTCCAGGTGATGCTGCAGCGAATCTGCTGCGCGGCTCCAGTCCCCTGCCAGGGCTGCGTCCAAGATCTCCAGGTGCTCTTCACAGGTCTGCTCCTGGTTGATCATGCTCACCTTGCCGGTCATAATGCGGAAGCGGGTGTTCAGGCCGGTAATACGGTCGTAGGCGCTGCGCAGGTACTTGTTGGGCAGCGTGCTCATAAGCAGCTCATGGAACCCATCGTCCGACTCACAGAAGTCCTCGATGCGGTCGGGGTGATGCATCAGCTCCGCATAAGCTTCCAGTGCTTCGCGGGGGATGTGTTCGCCGTAAGTACGCAGGGCGTACGGTTCCACCAACAGGCGCATCTCAAACATGCTGTGCACGTCCTCTTCGGTAATGCCGGAGACCATCAGGCCCTTTTTGGGCAGAATAGTGATCAACCCCTCCTGCTCCAGACGGCCCAGAGCATCCCGCATCGGCGTGCGGCTGATGTTGCCCATCTCGGCGCAGAGCTTCTGCTCGTTCAAAAACTCATTGGGCCGATACTCGCAGTTCAGGATCTTGGTCTTTAAATACTGGTAGGCCTGCAGCTTCAGGCTGGGCTTCGACTGCGTATCCATTTCTTTCATGTGCGTACAACTCCTAATCCTTTGGGCACCCCGCAAAAAAGCAGCCCCTTGTTCCGAACTGCCGGTGCCCCCTTCTCGTGGGACATCCAGCTTGTATCCCGGCTGCCATCCCAGTATCTTATCTAATATATTATTTCACATCAGGACATTTTTTACAAGACTTTTTAATTAACTTTGGCGCGTTTTCCGTTTTGTCCAAAGTTTTGGCCGCATTTTTGCCAAATCCTACAATATTTTTTGTGCTTGTTGCCAAATGCCGGAATTTTCATCCGCTGCTTTTGCATCCAATGCAAAAATATGTTACAATAAGCAAAATTGATCCATACAGATAAGGAAGTGTTCTTTTTTCATGGCACGGAGTGATGGCTACAACACCAAGACCCGGCAGCTGATCCTGGACTATCTCATCAACAACCGGCAGCACGCGGTCAGTGCTTCCAACATTCTGGAGCACCTGGAAGAGCAGGGGGCCAGCCCCAACCCCACCACGGTGTACCGCTACCTGGACAAACTGGCCGGGGAGCAGCGCATTATGAAGTACGTAGCCGACAAAGGCGAAAAAGCCGTATTCCAGTATGTGGACGAGGGCCGCCACTGCCGGGAGCACCTGCACCTCAAGTGCGTGCAGTGCGGCCGCATCTACCACCTGGACTGCCACTTCATGGACGAAGTGCGGGCCCACCTGATGGCGGAACATGGCTTTACCCTGCAGTGTGAGGGCAGCGTTTTGTACGGACTGTGCCGCCACTGCGCACAAAAAGACCCGCAGCCCCAACAAACCGCACAAAAATGTCCCTGCTGTGTTGACACGGACCAAAAGCCGTGATACAATGCAGGCATAAAAAGTGATGAACGGGAAAAGTAAGGTTCCAATGTTCTTTTGCAGAGAGTGCGGGCCGGTGGAAACCGCACAGAGAACGGCACCCGAACGAACACCCGGGAGCTTCCCCCTGAACCCGCAGCGGCGGCAGTAGGGGCAGACGTGCGCCGCTCGTTATCGCGGCAGTGCTTTCAACGGGGAGAGCGCACAAAAGTGACTGGCATGGGTTTTTATGCCGGTAATTTAGGTGGCACCACGGATACGGCAGCATATTCGTCCTAGCAGAATGGGATGAATGCGCTGCCGTATTTTTTTATTCGCCAAACAAAAAGAGGGGTAAGAAATATGTGTTGTGTGATGGGCTACACCGGGCACGATCTGAGTGCCGCCAAGTTCAAAGAGTATCTGCTGCGCACGGTGATGCGCGGCCCGGACGACCAGCGGGTGGTAGAAGGCCCCTTTGGTCTGATGGGCTTTGGCCGACTGGCCATCATGGGCCTGACGCCGGAGGGGATGCAGCCCTTCTACCGCGGAGCAGACTGTGTGGTGTGCAACGGTGAGCTGTACGGCTTCCGGTTTGAAAAAGAGATCCTCAAGCGCCGGGGCTACAAGTTCCAGTCCGACTGCGACTGCGAGATCCTGCTGCCGCTGTACTACGAATACGGGCTGGACATGTTCCGCCACATGGACGCCGAGTTTGCGCTGATCCTGTACGATTCCCGCAAAGACCGGCTGATCGCTGCCCGCGACCCCATCGGCATTCGGCCCCTGTTCTACGGCTACTCCAAGTCCAGCCATCAGATCGCCTTTGCTTCCGAGATGCAGAACCTGATCGGCTGGTGCGATGACATCCGGCCCTTCCCCATTGGCAGCTACTACTGCGATGGCCGCTTTGTGCGCTACGAGGACATTGCGGACGTGCCTGCACCCATGGATGATGACATGGACACCGTGCTCCGGAACATCCGCGAAAAGCTGATCGCCGGCGTGGAAAAGCGCCTGGATGCCGATGCGCCGGTAGGCTTCCTGCTGTCCGGCGGCCTGGACTCCTCGCTGGTGTGCTCCATTGCCGCCAAAAAGCTGGGCAAGCCCATCCGCACCTTTGCCATTGGCATGGACACGGACGCCATTGACCTGAAGTATGCCCGCCAGACCGCCGAATATCTGGGCAGCGACCACCACGAGATCATCATCAACCGCGATATGGTCCTCAACAGCCTGGAAGAGGTCATCCGCCTGCTGGGCACCTGGGACATTACCACCATCCGCGCCAGCATGGGCATGTACCTGCTGTGCAAGGCCATCCACGAGCAGACCGATGTCCGCGTGCTGCTGACCGGCGAGATCTCCGATGAGCTGTTCGGCTACAAATACACCGACTACGCCCCCACCGCCGATGCCTTCCAGCAGGAGAGCCAGAAGCGCATCCGGGAGCTGTACATGTACGATGTGCTGCGCGCCGACCGCTGCATTTCCTCCAACAGCATCGAGGCCCGCGTGCCCTTTGGCGATTTGGACTTTGTGCGCTACGTCATGGCCATTGACCCGGAAAAGAAGCTGAACAGCTACGGCAAAGGCAAGTATTTGCTGCGCAAGGCCTTTGAGGGCGACTGGCTGCCGCCGGAGATCCTGTGGCGCGAAAAGGCCGCCTTCTCGGATGCTGTGGGCCACAGCATGGTGGACGACATCAAGGAATACGCCAACAGCCTGTACACCGATGAGGAGTTCCAGCTGCGCCGGGCCAACTACTCGGCCCACTGTATGCCCTTTACCAAAGAGAGCCTGTTCTACCGGGAGATCTTTGAGAAATACTACCACGATCAGAGCCGCACCATCGTAGACTTCTGGATGCCCAACAAGGCATGGCCGGGCTGCAACGTCAACGATCCTTCGGCCCGCGTGCTGGCAAACTACGGCGCATCGGGCGTATAATAGATTTTAAATGGCCTCCGCTGCGCTCTGGCCATCAACAGCGGAATTATTATTTTTATATGGCAAACAAGCCAGACCTGCGGGTCTGGCTTGTTTGCTTTTTCACAGAAGGAGTCGCAAGAATAGAACAACATCTTCTGTGCTTGTTCCCTGCGGGAACCTCCGCACAGACGAAAAGCGGCTGCTGCCCGTACCGCCCCCTCTGGTGAAAATGCAAAATCGGACAGGCCGCAGTCTGTCCGATTTTGCTCGAATTAAAATAAAATTTCCTCTGAAGATGGCCAGAGCGCAGCGGAGGCCATTCTCAATCGTTCCACCCTTACATCCGAATCTTCTGCGCGGCGCGGGCAATGGAGGCCAGCAGCGCCACCAGCCGCTTTTCGTCCATCTGGCCGCAGTAGCTGGTAAAGGTGTAGTAGCAGCCCTGCACGCAGAAGGACAGCACGATCTTGCGCACCACGTCCGTTTC
>CAKTGS010000104.1 GCA_934561485.1 uncultured Faecalibacterium sp.
TGCCCCAGAAGCCGGTGCGGGTCTTTTCCAGGCCCGTTTTCATTTTATCTTTTTCTTTTTTTCCAAATCCGAAGAACCCCATGGTGCCCTCCTTATGTTTTTTCTTTATTATATATCAGGAAACCAGCGTGGCGTCAACCTGTTCCAGGTCCAGCTTGAGCAGCTTGGACACGCCGTCCTCCTGCATGGTCACACCGTAGAGCACGTTGGCAGCTTCCATTGTGCCGCGGCGGTGGGTGATGACAATGAACTGGGTCTTGTCGCTCACCCGGCGCAGATACTGGGCAAACCGCACCACATTGGCATCGTCCAGGGCGGCTTCGATCTCGTCCAGGATGCAGAACGGGGCCGGGTTGACCGCCAGAATGGCAAAGTAGATGCTGATGGCCACCAGCGCCTGCTCACCGCCGGAAAGCGCTTCCAGATTCTTGATGACCTTGCCCGGGGGCGCCACCCGGATGCCGATGCCGGACGAAAGCACATCGCTTTCATCTTCCAGTACCAGGCTGGCTTCGCCGCCGCCGAACAGCTCGGCAAACACACGGCCGAAGTTTTCGTTGATGGCACGGAAACTGTCGGAGAAGATCTCCCGCATCTGCGCCGAAAGCTTTGCGATCATGCGGGTCAGCTCGCTGCGGCTCTCCTCCACATCGGTCACCTGGCTGGTCAGAGCATCGTACCGCGCCTTGACCTCTTTGTACTCTTCAATGGCGCTCACGTTCACGCTGCCCAAAGCACGGATCTTGCCGCGCAGGTCGGCCACCTGTGCCCGCAGGGCAGGCAGGCTTTCAAACTCCACGCAAAGGGCTTCGGCCTGGCTCACCGAGAGCTGGTACTCATCCCACAGCTTTGCCACGGTCTGATCATACTCGGTCTCGGCGGCCGCCTTGCGCTCGGCCAGACGGGCCATCTCCCGGCCCATCTCCTCGCGGCTGTCGGACGCGGTGCGCGCCCGGGCCAGGGCTTCGGTCTCCGCCTGCTGGCGGGCCAGGCGCTTTTCCGTGGCTTCCCGGATGGCCTTTTCCTTTGCAGCGATCTCCGACTGGCTGTCGGTTTTTGCCTGCCGGATGGCCGCGATCTCGGCCCGGCTGGCTTCGCTGCGCTGGGCCAGGGCAGCAAGGCTTTCTTCCAGCGCGGTCTTGCGGGCGGCAGCGTCCCTGGCCCGCTGTTCCAGCGCTGCGATCTGGCTGTAAGCCAGCTCGGCGTCCTTCTGGCGGGTCACCTGTTCCAGGCGCTTGGCACTCAGCTGCTGGGCCAGCTCATTCTGCCGGGCGGCAAAGATGTCCGTGCCCTCGGCAATGCGGTCCATTTCCGCCGTCAGCTGCCCGATTTCTTCCGTCAGGGCAGCCTGCCGGGCAGCAGCTTCCTGTGCTTTGCTGCGGCTGTCGGCCAGGGCGGTCTGCAGGGCAGCGCTCTCCTGCTGCCGGGCGGCCAGCGTGCTTTCCAGCTGCTGCACCAGGGCTTCCAGCCGTTTCTGCTCGGCTTCGGCCCGCACCCGGTCGTTGGCGGCTGTGATCTGCTCACTGGACGTGGCGGTCAGTTCGGCCTGTACGGCGTCCGCCTGCTCCTTGCACTGGTCCGTTTTTTCCTGCGCGGCCAGGCAGTCCTTCTGCAGCTTTGCCGCCTTGACGCGCAGCTCTTCCATCTCCTGCTTGCGGGTAAACAGCCCGGCGCTGCGCTGCACGCTGCCGCCGGTAAAGCTGCCGCCCGCATTGATCACCTGGCCGTCCAGCGTGACCACCTTGCTGCGGAAACTGTTGTCCCGCGCCACGCGGGACGCTTCGTTGATGTCGTCCACCACAATGATGCGCCCCAGCAGGTTGGATACGATGTCGGCATACCGCCCATCGGCCTGCACCAGGCTGGACGCCAGCCGCGCAGAACCGGACAGCCGCCCCCGGAACACGCCGGGCTGCACGGTGTCCAGCGGCAGGAAGGTGGCACGGCCCGCGTTGTCATTGCGCAGCATGGCAATGGCAGCCTTGGCGGCGGCTTCGTTTTCCACCACGATGTTCTGCAGTGCCCCGCCCAGAGCGGTTTCCACCGCCACCTCGCAGCCGGGTTCCACCTTCAGGATGGCGGACACCGGCCCGATGATGCCCCGCAGGCGGCGTGCCCCGGCAGCCCGCATAACGGCCTTGACCGAATTCTGATAGCCGTCCATGTTCTTTTCCAGCTCCCGCAGCACGGAAAGCCGCTGCCGCGCGGCGTCCAGTTCCCGGCCAAGGCGCTGCTCGGCGGCGTCTGCTTCGTCCAAAGCGGCCCTGCGGCCCTTGAGCTTCAGCTCCAGGCCGGAGCGGATGTTGGCCAGCTGTTTTTCGTTTTCGGCCAGCATCTGGCGGTATTTTATGGTGTCCTCCAGGTCCTGTTGGGCATCGTCCCGCTGGGCGGTGCTTTCCTGCACGCTCTGTTCCAGCGCAGGCAGGCGCTGGCGGGCCGTTTCCTCAGCGGCTTCGGCGGCAGCCTGGGCCACCTGGGCTTCGGTGCGCTGGGCCGTGCGCTGGGCCAGCTGGGCGCGCAGGGTATCCTTGCGTGCTCCGCTGGCGCTGCTTTGGTCGGTCAGGCGGGCGATTTCCGCATTCAGCGCTTCGATCTCTGCTGCCAGTGCCTTTCCTTCCGCTTCCATTTTGGCGGCCACGGCCCGGTGGCGCTGCAGGGCAGCTTCCGCTTCGGTGCCGTCCTGCTCCCCGGCTGCGATCTCGCTGCGCAGGGAAGCAGCGCTCTCTTCGTTGCGAAGAATGTCGTTTTCCAGCACGGCAATGCGGCTGTCCGAGCCGCTGATCCGTTCGGTGATGCTGCGGATATCCCCATTCAGGCGCTCGACCGCAACGGTCAGCTGCTGTGCCTGCATCCGGATCTCCTCAGCCTCCTGTTCGGCGGCCTTTGTCTCCCGGTCAAAACGCTCATAGTCCGCCTGGGCGGTCTCATAATCCCGCACCTGCTGGCGCACGGTATCCCGGGCGCGGTGCACGCCGTCCGTCCACAGGGTTACTTCCAGCGTTTTGCGCTGCTCGCTCAGTTCCAGGAATTTCTGAGCCTTGGCGCTCTCTTTTTCCAGCGGACCAACGCGGCTTTCCAGCTCGCCCAGAATGTCCCGCAGGCGTTCCAGGTTCTCACCCGCTGCGGCCAGGCGGTGCTCGGCTTCGGTTTTGCGGTAGCGGTACTTGGCAATGCCGCAGGCTTCCTCAAAAATTTCCCGGCGTTCGCTGCTTTTGGCCGCCACGATCTCCGCAATGCGGCCCTGCCCGATGACCGAATAGCCATCGCGGCCGATGCCGGTGTCCAGCAGCAGCTCGTACACATCCCGCAGGCGGCAGACCTGCCCGTTGATGGTGTACTCGCTTTCACCTGAGCGGTAATACTTGCGGCCGATGGTCACTTCTTCGGCGTCCAGGTCCAGCGTGTGGGCAGTGTTGTCCAGCGTCAGACGCACCTGGGCAAAACCCATGGCCCCGCGCCTGCGGGTGCCGCCAAAGATCACGTCCTCCATTTTGCCGGCCGCGCGCAGCTGACGGGAGCTGGTCTCGCCCAGCACCCAGCGCACCGCGTCCGACAGATTGGACTTGCCGGAACCATTGGGGCCAACCACACCGGTCACACCGGAATCAAAGGTGATCTTGACCTTATCGGGAAAGCTTTTAAAGCCCTGGATCTCCAGTTCTTTGAATACCATTTACTTTTCCTTTATCACGCCCAGCAGCTTCAGGGCCTCTCTGGCGGCGCACTGCTCGGCAGCCTTTTTGCTGCGGCCCTCCCCCCGGGCCACACGGTCGGAGTTGAAGCGCACGGCCACCACAAAATGCTTGTCGTGGTCCGGGCCGGACTCGCTCTCCACCACATAGCTCAGGCGCTCTTCGGGGTTCTGCTGCACGATCTCCTGCAGGCGGGTCTTGTAGTCGGCCTCGGCATGTTTGCCCTCGGTGATGAAGGGCAGAATGAACTTGCGGGCCACATCCATGCCGCCATCCAGATACAAAGCGGCGATCACGGCCTCAAAAGCGTCCGATACCACACTGGGGCGGGTACGGCCGCCGCAGCGCTCCTCGCCGCGGCCCAGGCGCAGGTACTCGCCCAGGTTGATCTCCTGTGCAAACTGGAACAATGCCCCCTCGCTGACCAGGCTGGCACGGATGCGGGTCAGGTCGCCCTCGGGCCGGTCGGCGTAGGCGTGGAACAGATAGTCTGCCGAGACGATCTGCAGCACGCTGTCGCCCAGAAACTCCAGCCGCTCGTTGTGCTTGACCGGGGTGCGGCTCTCGTTGGCATAGCTGGTGTGGGTAAGCGCCGTTTCCAGCAGCTCCGGGTTTTTGAACTGATAGCCAATAATGGTTTCCAACTGATGGCTCATGGTCGTTTTTACTCCCTTTTATTCCTCAGTTTTCTGTGCTGCGGCCAGCTCATTCAGAGCGGACTGCATGGTGCCGCACAGGTCGTTCTCTGCACAGATCTTGGCCTGGCGGATGGCGTTTTTGATTCCCTTGGCCTTGGAAGAACCGTGGGCCTTGATCACCGGCTGCTTTGCGCCCAGGAAGGGTGCGCCGCCGTATTCCTCGCTGTCCATCTGGTGCTTCAGGTCCGACACGCCGCCCTTGAGCAGCAGGTAGGCGATCTTGCCGCCAAAGTTTGCCAGAAACATCTGTTTGAGCATTCCCAGCAGCATCTTGGCCACGCCCTCGGTCAGCTTGAGGATCACGTTGCCGGTAAAGCCATCGCACACCACCACGTCCACATCGCCGCCCGGCACATCACGCGGCTCAATGTTGCCCACAAAGCGGATGCCCGGGGTGGTTTTGAGCAGCTGGTGGGCTTCCTTGAGCATGGGGGTGCCCTTGCTCTCCTCGGCACCGTTGTTGGCCAGCGCCACGCTGGGGCTCTGGCGGCCTTCCACCTTGTTCACATAGCAGCTGCCCATCACGGCAAAGGCGGCCAGCATCTCGGGGCGGCACTCCACGTTGGCACCGCAGTCCAGCAGCAGGTAAGCCTGCTTTTTGGCGGGCACCATGGTGGCCAGCGCCGGGCGCTTGACCCCCTTGAGGGTGCGCACGATCAGGCTGGCACCCACATGCAGCGCACCGGTGCTGCCGGCAGAGACAAAGGCATCGCCTTTGCCCTCCTTGAGCATATTCAGACCCACCACAATGGAGGAATCCTTCTTCTGACGGATGGCGCGGGCGGGCTCGTCGCACATTTCGATGGTCTCGGTGCAGTTCACCAGTTCGATGCCGTCCAGCGGAATGTTGTGCTCGGCGGCAGTCTTGCGCACCAACGCCTCGTTGCCCACGCCGATGAGCTGCACGCCGTACTCCTTGACGGCCTGTGCAGCGCCTTCCAGAACGGCCAGCGGGGCGTTGTCGCCGCCCATCATGTCCACAATAATCTTCATAACTTTTCTCCCTTCTTAAAGAGAAGTTTCATCCAGCCACTGCTGGAAGCCGGCCACAGCGCGCTCGGCCTGTGCCATGTAACGCAGGCGCTTGTCCCGCGGGCGGCTTCCTTCCGGCAGCGGGGGCAGGATGCCCATGTTTGCGCCCATGGGCTGGAAGTTCTTGTTTTCGGTAGTCAGGTACTGCACCAGCGCACCGCACATGGTATTCACCGGCGGGGCGGGCAGCTCTTTGCCTTCCAGCCGGGCATAGAGGTTCCGGGCGGCCAGAAGGCCGCAGGCGGCGCTTTCCATGTAGCCCTCAAAGCCGGTGATCTGCCCGGCAAAGAACACATTGGGGTGCTCCTTCAGGCACAGCTGCGCGCTGAGCACCCGGGGTGCATCCAGAAAAGTATTGCGGTGCATCACACCGTACCGCACAAACTCGGCATGTTCCAGGCCGGGGATCATGCTGAACACCCGCTTCTGCTCGCCCCACTTGAGGTTGGTCTGGAAGCCCACGATGTTGTACAGGGTGCGCTCCTTGTTCTCGGCCCGCAGCTGGACGTTGGCCCAGGGGCGGTGGCCGGTGTTGGGGTTCACAAGGCCCACCGGGCGCAGGGGGCCGAACCGCATGGTGTCGGCACCCCGGGCAGCCATGATCTCAATGGGCATGCAGCCCTCGTACACTGTAACGGTGTCGGCCTTTTTGCCGTGGGCGTCCGGGTCGGGCTGAGCAGACTGCTCGGCCCCGGTATCGAAGTCGTGCAGAGGGGCGCGCTCGGCAGACGCGAGAGCCGCGTGGAATTTCTCGTACTCTTCCTTGTTGAAGGGGCAGTTCAGGTAGTCGGCCTCGCCCCGGTCATAGCGGGAGGCGGCAAACACCTTGTTGTAGTC
>CAKTGS010000105.1 GCA_934561485.1 uncultured Faecalibacterium sp.
CCCTTCTGCGCGTTCAGCTTTTCGGCTGCATCTGCCAACGCCCCCAGCTTTTTGGAGGCCGACAGCCGGGAGGCACCAGCGGCGATCATGGCACCAAAGCCACAGGCGACAAGGGCCAGCACGCTGCCGACGATGCCCAGCGCGTTGTAGGCGGTGTTCATGAAGGTGTTCGTGCCCGTCATCAACACGCCGCCATCCTCCGTTGCCGTCATCACAACGTCCCCAAGGGCCGCAGGCGACACAACATCCAGGCCAATGAGGCAGCCCAACGTTCCCAGCCCGAAGAGCACCGTGAACGTGATGCCCACGGCCAGCAGGGTGCGGCCTGCGCTGTACCGTTTTTTGGCGCTGATACGGATGCTTTCCACCGGGGTCGGCTCCGGCTTTGCAAAGATCTGCCGGAACCAGCCGGGCATCCCGGCGGCATCTTCCGCGCGGAAGGGCTGCCCTGCACTGCCGCTGGCAGAATTGTCCCGTCCCCGGAAGGCTTTTGCCGCCTCCCCGATACCGTAGTTGGCTGCATGGACAGCGGCTTTGCCCACATCCCACGCCCGGTCGCCGATGTCCATGCCCCTGCCTTCAAAGCCGTGGGCAAAGGCATCGGTCATGGTGTCGCCAAAGGCGCGCAGCTGGTCTTCCAACTCCTGCTGCACCTGCCGGCCTTCGTTATTTCGGTTATCGTTTTCACGATCGTACATCAAAATTTTCTCACCCTTCTGCCGGTGCATACCGGCTGATGATGGCGCGGGCCACCCGCAGGCCATCCACAGCGGCGCTCATAATGCCACCTGCATATCCCGCACCCTCACCGCAGGGGTACAGCCCTGCCAGCTGTGCACATTCAAAATCCTCTTCGCGCTTAAGCCGCACCGGACTGCTGGTGCGGGTTTCAAGGCCGGTAAGGATGGCATCCGGCGCCGTGTAACCTGCAATTTTGTGTTCGTAAGCGCGCAGGCCCGCCCGCAGAGTGTCGGCCAGCTCCCCGGGCAGCAGGCTGCCCAGGTCTGCCGCGGTCACCCCCCGGTCGTAGGTAGGCTGCACGCTGCCGATGTGCAGCCGGCCCCTGCCTTCCAGAAAGCTCTGGATGTTCTCTGCCGGAGCTGCATAGGCACCTGCATGGTGTCCGGCTTCGTATGCACGGGCTTCCAGCTCCCGCTGGAAGGCAATGGCGCGGCGCGGGTCGTTTGCAAAGTCGGCCCCGCTCACGCTCACCACCACCGCCGCATTGGCATTTTTGCCGCTGCGTGCATGGTAGCTCATGCCATTGGTCACCACACGGCCCTGTTCGCTGGCAGATGCCACCACCTGCCCGCCGGGGCACATGCAGAAGGTGTACACACACCGCTCTCCCACATGCTGGGACAGCTGGTATTCGCCCCGGGGCAGCGCCGGGTGCCCGGCGGCCTCGTGGTACAGGCTCTTTTCAATTTCGCTCTGCAGGTGCTCCGCGCGGAACCCCACGCTGAAGGGCTTGCATTCCAGCTGCAGGCCGCTGTCCATAAGCATGGCAAAGGTGTCCCGGGCCGAGTGGCCCACCGCAAACACCAGTGCCTCGCAGGCAAAGGTGCCTTTTGTGGTAAAAATGCCGGTGATCTGTCCGTTTTTCTGTTCCAGGCCGGTGAGCGCCGTGTTGAAATGCACCTCCCCGCCCAGGGACTCGATCTCTTTGCGGATGGAGGCGATCACGCCCCGCAGCAGGTCGGTGCCCACATGAGGCTTCTGCTTCCAGGCGATCTCCGCCGGGGCACCGTGCTGCAGAAACACCTCGGTCACAAAGCCGCACAGCTCATCGCCGATGCGGGTGGTCAGCTTGCCGTCCGAGAAGGTGCCGGCGCCGCCCTCGCCAAACTGGATGTTCGCATTTTCGTCCAGCTCGCCGGTGGCGGAAAAATGCTCCACCGCCCGCACCCGCTCGTCCAGCGCGGGGCCGCGCTCCAACACAATGGGCCGGTACCCCTGCCGGGCCAGCAGCAGCGCGGCAAACAGCCCTGCCGGGCCAAGGCCGCACACCACCGGGCGGTGCGGCAGGGGGCGGGTGCCGTTCTGCACGGAAAGATCCACCCTGCTGTGCAGGCTGGCGTCCGGACAGCGGGCGGCAAATGCCGCTTCCTCGGCGGCATCCGACAGGGTGACGGCCACCGTGTACACCAGCTTGGGCTGGCCGCGGCGGGCATCCACCGAAAGTTTTGCCACGCCGAGGTGCTGCGCCTTGCCGCGCGGCAGGTGCAGAGCATGCAGGGCTTTTTCAAATGCCTGCGCTTCCCCGGCGGAAAGCGGCAGACGAATGTTGCGAACCAAAATCATCTTGTTGTGTTATCCTTTTCAGTTGCTGTCAATGCGGCACTGCAGCACATAGCTGCCCAGTGCAAAGATCTTGCCGTTGGCGGGCACATACAGGCGGCAGGCAATGTTCTGCTGGCCCACTGCCACCGAGAAGTCCTCGGCATCAATCTCAATGACCACCTGCTCCGGGGTCAGGGTTTCCAGTGCGCCCTTGGGGCCGCAGAGGGTCGCGTTCATCAGCCGTTCTGTCTCCACCGTGAGCCGATAGGTAGACGGCAGGTTGACCACCTGCACACAGCTGGAGGGCAGGTTCATCGTTTTGGTCTCCAGGCCAGAGCAGTCAAAGCTGACCGTAATACTGGAAATGTTGTCCAGCAGGTAGATCTCCGAAGGCAGCTCAATGGGCAGCTCGTAGCTCTTGTTCAGCGCAAAGGTGGACAGGTCGATGGTGCCGATGGACAGGGTAGACAGCGCATCGATCTTCTCCGCCGGGCCGGCCACCTTGAGCTGCTTGCGGCTGAGGTCGTATGCCAGCACCGAATCGTCAAAGTCCTTGGGTGCGTTGATGAAGCTCACATTCACCGGCAGAGTGGCCATTTTGTACACCTGCAGGGTCACGTCCACGCTGTTTTCTTCCAGCTCGGTATAGGCAAACTTGACTTCCTTGCCGCCGGAAGTGTAGAAGCGCAGCGGGGTCTCCAGCGTGACCGAGCTGGTCAGCTCGCCGGTATAGGTCACCTCTGCCGTGCAGGTAGCCACCTTGTCCAGCTCACTGCTGGGGCCGGAAAGGGTCACCGTCTCCTTGGAGACATCGGTGCTGTACAGGATGTAGCCATCCGCAATGGTCAGGTAGTTGGTGGTCACGGTCACGGGCAGCGTTTTTTCTTCCACCACATCAAACACCACGTCCACCGTGTTTTCCGAGCCTTCCAGTGTCACGGTCACGCCGTTCAGCATTCCGTTGGCCCCGCGCACCAGCAGCCGCAGTGTTTTTTCGCCGCTGTCGCGCACGCTGGACCAGTCCGGGTAAACCACAAAATCAGAAGCCGACAGGCCGCCGATGGTGTAGCCATCGCCGGAGATCTTCAGGTTCACCGTCTTGTCCTCGGCGCTGACGATGCTCAGGCCCCGGGAAGTATAGGCAGCGGAATCGTAGGTGTAATCCACCGGCACATTGTAAATGGTGTTGGTGGTGCCGGGCTGCACAATGATGGTAACCACCATCCAGGCGATCACTGCACCCAGAATGGAAAGTGCCAGCCGGATGCGGCGGTCATCCAGAATGCTCTTGCTGTGGGAGACGGCAGGCTTTGTGCCGTTTGCCTTGTTGGGTTCCTTGCTCATTGCTGCTCGTCCTCCCCTTTCTGTGTGATCCAGTTCCAGACCTGCTTGGCGCGGTCCTTCCAGGTTTCCGCCGTGCTCTTTTCCACGGTGGTCTCCTTCGGGATCATCTCATCAATCAGGCGGGTATACAGGGTCTGGCGGTCAAAATGGCGGATCAGCACGCCGTTTTTGGCCACGGAGATGATGCCGGTCTCCTCGCTGACCACAATGGCAATGGCATCGGAATTTTCGGCAATGCCCAGGCAGGCGCGGTGGCGGGTGCCCATATCCTTGCCCAGGTCCAGGTTGTTGGAAAGCGGCAGCACGCAGCCCGCCGCCTTGATGCGGCCATTTTCAATGATGGCAGCACCATCGTGCAGCGGGGTGCCCTCGTAAAAGATGGTGCCCAGCACTTCCAGGTTCACGGCGCTGTTCACCGGGGTGCCGGTGCGCACGATCTCTGAGAGGTTGGTGTGGCGTTCCAGCACGATCAGTGCGCCGGTCTTGGTCTCTGAAAAGCGCTCCGCCGCATCGCAGATGGCAATGATGGCACTGCGCCAGGCCCCTTTCAGGCTGGGGTCGTTGTAGCGTTCCTTCATGTTGAACAGCTTGGACGCCCACTGGTCGGTCTGGCCCATGCGCTCCAGCGCACGGCGGATCTCCGGTTGGAACAGCACCACCAGCGTGAGCAGGCCCACCTGCAGCAGCGAGTTGAGCAGCCAGGTGACTGTGCGCATGTTGAGCGTGTTGGCCACCAGGTATACCGCCAGCACCAGCAGCGCGCCCTTGGCCAGCTGACCGGCACGGGTGCGGTTGATGATGCCCAGCAGCTGGTAGATCAGAAACGCGATGATGATGATATCCAGCAGATCGACAATTTTAAAGGTCTGAAAATTGGCGATGATCGCATTCAGAGTCATGGATGTATACTCCCGTTTCTTACAGTCGTTCGATCAGGGCAACGGCGTGGGCGGCAATGCCCAGGCCCTCGCCGGTAAAGCCAAGGTGTTCCTCGGTGGTGGCCTTCACGCTCACGGCATCCACCGGCAGGCCGAAGGCTGCAGCCAGGTTGGCGCGCATGGCCGGAATGTGCGGAGCCAGCTTGGGGCGCTGGCACAGCAGGGTGGCGTCAATGTTTTCAATGCGCCAGCCGTGCTCAGCCAGGATGCGTGCCACGTGCCCGGCCAGCTTCAGGCTGTCGGCTCCGGCATAGGCGGGGTCATTGTCCGGGAAATGCTGGCCGATGTCGCCCAGGGCAGCGGCCCCCAGCACCGCGTCCATCACGGCGTGGGTCAGCACATCGGCATCCGAGTGGCCCAGCAGGCCCTTTTCAAAGGGAACTTCCACACCGCCCAGGATCAGCTTGCGGTCCTCTACCAAACGATGTACGTCATAACCATGTCCAATGCGCATTTTCGTTTTCTCCTTCTGTGTGGGGCGGGGCAGGTCCTCCCGCGTGGTGATTTTCAGGTTGGCATAGTCGCCCTGGGTCAACTGCACCGGGCGGCCGGTCAGCTCAAACAGGCTGCAGTCATCGGTGACCAGCATGGCCTTTTCGGCATCCAGTTCTTCCAGCGCGGCCAGATAAGCGGCGCGGTCAAAGCACTGGGGTGTCTGCACTGCATACAGGGTGCTGCGGTCCGGGGTGGCCTGCACCATGCAATCGGCCGGAACCGTTTTGCCGTCCCCGCGCACCGCCTGTTTCACGGTATCCTTTACCGGCACCGCCGGGGCAGCCGCACCGCACCGGGCAGCCGCCTGCAGGGCCGCTTCGATCACGGCCTGACTGACGAAGGGCCGTGCCGCATCGTGCACCGCCACGATCTCGCCTGTTGCAGCCAGCACGCCGTTTTTGGCGCTTTCGGCACGGGTAGCCCCGCCCGCCGTAATGGCAACAGGCTTTGTGCAGTCTGCCGCCTGCTGCTCCACAAAGGCGCGGTTTTTGCCCGCCACCAAAACGATCTCCGTGACAGCGGGGCACTGCTCAAAGGCACGGATGCTGCGGCGCAGCACCGTTTCGCCCCCCAGGTCAAAGCTGAGTTTGTCAAACCCCATGCGGGTGGAAGAGCCTGCCGCCACCAGCACAGCCGATACATTCTTTTCCAATTTTTACACCTGCCCTGTGTTTGCGCCGCCGGGCCGACTGGTTTTCCGGCGGGCAGATAGAATAAGCCATATTTTATTATAGCGTATCAGGGCGCAAACTGCAACCGATATTCTACAGCAAAAATGCCCTTCTGCACAGGGCAGAAGGGCACAAATGAATCGCTGTGAAATTTCGGGGAAGATTTACTGCAGGATCGGCTCAATGGCAGCAGCCAGAGCATCCTTCTGGGCCTGTGCTTCGGCCAGGTCCTTGCCCAGGGTGGTGAAGTAGGTCTTGATCTTCGGCTCGGTGCCGGAGGGGCGAACCACCACTGTGGCGCCATTTTCCAGGCCGTAGATCAGCACGTTGGCAGCAGGCAGGCCGGTTTCTTCGGGCTTCTTGTAGTCGGTCACTTTGACCACCTTGTGGCCAGCCAGCTCGGCGGGCGGGTTGTCGCGCAGCTTCTGCATGATGGAAGCCATCTTCTCCATGCCGGTCAGGCCGGGGAACTCAAAGCTGTCCACCTTGTTCAGGTAGCGGCCATACTGCTTGTA
>CAKTGS010000106.1 GCA_934561485.1 uncultured Faecalibacterium sp.
ACCACAATTCGCTTGAGACTTTTCAGTCAACGAAAAAATGTAAGCAGTGATTATTCAGTTTTGAAGGCACGTCCTTCAATCGCAAGACAGAATAGAGAGTCTTGGAAAACGGCATCTGTTGCGAAACGCAATCCAGCTGTTGTTGCCAACGATTCAAAAAGCTGGATTGCAGTAAAAATACTGGACAAGTAAAGCACGATGTGTTATACTGAGCCAGTCAGATCGGTCGGTGTCGATGACGGTGAGGTTCCACCTGTTCCCATTCCGAACACAGAAGTTAAGCTCACTTGTGCCGAAGATAGTTCGCTGGAAACGGCGCGTGAAAATAGGTAGTCGCCGACTTAAATGAAACGCTTCAGGAGAGATCCTGAGGCGTTTTTTCTTTGGGTGGCTGTCGGTGTGACCGCTGGTCAGCTTGGCCCGAACAGATCTATGAAACGAAAAGGGAGCCGCCAACTTACGTTGGAGACTCCCTCTAACAAGTGGACGGTACAGGACTCGAACCTGTGACCTCCTGCACGTCAAGCAGATGCTCTACCAGCTGAGCTAACCGTCCATATTCTGTTTCTGCCGAAATCAGCTTGATTATATTACCATACCTTCTGCCAAAATGCAAGCCCTTTTTCAAAAATCGTAAAAGTTTTTTGAACGGCCGGGCGGAAAGGCTTGTTTTTGGCGTGGCATCGAAGATCTGCGGCGGCCTGCCGACAGGTTTCCGGTTGCTCCCAACCAAGCGTTGTGATATAATAAGATACTATAATAGGAGTAGTGTCGGAAAGGGAACACAGCATGAGAGTTTTGGGCATCGACCCCGGGTATGCCATTGTGGGCTGGGGCGTGGTGGATTACGTGGGCAACCGCTTTGCGCCGGTGGATTTCGGTGCGGTGTGCACCGATGCGGGGGTGCCGTTTGAGCGCCGTCTGGACCAGGTGTACGCTGGGGTAAAGGACGTGATGGAGCGGACAAAACCCGAGGCACTGGCCATTGAAAAACTGTTCTACCAGCACAATCAGACCACTGTCATTGGCGTGGCCGAAGCTCGCGGGGTGATCTTGCTGGCGGCGGCGCAGGCGGGCCTGCCCATTTACGAATACACGCCCATGCAGGTCAAGCTGGCGGTTACCGGCTACGGCAAGGCGGTGAAAAAGCAGGTGCAGGAAATGACCCGGATGCTGCTGAGCCTGCCCGCTGTGCCCAAGCCCGATGACACCGCCGATGCGCTGGCCATGGCCATCACCTTCTGCCACACCAACGGCAACCAGCTCAACCGCTTTGCCCGCCGGGTGGCGGGCCCCATCTGACCGCATAGTACAGCCGCCCTGCAGGGCACGGAAATCAACTTTTGAAGATTGACCCAGAGCTTAAGCCTTCACCCCTTCCGGGGGAAGCCTTTTTCGGAAAATTGATTTCTGCCTGCGAGGCGATGGGTCTTGACTGAGAGGATTCTATGATCTACTGTCTGACTGGAAAAATCGTGAAAAAAAGCCTGAACGCCGTGGTGCTCAGCTGCGGCGGGGTGGGGTATTATGCCCAGTGCCCGGCCAGCGTGGCCGGGGCACTGCCGGGCGTTGGCAACGAAGCCACCCTTTACACCGTGATGAGCGTGACCGAAAACGATGTGAGCTTGTACGGTTTTGCCAACGAGGAACAGCAGGCCTGCTTTGAGCTGCTGACCTCGGTTTCCGGCGTGGGCGCAAAGGTAGGCCTGGCCATTCTGAGCGTCATGGAGCCGCAGCGGGTAGCGCTGGCCATTTCGGCGGGAGACCACAAGGCCTTCAAGGCGGCATCCGGCGTTGGCCCCAAGCTGGCCCAGCGCATTGTGCTGGAGCTGAAGGACAAAGTTGCCAAGGGCTTTGTGGACGGCATCTCGCTGGAAGATGTGGCCGGGGCGGCAGCCGACACACCGGCTTCTCAGAGCAGCGCCCAGGCCATTGCGGCGCTGGTGTCGCTGGGGTACAGCCAGAGCGAAGCCGCACTGGCCATTTCCAAAATTGACGGAACGCTGCCCGTGGAAGAGATCATCAAGCTGGCTCTGCGGAGCATGGCAGGCAGGAGGTAAACAATGCAGGACGATACCGCGCTGTACGGCGCACGCATGATGCAGCCCAGCATGACCCCGGCGGACAACGAGGAGAACAATCTTCGTCCGCAGCATCTGGAGGACTACATCGGACAGGAAAAGGTCAAGCAGAACCTGAAGATCTATCTGGAAGCCGCCAAACGGCGTGGGGAACCCATGGATCACATTCTGCTCTACGGCCCGCCGGGTCTGGGCAAGACCACCCTGGCTGGCATCATTGCCAACGAGATGGGGGTGCAGATCCGCATCACCAGCGGCCCGGCCATTGAAAAGCCCGGCGACCTTGCCGCCCTGCTGACCAACCTGCAGGAGGGCGATGTGCTGTTCATTGACGAGATCCACCGCCTGTCCCGGCAGGTGGAAGAGGTGTTGTACCCGGCGCTGGAAGATTATGCCCTGGACATCATGATCGGCAAAGGCCCCAGCGCCCAGAGCATCCGCATCAATCTGCCCCGGTTCACGCTGGTGGGCGCTACCACCCGTGCCGGACAGATCACCGGCCCGCTGCGCGACCGCTTTGGCGTGCTGCTCAAGCTGGAGCTGTACAGCCCGGATGAGCTGAGCCGCATCATCCAGCGGTCGGCGGGCATCCTGGACCAGCCCATCACGCCGGAAGGTGCCTACGAGCTGGCCAAGTGCAGCCGGGGCACCCCCCGTGTGGCCAACCGCTTTTTGAAGCGCATCCGCGACTTTGCCACGGTGCTGGGCGATGGCATCATCGACCGGGACGTGGCCCTGCTGGGCCTGAAGCGCATGGATGTGGATGCGCTGGGACTGGATGAGTTGGACCGCAGCCTGCTGCGTGCCATCATCGAGATGTACAGCGGCGGCCCCGTGGGCCTGGAAACGCTGGCTGTGGCCCTGGGCGAAGAAGCCGTTACGCTGGAGGACATGTGCGAGCCGTATCTGATGCAGATGGGTTTTTTGACTCGCACGCCCCGCGGCCGCTGTGCCACCCGCCTGGCCTACGAGCACCTGGGCATGAAGGCCCCGGAGACCGGCAGCGCCGAAGAAAACGGCCAGCAGAGCCTGTTTTGAAGAAAGTACCCGCATCAGTCACCTGCGGTGACAGCTTTCCCCCGGCCGGGGGAAGGTGACCCGAAGGGTCGGATGAGGGCGTAAACCTGAAAGTGGGGGAATTATTATGGGAAAATATTTTGGAACCGATGGTGTGCGCGGCGTGGCCGGTGCAGACCTGACCTGTGAACTTGCCATGAAGCTGGGCCGCGGCGCAGCGGCCGTGCTGACCGGAAGCGTGGGCCGCCGCCCCCGCATCCTCATCGGCAAGGATACCCGCCAGTCCGGCGATATGCTGGAAGCTGCTCTGACCGCCGGTCTGTGCAGCGTGGGTGCAGACGTGGAGAGCCTGGGTGTGCTGCCCACCCCCGCCGTGGCCTACCTGGTGCGCAAGTACCACGCAGACGCCGGTGTGGTGATTTCGGCATCACACAACCCGATGGAATTCAACGGCATCAAGATCTTTGCGGGCAGCGGCTACAAGCTGCCGGACGAGGTGGAAAACGAGATCGAAGCCTACATTGACAACAACGGTGCCGGCATCGAGCTGAAAACCGGGGACGATGTGGGCCGCGTGTACCGCCGCGAGGACGGCTTGCAGGATTATGTGGACCATCTGTACGAGTCTATCCACGGCGACCTGACCGGCCTGAACGTCTGCATCGACTGCGCCAACGGTGCATCGGCTGCCGTGGCCCAGAAGCTGTTCCCCCGCCTGGGGGCCAAGTGCACCTTTATCGGCGTGACGCCGGACGGCGAGAACATCAACAAGGGCGTGGGCAGCACCCACCTGGACAACCTGGAAAAGGCCGTGGTGGACGGCGGCTTTGACTGCGGCATTGCTTTTGACGGCGATGCCGACCGCTGCCTTGCCTGCGATGAAAAGGGCCACGAGATGGACGGCGACAAGATCATTGCCCTGCTGGCCATGAGCATGAAGGAAAAGAACTGCCTGGACGGCAATACCGCCGTGGTGACCGTCATGTCCAACCTGGGCTTCATCAAATTTATGGAAGCGCAGGGCATTGAGACCGAGAAAACTGCCGTGGGCGACCGCTACGTGCTGGAAAATATGCGCGAAAACGGCTACGCCATTGGCGGTGAGCAGAGCGGCCACGTGATCCTGATGCACCACGCCACCACCGGTGACGGAGAGCTGACCGCCGGCAAGCTGCTCAAGCTGCTGGCTGAGAGCGGCAAGAAGATGAGCGAGCTGAACGAGGTGTATGCCCAGTACCCGCAGGTGCTGGTGAACGTGACCGCCAATGCCGCCCAGAAGGCCGCCTACAAGGAGGACGAGGTGCTGGCCGGGTTCATTGAGAACGAACAGCAGAAGCTGATGGGCATGGGCCGTGTGCTGGTGCGCGTGTCCGGAACGGAGCCGAAGATCCGCGTGATGGTGGAGGGCCAGGACCTGGAAGCCATCCACCGCTGTGCAGACCGCATTGTGGAAAAGATCAACAAACGAATTCTGAAGCAGTAAAAAGGAGAACGCTATGCGCCCTGCAGATACCTGGAAAGATTATGAACTGCTGGATGCTACCGAAGGCAACCGGCTGGAGCGCTGGGGCGAGACCATCCTGATCCGCCCGGACCCGCAGGTGGTGTGGAAAACCCCGAAGCAAAGCCCCCTGTGGGCCAAGGCGGATGCTGTTTACCACCGCTCCAATCAGGGCGGCGGCGAGTGGGAATACAAGCGCCGTCTGCCGGAAAAATGGAAGATCAGCTGTGGCGAAGGGGAGGATAAGCTTACCCTCATCGTCAGCCCCACCGGCTTCAAGCACACCGGCGTGTTCCCGGAGCAGGCCGTGAACTGGGCCTGGTACCAGCAGAAGATCCGCGCCGCCGGCCGCCCGGTGAAGGTGCTGAACCTGTTTGGCTACACCGGCGGTGCCACCCTGGCCTGCGCGGCGGCGGGCGCTACCGTCTGCCATGTGGATGCCTCCAAGGGCATTGTGGCCTGGGGCAAGGACAATGCCGTGGCCAGCGGCCTGGCCGACCGACCCATCCGCTGGCTGGTGGACGACTGCGCCAAGTTCGTGGCGCGGGAAAAGCGCCGCGGCAACACGTACGATGGCATCATCATGGACCCGCCCAGCTATGGCCGCGGCCCCGGCGGTGAGATCTGGAAGCTGGAGGACTGCATCTACGACCTGGTCAGCCAGTGCGAAGAAGTGCTGAGCGACAAGCCGCTGTTCTTTGCGGTCAACAGCTACACCACCGGCCTTTCGCCCGCTGTTATGGAGTACATGCTCAAGACTACGCTGGTGCCCCGCTTTGGCGGCAAGACCAGCTGCGATGAGATCGGCCTGCCGGTGTCTGCCACCGGCGGCGTGGTGCCCTGCGGTGCAACGGCCATCTGGGAAGAATAAGAGAAAAAAGGGCTCGCCCTCTCAGCTTCGCGTTGCTCAGCAGCTCCCCCAAAGGGGGAGCCCTTGGCAAAACCGGAAAGTTTACCGTACTGCCAAGGCCTCTCACTTTGGGAGAGGTGGCATCGCGCAGCGATGACGGAGAGGGCGAGGCCGCTAAAAATAAACAAGCAATCAATTTCAATAGAATGGGGTACAGCCCCTTTCAGAGGGGCGCACCACCAGAAAGAGAAACGCAAATGAGTGAAACGATTTTAACAGCAGAAAACTTAAAGTTCCGCTATGATGTCAGCGACCAGCCGGTGTATGCGCTGGATGGTGTGAATGCACAGGTCAAGCGCGGCGAATTTGTGGCAGTGCTGGGGGCCAACGGCTGCGGCAAGTCCACCCTGGCCAAGCACTTCAATGCCATTTTGCTGCCGGAAAGCGGAAAGGTGTACGTGGAAGGCATGGACACCGCCGATGAGGACAAGCTCTACGATATCCGCCAGACCGTGGGTATGGTGTTCCAGAACCCGGACAATCAGATCGTGGCCACCGTGGTGGAAGAGGACGTGGCCTTTGCACTGGAAAACCTGGGCGTGCCGCCCGAGGAGATGCGCCGCCGCGTGGATGAGTCCATGAAGATGGCCGGCATCTACGAGTTCCGGGAGCGGGCACCCCACAACCTGTCCGGCGGCCAGAAGCAGCGCGTGGCCATTGCAGGCGTGGTGGCCATGCGGCCGGACTGCCTGAT
>CAKTGS010000107.1 GCA_934561485.1 uncultured Faecalibacterium sp.
ATCTCCCGCAGGCGGTGGGCCGCCTCCATGCCGTTCAGCCCCGGCAGCTCAATGTCCATGAACACGATGTCGTAGTCCGCACAATAGTGTTCCAGAAAATCCGCTGCGTTCCCGAACGCCGTAACGGTCAGCGGCAGAGCCCGCTCGGCAGAATACCGTTTCAGGCAGTTTTGCAGGTGTTCCAGCTCCCGGGCAGTATCCTCTACAATGGCGCAGCGCAGCATGATGGTCTCTCCTCGATGCAAAAAATTCACAGAATCAGTATAACGCATTCTGTGAAAAATGGCAACACAGGGGCCGCCCAACACGCCGCAGACGATGTTGGCCGCAAAGCTCCGTACAAAGATCCTGTTTACAAACACCCCCCATGCAGCCGCCGGATCACCTTAAAGGCAACCTCATGTTCTGTTGTCAGCGGTTTTTTCAAAGCGAAGAAAACAACGCCGCTGGTTGGGCAGGTGATTTCTGCCTCCACCTCCGCAGTAAAGGGGTCAAGGATCACGCCCAATTCCTGACCATACTCCACTTCCTGCCCCGGCTCTACGAAGCGGCGGAAGATTCCGCCCGCCGGGGTGAGCACATTGGCCATCTCGTTTTCCTGCACAACAGAGGAAAGATACCCGCTGTGGCAGTTATAGCGCAGCAGACCCACCCGGCTGAGATACCGCAGCACTGCGGCAACCGCCTCCTGTGCGCTGTGCTCATCGATCTCATCCGTCTCCTTGGTGTAAACGCTGAAGGCGTTCGTTTCCCATACCTGCCAGTTGTAGTTCAGCGTTGTTGTATCAATGGGTTCCGGTTTGCGCATGACCACATAAGGCAGGCCGAACAGGTTGCCCAGACTGGCCGTCTGATAGCCGGTGTTCATGATGCGCACATGGGGCACAAAATCGCCAGGCAGATAGAAGGACGCAAAATGGATGCCGTATTTATAGCCCTGCACCGCCTCAAACAGTGCCGCCGCAATGCGCTGGGTCGTTTCGCCTTGGTCATAGCCGGGAAACATCCGGTTGATGTCCGTTTTGTCCATTGCCCAGAATCGGCTGCCCACGTTCATGGAAAAATGGTTGACGCAGGGCACCACCAGCAGTTCATTGCCGGGAGCAATGGCCCCCTGTTCTTCCAGTTTGCGGAGTTTTTGCACCAGCAGCGCGCAGACATACATCTGCTGTACTTCGTTGCCGCGCACGGCAGCCACCATGGCACAGGCCTTTTCCCCCTCACCAAAACGAAATCCTTTGATCTTGAACTTCTGGCGGTAGGGTGTTTCCAACTCGTAAAGCGTTTCTTCTCTCATTTCCGAAATCCTCCTGTCAGGATGCGGGCCAGCAGACTGCCCGGATAGACCACGGGATATTCCCGCAGGGTAAACAGCAGACCGTCTGCCGGAGCCATCAGGGTCTGCCGCACTTCACCTGTCAGCGGGTCCGCAATGACTGCCAGCTCCTGCCCTTTTTTCACAATGCCGTTATGCTCCACACTGGGAATGAAAATGCCCGCCTTATCCGCGTTGATAAAGGCCACCTCATCCTTGCTGACGATGGGCTTGCGAGGCGTTTTCGTTTCACCTGCCCACATTCCCTGTGTGTGCATCAGGTTCAGGATACCGTCTACAAGCTGCTCGCCGTAGCTCTTGGTCAGGCGCATTCCCACGCCCATTTCCACCACAAGACAGTGTGTGCCGATGACGTTCAGGCTGTGCGCCAGCGTGCTTTCCAGCACCGTTGCCGCCGCATGGACCCAGACAAAATCCACGTTGAGCTGCTCTGCCAGCGGCACCAGTGCCGGGGCCGTCTCCTCCGAGATACGCACCTGCGGCAGCTCCCGCAGGTAGATGTTGGAAGCATGGATGTCAATGGCAATATCCGCTCCGCGCAGATCTTCCACGACCTCATGGGCATAATATTCCGCCATCGGCCCGTCAGTATCACCGGGGAAAATGCGGTTCATGTCCAAATCAAACAGCGGGATGCCGCGTTGAATGGTGTTGATGCCCAATGGATTGACTGCCGGATAAATATCCACCGTTCCGGTCAGAAGTTCCGGGTGCTCCTGAATGCGGCGATTGAGCAGATAGACCACATACTGACCTTCCAGCTCATCACCGTGCACACCCGTGACCACACAGATTCGTTTTCCGCTGTCGTTGCCGGGCAGTGGAGTGAGCCGATTCTTTTTCAGTTCCAATTTTTCATGCACTGCAAGCGAAAGGCTTGCGACGGTTTCTTCCATCTTTCTTACACGCTCCTATCTAAGAAGCCGTTTTCATAAGCATTGCGCACCGCTCGAACGGCCTTTTTGCTCGCATACTGCGTTGCTTTCCCTTGCAATCCACCAAGGATTGCTGCGGAAAATCGCCTTGTCTGCGGGCAAAAATACTCGTCGCTCGGCGCACCCCGCTTACAAAAACAGCTTCTGAAAAATAAAAGGGCTTCTGCCGGTTTTGTGCAGAAGCCCGGTGCCATTGCCTTGTCTTGTATCGCTCAGCCCTTGCGGACGTCCAGCCGCATCTCAGTATGCAGGGTCTGGTCTGCCATGCCTCGAAAAACACCTCGTTCTGCACGGCAATCAGCAGCATCCCGGCCCACGGCAAATCGCACATGATCTTCTCCCGCTTCACAGGCAAAGGTGGGATCATAGCCATGCCAGCCATCCGGCAGGGCAATTTCTACCCACGCATGGGTGGCACCCTCGCCGGGTACAAGCCCCATGCAATAGCGCGCCGCAAACCCGGACCGCCGCGCCAGCGCCAGCAGGATGTGCGCATAGTCCTGACAGACCCCGCTGCCCAGCGCAAACGCCTGCCCGGCAGTCGTGGAGATCCCCGTAAGCCCCGGCACATAGTGCAGCGCACCGGCTGCCGCTTTGTTCAGCAGCGCTGCCTGCTCCTGCGGGCTTTTTCCTTCCAACGGCAGGCTTTGCCACAACGCTTCCAGCTCTTCCGTCATAGCGGTAAGTTCTGTAAACTGTTTCAGCACAGGATTTACCGTTTCTGCCTGTGCGCGTCCATCCACCCGTACGATGCCGTGGGAATCGTAGCAAAAAAACGCATGCGGTTCCCGGCAGCTGCCGCACACCAGCCAACCGCCAAAACCATCCCGGTGCAGTCCATACTCTGCCGCCGGTTCTATGCGGACAGCATAACTTTGCAGCTTTTGCGCATCATCCTCCACCGGCAGGCAATGCAGCGCAAAGGTGTGCCCATTGACCGGAGCCGAGAACTCCACCCCGGTGTGAAAATGAAATTCCAGTTCTGTCATTGCTCGTTCCTCTGTGTTTCCTGTCCTGCGTTTTTTCTGCCGTTACAGGTCGAGAAACAAGCTTTCCACTGCTGCGACCAGCTCCGGTGCCGAAGCATCCGGCTTGGAGGAATCCAGCAGCGCATCCACCAGAAAATCCAGCCGCTCCTTGTTCGGCGAAAGCTGGGTCTTGTACAGGCGGTTGAACAGCCGCTCAAACTCCTTGCGGGCGCGCTCCGGCTCGTCACCCAGGCGCAGATACAGGTCTGTCCGCTCCACGCTGGTGCCCAGTTTGATCATGCTGCGGGTCTCTTCATCAAAGATGGTCTCCTCGCACGCCCCGCGAAAAGCCAGAATGTCATCCAGCACCCACTGGAGCGCGATGGCAGGCGTATCGCATTGCGCCGCCTTTTCCATGGCATTCATGGCCAGCTGGATGTACGAAAGGGTGTCGGTGGTCAGGGTATCCCGCAGCACCACGGCATTGTCATAGGCGTAGACCAAACTGGACGCCAGCGAGTTCGGGTTATTTCTGTCAAAGAAATACCGCTTGCAGAAATCCACCGTATTTGCATAGCCGCCGGGAATGCCCAAGCGGAAACAGTAGTCCACATAATCGCCTTCCCTGCCGTCCACCCCGGCATCGTAAATGGGTTTTGCTTTTTTTAAGCCTGTATATACACGCTCTGTGTAGCGTCCCAGCCAGTATAGGCGGCTGGCCTTGTTCAGCGAGATAATACCCATGTGTCCTTAAAACCTCCTCCTTGCGAGCTGTTGACCACAAAGCTGTCCGGGTTGCGGGAAAATCGGGTCAGCCCGCTTGCCCAGACCTTTGTATCATCGCCGCCGCTCAGCACAAACGCCCGCAAATCGGCCTTGCGGGGCACTTTTTCGCCGCCCTCCATGATGGGCAGGTCGAGGAAATCAATGACCTCCTGTGCAATGAACCGGCGCGGCTCGTTGCGGATGGTCGTGCGAAAATCTTCCAGCTGCTGCTTGGTCAAATCGCGTCCAAACACCACGCCGTAGCCGCCCGCCTCGGCCACATCCTTGACCACCAGCGTTTCCAGATGATCGAGCACATATTTTCGATCTTCTTCATAGAAAGGCAGATAGGTGGGGGCGTTGTGCAGGATGGGTTCTTCACCCAGATAGTACTTTACCATTTTGGGCACGAAGTAATAAATGCCCTTGTCGTCTGCCACACCGTTGCCCGGCGCGTTCAGCAGCGCCACATTGCCGGCGCGGTAGGCATCCATGACGCCGGGAATGCCGATCAGGCTTTCCGGCTTAAAGGTCAGCGGGTCAAGATATTCATCGCTGATACGGCGATAAATGGCACCCACTCGCTCGCCGCCGTGGACAGTCTTGAGATAGACCTTGTTGTTTTCCACATATAGGTCGCCGCATTCTGCCAGCACGGCGCCGGTCTTTTCCGCCAGATAACTGTGCTCGAAATAGGCGGCATTGTACCGCCCCGGGGTAAACACCACGTTGATGCCGCCGGTGTTGACCGCATCCATGGTCTGCCGCAGCAGCTGCGCATAGTTGCGGTTGTCCACAATGGCGTTGCCGCTGAAGGTCTCCGGGCTGCACCGGCGGCACAACTCCCGTGCAATGAGCGGATAGGACGCGCCGCTGGGGATACGGAGATTGTCCTCCAGAATAAACCAGCTGCCGTCCTTTGCCTGCACGAGGTCGATGCCGGAGATGTGGCTGTAAACGCCCTTGGGCGGCACAAAGCCCTCACACTGCGGCAGGTAGCCGCTGCCCGCAAAGACAAAATCCTCCGGCACAATGCCGTCCCGGATGATTTTCTTTTCGCCGTAAACATCTTTCAGAAACAGGTTCAGCGCATTGACCCGCTGCACAAGCCCCTTGTTCAATGTCTCAAACTCCTGCGCTGTTATGACACGCGGCAGCGGGTCGAATGGGAACAGGCGTTCCTGAAACGTGCCGTTTTTGTACAAGCCGAATTTAACACCATATCGTGCCAGCTGGTCGTTGATGGTCTGCTGATGCTGTACCAATTGGTCCATAGATTTCCCCTCTTTTTGTCTTGGATTTTCGCTGCATCCGGGCGTTCCCAGCCTTTCCCCTGCCGGTCTCTCTGCCCCGCAAATGCAAAAAGCACAAGGCGGCGTGGCCTTCTATGGGCCACGCCGCCTTGTGCTGGTTCTATTATAAAAAGACAAAAACCGCTTGTCAACGATTTCAAACGGAAAATCCGCGTTTTTGCAAAATTCAAGCAGAGCTGTCAAGTCATTCAGCCCTGCGCCACACACTTTTTGTGAATGTTTACTCTTGTGGAATCCTGTCAAAAACGGTAGAATAAGGTCTGCAAAGGCAGTGTAGCCCCACCGGGCTGCACTGCCTTTTTTCTTTTTGAAATGATAGGAGCAATCGTGAAAATGCAGGAAAAACAAAAAACGACCGCGCAGGTCCTCGTGGACTGTCTGGAAGCAGAGGGTGTGGATGTGATGTTCGGCATCCCCGGCGAAGAAACGCTGGATTTGATGTTTGCCATCCGGGACAGCCGCATCCGGTTCATCCCGGTGCGCCATGAGCAGGGTGCCGCCTTCATGGCAGATGTCTACGGCCGCCTGACTGGCCGGGCAGGCGTGTGCCTGTCCACCCTTGGCCCCGGTGCCACCAACCTCGTCACCGGCGTGGCCGATGCCTATCTGGACGGTGCGCCACTGGTGGCCATCACCGGCCAAGTGGGCACCGACCGGATGCAGCTCACCAGCCACCAATACCTCGACCTGACCGCCATGTTTGAGCCAATTACCAAGCGCTCCAAGCAGATCATCCGGCCGGACACGGTGGGTGAGATCGTGCGGCTGGCCTTCAAGCACGCCGAAAAGGGCAAGCCCGGTGCCACCCACATCGACCTGCCCCAGAACAT
>CAKTGS010000108.1 GCA_934561485.1 uncultured Faecalibacterium sp.
GAAATGGAAGGCTGCGTGCAGTACGCCGTGCCCCTGAGCACCGATGTGCACGCAGGCAAAAACTGGCTGGAGGCCCATTGAACCCATGATTATTTTAGGAATTGAATCCACCTGTGATGAAACTGCCGCCGCTTTGGTGGAAGACGGCCGTCATCTGCTGAGCAACGTCATCTCCACCAGCGTGAAGGAGCAGGCCCTGTACGGCGGCGTAGTGCCCGAGATCGCCAGCCGCCGCCACTGCGAGTTCATCAGCGCCACCGTAAAAAAAGCCCTGCTGGACGCGGGCAAAACCATAGAGGATGTGGACGCTGTGGCCGTTACCTTTGCGCCGGGCCTGATCGGTGCCGTGCTGGTGGGCGTGAACTTTGCCAAGGGGCTGGCCTACTCGGCAAACAAGCCGCTGGTGCCGGTGCACCATCTGCGGGGCCACATTGCAGCCCTGTACCTGACCCACCCGGAGCTGAAGCCGCCCTTCCTCTGCCTGGTGGCTTCCGGCGGGCACAGCCACATTGTGGAAGTACAGGACTACACCCACTACCACATCCTGGGCCATACGGTGGACGATGCCGCCGGTGAAGCCTTTGACAAGGTGGCCCGCACCTTGGGTCTGCCCTATCCCGGCGGCCCCAGTGTGGCCAACGCTGCCAAAACCGGCGACCCCAAGGCCTACCGTCTGCCGGTGCCCCATGTGGAGGGCAAATACAATGTGAGCTTTTCCGGCCTGAAAACCGCTGTGCTCAACGAAGTGAACAAGGCCCAGATGAAGGGCGAAGAAGTCAATGTGCCCGACCTTGCGGCCAGCTTCCAGGAGCGCATTGCAGGCATCCTGGCCGAAAAGCTGCTGCTTGCCGCTGCCGATACCGGGGCAAAGCAGGTGTGCCTTGCCGGCGGCGTAGCCGCCAACGGCCGCCTGCGCCAGCTGGTGAACGATGGTGCCCAGAAGCTGGGTGCCAAAGTATACCTGCCGGAATTGAAATTCTGCGGCGACAACGGTGCCATGATCGCAGCGCAGGGCTACTACCAGTACATCGCCGGGCACACCGCAGGCCTTGAGCTGAACGGCCTGCCCACTCTGCCCATTGATTACGAATAATCGTTATGCAGGCCAGCGGGGAGCTTTTCCCGCAAATGGAGCCCGGAACCCACGGTTCCGCCCCAGTGCTGCGCACCGGGGCCCCACTTCTCTGGACATTTGCTTGGGAAACTTCCCGCCGTCCTGCCGGGAAGATGCATCTATCCAGGGCCGTGGGCCGGGAGTTTTTCCGAGAATGATCCGGCGGGTGGGTCCCTGCTGCCAAAGGCAGTAGGGCGGGCAATGGAATGGCCCGTTACATTCGAGGAAAAAGCTACCGGAACGCGGCCCGGCCTGCACATTCTACATCGGAGGAATTTTCAATGAACGAGATCCTGCAAAGCCTGTTCGACCGCAAGTCGGTGCGGGTGTATGAAGAAAAGCCCATCCCTGCCGAAATGAAGCAGGCCATCCTGGAAGCAGCCGCACAGGCCCCCAGTGCGGGCTGCCAGCAGCTGTATACCATTCTGGACATCACCGACCCGGCCCTGAAAGATTCCCTGGCAGACCTGTGCGACCACCAGCCCTTTATTGCCAAGGCCCCGCTGGTGCTGGTGTTCTGCGCCGACTGCCGCAAGTGGTACGATGCTTACATCGAAGCCGGCTGCACACCCCGCAAGCCGGGCGTGGGCGACCTGATGCTGGCCGTGACCGACACATCCATTGCCGCCCAGAATGCCGTGGTGGCCGCCGAGAGCTTTGGCATCGGCTCCTGCTACATCGGCGACATTATGGAAAACTGCGATGCCATGCGTGCCCTGCTGCACCTGCCGGAGTACGTGTTCCCGGCGGTCATGCTGGTGTTCGGCTGGCCCACCCAGCAGCAGAAGGACCGGCAAAAGCCCCAGCGCTGCGCCATGGAGCACATCGTGCACGAAAACGGTTACCGCACCATGGACGGTGCCGAGTTGCGGGACACCTTGGGCTACAAGGCCGGGGCCGCCCCCTTTGAGCAGTGGTGCACGGCCTTCCACAACCGCAAATACAATTCTGCCTTTGCCCGCGAGATGAGCCGCTCGGTGGCAGAGTACCTGGCCCAGTTTGAAACCGACCCCAACGCCTGATCGTTCCGCACGCAAAAGAAGCTGCATTCCCGAAAAAGGGAACACAGCTTCTTTTTTGTTACAGCATTTTAACGGCCAGCGCCTCGGTGGTGCGGTCCTGCGCGGCATTGGCCGCTTCAATATCGTCCAGCGAGTAACGCAGCAGCAGCACCTCGGCCACATACAGCACCGCCACCTTGATGGGAATGCTGCCGGAGTCCAGCGGGCTTTCCTGCGCGCCGCACAGCAGCACAATGTCTGCCATTCCGGCACCGGGCGAGTCCTCGTAGTGGGTGATCAGAATGATCTTTGCCCCGGATGCCCGGACGGTGCGCAGGGTCTCCAGCATATCGCGGGTGGCACCCGAGTAGGATACAAACAGCACCACGTCCTCTTCCGTCATCAGGCCGGCCGCCATCATCTGCATGTGGCTGTCGCCTGCCGTGCGGAACTTATTGCTGATGCCCGCAAACCGGGCGCAGATGTCGTTGGCCAGCAGCATACTGCCGCCCTGCCCCAGGCAGAACACCTGCCGCGCCTTATGCAGCAGAGCCACTGCCTGCTCCACCGCCTGCGGCGAAAGGGCGTTCTGGGTGCCGTTGATGGCGGTCATAAACAGGGCACTGGCGTGTTCGCACAATGTGGCGGTGTCGGCATCCGGTCCCGGTGCCTGCTGGTTGACCAGCGCCCCCGTGGCATTGGCCTGGGCCAGGGCAATGCGCATTTCGTGGTAGCCCTCAAACCCCAGTGCCCGGCAGAAACGGAACACCGTTGCTTCTGCCACCTGGCACTCCTTGGCCAGGGATGAAATGGAAAGATATTGCGCTTCCGATGCGTGCTGGACCAAATAGTCTGCCACAGCCCGCCCGGACTTGGTCAGGTCTCCCTGATGCTGCTGCAGCAGCTCCCAAAAATTTGTAGACATTTTCCTGCTCCTAACCCGGCAGCCGCAAAGGCACCTGCTGCCGCCGCTTTTCCTAGCACCTTCTATTTAAAAAGTATAAAAGAAACAAAGCGGCTTCGCAAGAGGCGCTTTGACTACATTTTTGTGTCTGCTTCTGTGCAGAGGGCACAGATTTCCGAGAAAAAAGGCTTTTATTTGTGAAAAGCATTTTCAGATTCGCCATTTTCAGCATGAAAAAGGCTTTCACGCATTTTTTCATCTTGTACCGTTTTGTAACTATTTTAACGAGTAAAGCTCCCGATTATTTCGTATATTTTCTGATATCCCACAAACTTGTGCAGGTTGACCATTTCTGCTGTGAAAATTTATGAAAACCACGAATGGACAAAATGAAAAAGTTTTTCTATAATGGAGCCATCAACAGCGGTTGTGGACACGACAGCCGCAGACAACGTGAATCGAAGAATCGATGAAGAGCAAGGAGAAACTATTATGAAAAAATGCATTTCTCGCCGTTCGTTCCTGAAAGCCGCCGGTATGCTGAGCGCTGCCGGTGCTCTGGCCGCATGCGGCGGTTCTTCTTCCAGCACCACCACTGCTTCTTCTGCTGCAAGCTCCACTGCTGCTTCCGGCGCAGCAGCCACCAGCATCAAGCTGTGGACATACCCCATCGGCGGCTGGGGCAATGATGACACCGTGCAGGAGATCGTCACCAACTTCAACGCAAAGTACCCCGACATCAAGGTCACTGTGGAATACCTGGACTACACCAATGGTGACGACCAGGTGAACACCGCCATCGAAGGCGGCAGCGCACCCGATCTGGTCATGGAAGGCCCCGAGCGTCTGGTTGCCAACTGGGGCGCCAAGGGCGTTATGGCTCCGCTGAACGATCTGTGGACCGACGATGCCAAGAAGGACATCTACGCTTCTGTAGAGTCCGCCTGCAAGAACGATGCCGGTGATTACTACGAGTATCCCCTGTGCATGACCGCACACTGCATGGCCGTGAACATGACCAAGGTCAAGGAAGTGGGCGCTGACCAGTACATCGACACCGACAAGCACACCTGGAGCACCGATGGTTTCCTCAAGACCGTGGACGCTCTGTACAAGGGCGGCTACGAGAACGTGGCAGCCATCTACTGCAGCGGTCAGGGCGGCGACCAGGGCACCCGCGCCATCATCAACAATATGTACGGCGGCACCTTTACCGATGCAGCCCACACCAAGTACACTGCCGACTCCGCCGAGAACATCAAGGCCATCCAGACCCTGTACGATACCGATGGCATCAACTTTGACGCTTCCATCAACGGCGGCGAGGAGATCACCCTGTTCCGCAACGGCACCCTGCAGATGGCATTCTGCTGGAACATTGCACAGCAGCTGAACACCGACAACAACGATGCCGGCCTGACCAACAGCGGCGATGAGATCATGCCCATGGCATTCCCCACCGACAGCGGCGATCCGAAGCTGTGCGGCGGCATCTGGGGCTTTGGCATCTTCGACAACGGCGATGAGGCCAAGATCGAAGCAGCCAAGACCTTCATCGACTTCATTGCAGCCGACCCCGACCAGGTCAAGGACAGCGTGCTGGCTTCCACCTACTTCCCGGTTCGTTCCAGCGTGGGCGACATCTACGCAGGCAACGAGATCATGAGCGAGTACAGCAAGTTCATGAACTACCTGGGCGACTACTATCAGATCACTCCGGGCTGGACCACTGCCCGCACCGAGTGGTGGAACATGCTGCAGCGTGTTGGCACCGGCGAGGACGTGGCAACTGCCGTCAAGACCTTTGTGGACAACGCAAACGCTGCCGCACAGGCATGATCCATCCGCTCTGCCGGGGGCAGAGAACCTGAACTGAACTTTTGCCCCTTCCTCGAAGATCCCGGCGAGGGAGGGGCCTTTTTATGAAAACCCAACGCCGAAAGAAAGGTTTGGTGATCCTCTTGGCTGCAAAAACAGCGATCAAAGAGCCCAAGCGCAGCAGTGCACTGGTCCGGCGCGAGACCTTCGCCTCCTATTGCTTCCTGCTGCCCAGTCTGATCTTTTTTCTGGGCTTCGTGATTTATCCCATGGTGCTGTGCGTGGTGACCAGCTTCTTTGACTCCACCATGAACCGTGCCGACATCTTTGTGGGCCTGGCAAACTACAAGGAACTGTTTACCGACCCCATCTTCCTGGGCGCACTGAAGAACACCTTCATCATTGTGGTGGTTTCGGTGCCTGTTACCTGCGCGTTCTCGCTGTGGGTGTCCTCCGCCATCGTAGACCTGCCGGAGTGGGCGACCAGCCTGTTCCGCTGCGTGTTCTACCTGCCCGTGGTCACCGGCTCTGTGGCCGTTACCGTGGTGTGGAAGTGGATGTACAACAACTACTACGGCATCTTCAACTACCTGGGCAAGAGCCTGGGCATCCTCGACAAGAACATCAACTGGCTGGGTGACGAGCGCTTTGCTCTGGGCTGCATCATCCTGATCCTGCTCACCACCTCGGTGGGCCAGCCCATCGTGCTGTACGTTTCGGCACTGGGCAACGTGGACCAGTCCATCGTGGAAGCCGCCGAAGTGGACGGCGCTACCGACTTCCAGTGCTTCTGGAAGATCAAGTGGCCGGCCATCATGCCCACCACCCTGTACATCCTGGTCATCACCACCATCAACTCCTTCCAGTGCTTTGCACTGATCCAGCTGCTGACCTCCGGCGGCCCCAACCACAAGACCGATACCATTATGTACTACATCTACTACACCGCCTTCAAGCAGTACAAGTACGGCTACGGCAATGCCATGGGCGTAGTGCTGGCGGTGATCATCGCCATCCTGTCGGCTGTTCAGTTCAAGCTGGGCAACCAGGAAAATTAAAGGAGGTGTCGAGCAATGAGTGCAACTGCAAAAAAGCAAAAACCGTTGAAGCGTCACCCCGGCAAGCTCAAGAGAATGAGCGCCTATATGATCCTGGTCTTGATCCTGATCAGCATCATCGCGGTACTGTTCGCCTTCCCGCTGTACTGGATCATCACCGGTTCCTTCAAGACCGGTGCCGCCATCAACTCCACCACCCCGGTCTGGTGGCCGGATCAGTGGGTGCTGACCAACTA
>CAKTGS010000109.1 GCA_934561485.1 uncultured Faecalibacterium sp.
GCGGCCGACGAGGCTCGAACTCGCTACCTCCACCTTGGCAAGGTGGCGCTCTACCAGATGAGCTACGGCCGCATATTGGAAACCCTGCTGGGTTTCCTTGACTGGTGCCTCCGATCGGAATCGAACCAATGACACGGGGATTTTCAGTCCCCTGCTCTACCGACTGAGCTACAGAGGCGCACCGGACGATGATTATTATACCTGAAATTTCGATTTTGTAAAGGGGTAAATTCAAATTTTTTCAAGAAAATTGAAAGTTTCTTGATTTTGGGCGTTCCTGCGCGTAAAATAAGAATGACTTTTTCAACTTGAGATTTCCGGTCTGAAAATGGAAGAGGACATTTGACAAATTTAACAACCTATGGTTCAATAAATAAGAGATCAGAAGTGCCTTTTTGCGCCCGGCGCAGCTCCCTATACATTATATAGGGAAATCCGGCACTGTATTTGAGTAACAGACGGCCTGCCGCCCGCAGCGCGGCAGTGCCGGGAGGAGCAGCATGGCAAAAAAACAGGAATATGGCAACGAGAGCATTACGTCTCTGAAAGGTGCCGACCGTGTGCGCAAGCGCCCGGCGGTTATTTTTGGTTCGGACGGTGTGGAGGGCTGTGCCCACTCGATCTTTGAAATCGTGTCCAACTCCATTGATGAAGCCCGCGATGGCCACGGCGATACCATCAACGTCACCCGCTGCAAAGACGGCAGCGTGATCGTGGAGGACTTTGGCCGCGGTATGCCCGTGGACTGGAACAACGGCGAGGGCCGCTACAACTGGGAGCTGCTGTTCTGTGAAATGTATGCAGGCGGCAAGTACGGCGAAGGGGAGGACAACTACGAGTTCAGCCTGGGCCTGAACGGTCTGGGCCTGTGCGCCACCCAGTATGCATCCGCCTGGATGACCGCCGACATCTACCGCGATGGGTACCACTACCACCTGGACTTCAAAAAAGGTGAGAATGTGGGCGGCCTGCAGAAGGAAGCCTACAAGGGCCGCCGCACCGGCAGCATCATCCACTGGAAGCCGGACGATGAGGTATTTACCGACATTGATGTGCCCGGCAGCTACTACAAGGACACTCTGCGCCGGCAGGCCGTGGTCAATGCGGGCCTGACCCTGAACTTTACCGATGAAAAGGAAAAGGACCCCGCCACCGGCAAGCCCTGGCACGAGAGCTGGTGCTATGAACACGGCATTGCGGACTATGTGGCCGAAACCGCCGGCGAGGACAGCCTGACCCCGGTGTTCAGCTGTGAGAGCGAAGCCGTGGGCCGCGACCGCGAGGACCAGCCGGACTACAAGGTGCGCATGAGCGCGGCCTTCTGCTTTTCCAACAAGGTGCAGCTGCTGGAATACTACCACAACTCCTCCTGGCTGGAACACGGCGGCAGCCCGGAACACGCAGTGCGCACGGCCTTTGTCTATCAGATCAACAAATACCTGAAGGACAAGAACCTTTACAAAAAAGGCGAAAGCGCCATCAGTTTCCAGGACGTGCAGGATTGCCTGGTGTATGTGTCCTCCAGCTTTTCCACCCGCACCAGCTACGAGAACCAGACCAAAAAGGCCATTACGAACAAATTTGTTTCCCAGGCTATGACCGACTTCCTCAAGCACTATCTGGAAGTGTACTTCCTGGAAAAGCCCGAGGAAGCCCAGAAGATCTGCCAGCAGGTGCTGGTGAACAAGCAGAGCCGCGAACACGCCGAAAAAACGCGCCAGAGCATCAAAAAGACCCTTTCCACCCAGATCGACCTGGCCAACCGGGTGCAGAAGTTTGTGGACTGCCGCACCAAGGATTCCTCCCGCCGCGAACTCTACATCGTGGAGGGCGATTCCGCTATGGGTGCCGTCAAGCAGAGCCGCGACAGCGACTATCAGGCTATTATGCCTATCCGCGGCAAGATCCTGAACTGCCTGAAGGCCGACTACGCCCGCATCTTCAAGTCGGACGTCATTGTGGATCTGATCAAAGTCATGGGCTGCGGCGTGGAGCTGGGCGGCAAGCACAACAAGGAGCTGGCCACCTTCAATCTGGACAACCTGCGCTACAACAAGATCGTCATCTGTACCGATGCCGATGTGGACGGTTACCAGATCCGTACCCTGGTGCTTACCATGCTCTACCGGCTTACCCCCACCCTGATCAACGAAGGTTATGTGTATATCGCAGAGTCGCCGCTGTACGAGATCACCACCAAAGATCACACCTACTTTGCCTATACCGAGCCGGAAAAGGCCACCTTCCTGAAGGAGATCGGCGACAAGAAATACACGATCCAGCGCTCCAAAGGTCTGGGCGAAAACGACCCCGAAATGATGTGGCTGACCACCATGAACCCGGAGAGCCGCCGCCTGATCAAGGTGCAGCCCGCCGATGTGGAAGAGACCGCCCGGGTGTTCGATCTGCTGCTGGGCGACAACCTGGCCGGCCGCAAGGAGCATATCGCCCAGCACGGCGCAGAATATCTGGATGATCTGGATGTGAGCTGACGAGAAGAAGCTGTGGTGAGAGCCTTCCCCCGGACAGGGGAAGGTGGCGAGTTTACGAGCCGGATGAGGGCGCAGTTAAGAAGAAACTTACCCCTCATCAGCCGCCTACGGCGGCAGCTTCCCCCCAAGGGGGGAAGCCTTGTGATACGGCATCTGAACATTACGAGGAAACAAAATGGCAAAAAAATCGACCAAGAAAACCATCAAGCCTGCCCGGCCGCAGCTGGGTGACGGCGTTGAAATTTTAAATGCCGGCAGTGTGCTGGAGGACCCCATCACCCGCACGCTGGAAGTGAACTATATGCCCTACGCCATGAGCGTGATCGTCAGCCGCGCGCTGCCGGAAATTGACGGCTTCAAACCGGCACACCGCAAGCTGCTGTATACCATGTACGAGATGGGCCTGCTCAAGGGTGCCCGCACCAAGTCTGCCAACATCGTGGGCAGCACCATGCACCTGAACCCCCACGGCGATGCCGCTATCTACGATACCATGGTGCGCATGGGCCGCGGCAACGAAAGCCTGCTCATGCCTTTTGTGGACAGCAAGGGCAACTTCGGCAAGGCCTACAGCCGGGATATGTCCTGTGCAGCTGCCCGTTACACCGAGGCCAAGCTGGAAAATGTGTGCGAGGAGCTGTTCCGGGACATTGACAAGGAGACCGTGGACTTTGTGCCCAACTACGATGGCACTACCACCGAGCCGACCCTGCTGCCGGTGACCTTCCCCACCATTCTGGCCAACAACACGCTGGGCATTGCCGTGGGCATGGCCTGCAACATCTGCTCCTTCAACCTGGCAGAGCTGTGCGCCACCACCATTGCCCTGATGAAGGATGAGCACCACGACATTGCCGCCACCATGCCGGCCCCGGACTTTGTGGGCGGCGGCCAGATCCTGTACGATGAAGCGCAGATGCGCGAAATTTACGAGAATGGCCGCGGCAGCGTGAAGGTGCGCGCCCGCTACAATGTGGTGCCCGGCGAGAACATGATCGAGATCACCCAGATCCCGCCCACCACCACGGTGGAAGCCATCATGGACAAGATCACCGAGCTGGTCAAGGCCGGAAAGATCAAAGAGATCAGCGACATGCGCGATGAGACCGACCTGAACGGTCTCAAGCTGACCCTGGATCTCAAGCGCGGTGTGGATGCCGAAAAGCTGATGAGCAAGCTGTTCAAAACCACTCCGCTGGAGGACAGCTTCAGTGCCAACTTCAACATCCTGGTGTCCGGCCAGCCCCGTGTGATGGGCGTGCGGGAGATTCTGAAAGAGTGGACGGCCTTCCGTGTGGAGTGCGTGCGCCGCCGCACCTACTACGACCTGCACGGTAAGGAAAAGCGCCTGCACCTGCTGCAGGGCCTGGCCGCCATCCTGCTGGACATCGACAAGGCCATCCACATCATCCGCACCACCGAAGAGGAGACCGAAGTGGTGCCGAACCTGATGATCGGCTTTGGCATTGACGAAGTGCAGGCAGACTACGTGGCGGAGATCAAGCTGCGCCACCTGAACCGGGAGTATATCCTCAAGCGCACCAGCGAGATCGAGCAGCTGGAAAAGGACATTGCCGACCTGAACGACATTCTGGCAAAACCTGCCCGCATCCGCCGCATCATCATCAGCGAGCTGAACGAGGTTGCCAAAAAGTACGGCCAGCCCCGCCGCAGCGAGATCCTGTACGACCTGCCGGAAGAAGAAAACGGTGCCGAGGAAGAAGCGGTGCCGGACTATCCGGTCACGGTGTTCTTTACCCGCGAGGGCTACCTGAAAAAGATCCCGCCCCAGAGCCTGCGCACCGCCGGTGCCCACAAGCTGAAAGAGGGCGATGAGATCGTGCAGCAGGTGGAGACCCGCAATAACATGGAAGCGCTGTTCTTTACCGACAAACAGCAGGTGTACAAAGTGCGTCTGGCGGAACTGGAGGACGGCAAGGTGGCCCAGATGGGCATTTTTGTGCCGGGCCGCCTGGGCATGGACGAGGGCGAGAACATCTGCGCCATGGTCATCACGGGGGATTACAGCGGCTACATGCTGTTCTTCTTTGTCAGCGGCAAGTGCGCAAAAATCCCCCTCAGCTCCTATGCCACCAAGCAGAACCGCCGCAAGTTGCTCAAGGCCTACTGCGACAAGGAGCCGCTGGCAAAGCTGCTGTATCTGCCGGAGGAAACCGAGCTGGCCATCCGCACCAGCGCCAGCCGGATGCTGCTGGTGGGCACGGCCCAGATCGCGGCCAAGACCACCCGCGACAGCCAGGGCGTGGCCGTGGTGACCCTGAAAAAGAATCAGACCATCGCATCGGTGGTGCCGGCAGATACGCTGGAACTGGCCAACCCCCACCGCTACCGTGTGCGCAGTCTGCCCGCCACCGGTGCCCTCATCCGCGCCGAGGACGAAGGCGAGCAGATGAGCCTGCTGTAAGGAGAATAAAATGCAAAACATTGACCTGATCTGCGTGGGCAAGCTCAACGCGAAATACTTTGCCGAGGGCGTGGCTGAGTATCAGAAGCGGCTGGCTGCCTTTGTTTCGTTCCGCATCATTGAGCTGCCGGAAGAAAAGATCGAAGAGAAAAATGCTTCGGATGCCGTGGTAAAAAAGGCACTGGAAAAAGAGGGCAGAGCCATCCTTTCCAGCGTCCGCAAGGGTGCTTCCATTGTGGCACTGTGCATTGAAGGAAAGCAGATCTCTTCCGAGGAGCTGGCGCAGTTCCTGGCGGACCGCGCCAACAGCGGGGCGGGGGATGTGGCCTTTGTCATCGGCTCGTCCCACGGCCTGGCCGATGAGGTGAAAAAGGCCGCTGCCCTGCGTTTCAGCATGGGGCGCATCACGATGCCCCACCAGCTGGCACGGCTGGTGCTTACCGAGCAGATCTACCGCGCCTGCACCATCAACGCGGGCATGAAATACCATAAATGAACCGGAAGAGGGGTACGGCGGTGCTCCTCTTCTACTTTACAAGCGGCCCAAAACATGATACAGTAAAGATACTGTGCTCTTTGGTTTAAGCACGCCCGGCGGTGGGGAAAGCCGCCGGGGCACTGACACAACACGACACGGCAAACCAGCCGCGGACGGAAAGGATGTATTTACAATGGAACAGAGCGAAAAGACCCTTGACATGATCGTCAATCTCTGCAAGAACCGTGGTTATGTGTTCCCCGGTTCCGAGATCTACGGCGGCCTGGCCAACAGCTGGGACTACGGCCCCCTGGGCGTGGAGTTCAAGAACAACGTCAAGAAGGCATGGCTGAAGAAGTTCGTGCAGGAAAGCCCCTACAATGTGGGTCTGGATGCGGCCATCATCATGAACCCCCAGACCTGGGTGACCACCGGCCATGTGTCCAGCTTCTCGGACCCCCTGCTGGACTGCCGCGCCTGCAAGGCCCGTCACCGCGCCGACAAGCTGATCGGTGAGGAGCACCCCGAAGTGAACGTGGATGCCATGAGTTTTGACGAGATGGACAAGTTCATTGCGGAGCATGAGGACATCGTCTGCCCCGTGTGCGGCAAGCACGACTTTACCCCCATCCGCAAGTTCAACCTGATGTTCAAGACCGCCATCGG
>CAKTGS010000110.1 GCA_934561485.1 uncultured Faecalibacterium sp.
GTTCTGCTGAAGAAGTCCAACATTCTGTAAGTAGGAGGGCTGACTCATGCAGGAGCTGTTGCTGGCAGTTGCCCGCGGTCTCGTGGAGGACAAGGACGCCGTCAAGGTCACGGTGGACGAGCCCCGCGAGGACGGCACCATCGTCTACCACCTGAGCGTGGCAGAGGGAGATATGGGCCGTGTCATCGGCAAGCAGGGCCGGATCGCAAAAGCCATTCGTGTGGTGATGCGCGCGGCTGCTGTGCGGGTCGATGAAAAGGTCCTTGTTGAGATCGACTGAGCACCCTACAGGCCCTTTGCCCTTGCGGCAAGGGGCTTTTTTGTTTCAGTGGAAGCACCCTCATCCGGCGCTGGCGCGCCACCTTCCCCCGACTGGGGGAAGGCTTTCCCGGCCGATGCACTTTCATGAGGCTTCCCCCGGCCGGGGGAAGCTGTCGAACGCAGTGAGACGGATGAAGGCGTATTGGCGCAAGTTTGATAACACAGGAGCGAATTTATGCAGCAATATCTGGAAGCCGGAAAAGTTGTTACCACCCACGGCGTGCGCGGGGAAATGAAGCTGGAGCTTTGGTGCGATGGCGTGGAGTTTCTAAAAAAGGTGGGCAAACTGTATCCCTCCGCCCAGGGCGGAAAAGCATATAAGATCCGTTCCATCCGTGCGCAGGGGCAGATGGCTCTGCTGCAGCTGGAAGGTGTCGGCGATATGGACGCTGCCCGGGCACTGCGGGGGCAGGTGTTCTATTTTGACCGCAAGGATGCCACTCTGCCCGCAGGCCGGTGGTATGTGGCGGACCTCATCGGGTGCGAGGTGCGGGACGCCGACACCGGCAAGGTATATGGTGTGGTGACCAGCGTGGATCACCCCGGTGCACAGGACATTTACACCGTCAAGGCTCCCAGCGGCAAGGAGTATATGTTCCCGGGGGTGGATGCCTTTCTCAAAGAGCGCAACCCGCCGGAAGGGTACATCCTGGTCACCCCCATTCCCGGCCTGCTGGACGATGACTTTGACAGCGAGCGGGAGGGGGAGTGAGCTATGGGGATGCGCGTGGACATTGTGACCCTTTTTCCGGAGATGTGCCAGCAGGTGCTGGATGCCAGCATCCTTGGCCGGGCAGCGAAGAAAGGCTGTATTGAGACCCACTGCCACCAGATCCGGGACTATACCAAAAACAAGCAGAAGCAGACGGACGACTACCCCTATGGCGGCGGCTGCGGCATGGTGCTGTATGCGCAGCCCATTGCCGACTGCCTGCGTGCCGTGCAGCAGGAAGTGGCCGACCAGGGCCGCCCGGCCCCGCACATTGTGTTCCTGACGGCAGGCGGCCAGCGCTACACCGAGGAACATGCCCGCCGCCTGGCCCAGTACGACAACCTGACTCTGGTGTGCGGCCACTATGAGGGCATTGACGAGCGTGTCATTGAAGCCTTTGCGGACGAGGAAATCTCCATTGGTGATTACATCCTGACCGGCGGCGAGCTGGCCAGCCTGGTGGTGGCAGACAGCGTGCTGCGCCTGAAGCCCGGCGTACTGGCGGAGCAGAAGGGCTACGAGGAAGAAAGCTACTGGGACGGTCTGCTGGAGTATCCCCAGTACACCCGCCCGGAAGTGTGGGAAGGCCGTGCCGTGCCCGAGGTGCTGCTGGGCGGCGACCATCAGAAGATCGACACCTGGCGCGGGGAAAAGAGCCGGGAGCGCACCCGCCTGCGCCGCCCGGAATTGTATGAGCAGTGGTGCGAAAGCCACCCCATCACCGAGCTGCCCAAGTGGAAGCGCGGCGAAAATGTGCGGCTGGTCAAGACGGAAGAACAGTTTCAGGCAGCGGCAAAGCTGTTCTCTGAGGGCCGCCGGGACCTGAGCCGGGGCATCTGGACGGAGGAAGGACTGGCCGAGTGGACGCCGGAATATTTCTACCGCCAGCTGAAGGAAGAAAAGCAGCAGGGCTGGGCCGTCTATCTGCATTATACCAAGGATGTGCCGGACGGCATGGTCGCGGTGAACCACAAGACCGGCCGGGTGGAGCATTTGTTTGTGGCCGCCGGTGCCCGGGGCAAGGGCATCGGCCAGAAGATGCTGGACTTTGCCCGCAAAAAGCTGCCGGAGCATGAGCACTCGGTGCTGACGGTGCTGAGCACCAACACCCGCGCCATTGCGCTGTACCGCCGCATGGGCTGGAAGCTGACGGGCCAGGCAGAGCTGGTGTTTGACCCCGCAAAAGACCGCTTTGTGCAGGGGTACTGCGAGCTGCTTGTGATGCGCTATGAGGGCTGAAAAAGCCCTGAAAAACCGGCGCACAGCCTGTTGAATGCGCACAAAAACGGGCGAGAAATGACTGGGTGGTCGAAAAAATGTTGAAAACTTTTGTGGTTACCCTCTAACCTTGCGGGAATAATTTTATTATCTTTGTATAAATAATGAAAAATAGCCCCCTTTTGATTGGAGAAACCGCCAAAAATGCGCCGGGGGACTGTACAACGGTTTCGACTTGCGCTAAAATGAGTGTAACGCAACAGGCACATTACAAGTTTGTAAGCCCAAAACGATAATAGATAGGAGCGCTTTACTATGTACGTGAAAGAAGTTACCGTTGAAAATCAGGTTGGTCTGCACGCTCGTCCGGCTACCTTCTTCATTCAGAAGGCAAACGAGTTCAAGTCTTCCATCTGGGTCGAGAAGGAAGAGCGCCGCGTGAACGCAAAGAGCCTGCTGGGCGTTCTGTCTCTGGGTATCGTGGGTGGCACAACCATCCGCATCATCGCTGACGGCGCTGATGAGCAGGCTGCCGTGGACGGTCTGATCAAGCTGGTGGAGTCTGGCTTCGCAGAGTAAGTCTGTGCAACAAGCAATTGAAAGCGGCGGGGGGTTCCCTGCCGCTTTTTTGGTATAGGAAAGGCGGTGGTTCCATTGGCTTTCATTAAAGTAAAAGGCATAACAGGCAAAGAAGATACGATTATCAATACCGATATGATTTGCAGAATTACAAAAAGCAAAAATGGATGCACGGTATCCTTTTCAAGTGGAAACGTAGGCGCAGCATATTGCGAATACGATGAAGAAGATGCAAATAAAATTTTTGACGCGATTGGAATTTCGCTTTGAATGCATCATGAATGGAGGGCCTTTTTATGAGCGAGAAAACCCGAAGCCGCATGGAAAAATTTGTAGCCCTGTGCGATTCCGGCAAGCCCTGGTATGTGTTCCTGGCCATGTTCAGCATTCTGCTGGCGGCCCATGTGCTGCTGGAACTGCTTACGGACCAGCGCGCCAAGTGGTGGGTCTGGGTGCTGAACGTGGCCGGCATCCTGAGCTGTTTGGGGGATATTTTCTACTGCAGGAAGCGCAGGGCCGAAAAGACTGCTGAGGTCGATGCCGAATGACCAAGGCGGAACTGTACCAAAAGGCCTGTATGCTGCCGCTGCTGCCCGGGGTGTACATCATCCGGGACAAAAGCGACACCATCATTTATATCGGCAAGGCCAAGAGCCTGCGCATCCGGGTGAGCCAGTATTTCCGTGAGGGCGTGCCCCACGACAACAAGGTCAGCCAGATGATCGCCCACGCCTACGCCTTTGATGTGATCGTCTGCCAAAGCGAGTTCGAGGCCCTGGTGCTGGAAGCCAGCCAGATCAAGGCCCATACCCCCAAATACAACATCCTGCTCAAGGACGACAAGGGCTACAGCTATATCAAGGTGACCAAAGAGGACTGGCCGCGGCTTTCCTTTGTGCTGCAAAAAGAGGAAGATGGAGCCGAGTACATCGGCCCCTACACCTCGGCCTTTGCGGCCCGGGAAATGACCGAGACGGCTCTGGATGCCTTCCGCCTGCCCCGGTGCAATAAGCGGTTCCCCCAGGACATTGGCAAGGGCCGCCCCTGCCTGAACGCCCACATCGGCAAGTGCATGGCCGTGTGCAGCGGCAGGATCAGCTGCGAAAACTACAATCAGGCCGTGAAGAGCGCCGTGCATCTGATCCGCTACGGCAAAAAGGATATCCTCAAAACCCTGAACGAGCGGATGCTGGAAGCCTCCGACCGGCTGGAATTTGAAACGGCAGCCCTCATCCGGGATCAGATCAGCGCCATCACCAAGGTAAGCGCCGGGCAGAAGGTGGTGGTGGACCCGGACGTGGAAATGGACGTGGTGGCACTGGCCGGCACCCCCAGCAGCGTGTGCGCGGCGGTGCTGCGCTTCCGGGAGGGGCGGCTGACCGACAAGCGGGAATTTTTGTTCCACGATACGTCTGATATTGATGCTGTGCGGGAAGAATTTCTGTCCCGGTACTATCTGGACGATGAGCAAATCCCCAAGATCATTGCAGTGGATGAACTGCCGCCGGACAGCGATGCCCTGCAGAAGGCCCTGAACGAAAAGCGCGGCAGTGAGGTGCAGTTCTATGTGCCCCAGCGCGGCGACAAGGCCCGTTTGGTAGAGATGGCCCACACCAACGCGGTGGAGCGTCTGGCCCGGGAGAGCGGCCGCTATGCCCGGGAAGAAAAGCTGCTGGACGAGCTGGCCCAGGTGCTGGGCCTTGCCAAACCTCCCCGCGCCATTGAAAGCTACGACATCTCCAACTGGGGCGATGGCTCCAGCGTGTGCGGCATGGTCACCTTCAAGGATGGCAAGCCCTTCAAGGCGGGCTACCGCAAGTTCAAGATGAAAACCGTGGCCGGTACGGACGACTATGCTTCGCTGGCGGAAACCGTCTCCCGCCGGGCAGCAGAGTACGAAAAATACGCCGCGCAGACCGAAAACGGTCAGTCCAGCGGCAACTGGTTCGGGCAGAAGCCGGATCTTTTGCTGATGGACGGCGGCAGGGGCCAGGTGAGCGCGGCCAAGGAAGCGCTGGCCGGAACGGCCCTGGCGGATGTGCCGCTGTACGGCATGGTAAAGGATGACCACCACCGCACCCGCGCCATCGTGGACAGCGATGGGCGGGAAATCGCCATCAACATGAACCGCGGCACCTTTACCTTCATCACCGCCATTCAGGACGAGACCCACCGCTTTGCCAACGCCTACCGCAAGCAGCAGATGAAGCAGAAAAGCTACTCCTCCACCCTCACCGAGGTGCCGGGCGTAGGCCCCAAAACCGCCAAAGCCCTGCTGGCGCAGTTCAAGAGCGTGGGCGCGGTGAAGGAAGCCACCCCCGACCAGCTGGAAAACACCCCCGGCGTGGGCAGGCAGCTGGCACAGACCATCTACGAATATTTTCATCAGGAATAAGCACAAAACCGCCCCTCTTCTCTGGTGCAAAGCCATGGAAGAGGGGCGCTTTCTGTTATGCGGGGCGTTATCTTTCAGTGTTCAGATCGATCAGCCCTTTGGCGTAAAGATTCAGGATCCCGTTGGGACCGGTAGAGGTATAGCGTTTATCGTATGTCTTGCTGCCGATGCGTACAACGTTATCCGTGCGGGCATCGGTCGTGTAGTCGGCGGGGTCGCCATCCAGATGCAGCTGGATGCAGCGGGTCGCGGTGATATTGGCGTATTCTGCAACGGAAAGGTGATCAATCATGCATCCCCCAGCAGGAAGCTCGACCAGCAGGTCGCGGGTCACGGTCAGGTCTTCGGCACGCAGACCGCCATTGGTCAGCGCAACATTCAGCGTTTTCAGCTGCATGGGCGCAAGGCGGACATCGCCGGTCTCCAAGCTGATGATCAGCCGGGTGAGGGCGTCTGCCGGGATGGTGACAGTGAGCATGGCTTCCGGGGCATTCTCGGCTACCTGCCAGTTTTCCGGCATTTCGTAGGTCAGGGTGGTGCTGCCGCTGTTGCCGGTGCTGCGCAGGATGGGCGAATGCGGGAAGTTGTCGAACTGGAAGGTGGCGTATTTGTCCGAGGTGAGGGACGGATCGGTGACAAAGGTCACAGAGCCGTAGTTCAGGCTGAGCTTCAGTTCCTGATTTAGCTTTTCCAGCGGAATCTGCAGGGTACTTTCCCCAAGGTCATCAGCGGGAATGGGAAGGGGCACGGTATCGGCCGGGACAGCGAGGTAGCTGCTGCTGGCCTCCTCCGGGACAGAGCTGCTGTCTGCTGCCGGGGACGCAGGCTCG
>CAKTGS010000111.1 GCA_934561485.1 uncultured Faecalibacterium sp.
CACCGTCACGTAAAAAGTTTCCCAGATGGCAAAGCCGTAATCTGCAATACTCATTCGCCGGTCACCTCCTCTACCGTCACACCGGGCTGGCTGCGGATGTAGGCAGCCCCCTGTTTAGCCTGCTCCACATCGGCAGGCAGTTTCAGCAGCATGGAGCCGTAGCACTGGCCGCTCAGATCACGGGTATCGGCGCTGAGCACCGACACCAGAATGCCTTTTTCTGCTGCAAGGCTGGCTACCAGCGGCTTTGCGGTGGAGGAACCATTGAAGGTCACGCGCACCACATGATCGTCCGGGGCAAAGCTGGAAAGATCCCGTGCGGCGCTGCCGCCATTGGGAGCCACCAGCCGCCGGGCTGCTGCCGTTTGGGGGTTGGCAAAAATTTCTGCAACCGAGCCCTGTTCCACAACCACGCCGCCATCCAGAATGGCCACGCTGTCGCAGATCTCCTCCACCACGCTCATCTGATGGGTAATGACCACCACGGTGATGCCCAGCTTCTTGTTGATGTCCTTGATCAGGGTCAGGATGGAGTGGGTGGTGTTGGGGTCCAGAGCACTGGTGGCTTCATCGCACAGCAGCACCTTGGGGTTGGTGGCCAGTGCGCGGGCAATGGCAATGCGCTGTTTCTGGCCGCCGGACAGCTGCGCCGGGTAGGCGTTGGCCTTGTCGGGCAGGCCCACCATTTCCAGCAGTTCCCGGGCACGCTTTTCGGCATCGGCCTTCTTCACACCGGCCAGCTCCATGGGGAAACAGATGTTCCGCAGGCAGCTGCGCTGCATGAGCAGGTTGAACTGCTGGAAGATCATGGTGATCTCCCGGCGGCGCTCCCGCAGCTGGGCAGCATTCAGGGTCTCCATGGCAGTGCCGTCAATCACAACGCTGCCCTCGGTGGGACGCTCCAGCAGGTTGATGCAACGCACCAGCGTGGATTTGCCCGCACCGGACATGCCGATGATGCCGTAAATGGAACCATCGGGGATGATCAGGTTGATGTCGTGCAGCGCGTTCACCGCGCCATCCTTCATCTGGAAGGTTTTGGAAAGGTGTTTGATCTCGATCACAGAAATTGCTCCTTTTTAGCCCTCGATCGGTGCCAGGCTGTCCTGCTTGCCGCCGTAAATGCCCATAGGCTCCACATGGATGCCGGCAACGGTCACCAGGTGGGTGCCATGCTCTGCGTTGAAGTCATCCAGGTACGGCTGATGCTGGAAGTAGTTGGTATCAACGGTGCCATCTTCCACAACATTGTTGGGGATAATGTAGTCATCATACTCCTGAATGTCCAGAGTGATGCCTTTTTCGGCCAGAATGTCCTTGCAGATTTCCAGCACTTCGCAATGGGGAGCCGGGGTAGCGGCGCAGCTCACGGTCTCGCCATTCAGGGCATCGTAATCCACGGAAGAATCGTAGCCATCGGTGGGGTTCTCCACAACGGACACCACAGCGCCCTTGTAGTTCTCGTCCATAAAGTCCTTCACCTTCTGGCTCTGCAGGGCAGCCACCAGGGCCTTGATCTTCGGCTCATTCTCGTTGCCTTCCTTGCACACCAGCACATTGACGTAAGCAGAGGTGCCATCCTCCATCGCCAGCGCATCGGTCATGGGGTCCAGGCCGGCAGAGATGGCGTAGTTGGAGTTAATCACGGCATAGTCCTCGTCCTGCAGGACGTTGGGCACCTGAGCAGCCTCCACCTCATCAACGGAAACATTCAGGGGGTTCTCCTCAATGTCCTTTGCGGTGGCGGTCAGGCCTGCATCGGCCTTCAGCTTGAAGAAACCGTTCTTCTCCAGCAGGGTCAGGGCACGGGCTTCGTTGGTGGTATCGTTGGGCACAGCCACCTTCACCTTGTCCAACTTTGCCACAGCAGATGCTGCCTCAGAAGAAGCAGCAGAAGATGCAGAAGAAGATGCAGTGGAAGAAGAACCACCGCAGGCAGTCAGGGCTGCAGCAGCGGCAGCCACACCGGTAACCTTCAGAAAATCGCGACGAGTAATCATAGTAAAAATCCCTCTCTATTCTAATGATGTACAAGCGGCCCGCACGGCACATTCCGCGCGCAGCCTGAACGAAAGAAAAAGCCTCCGTCCTTCCGAGCCAGACGCTCAGCAAGGACGGAGGCATAACATCTTCCGTGGTACCACCTTGGTTTACCCTGCCCTCACAGGCAGAGCCTCGATGCTGCGGCAGCCGCTGCTGCATACAGCCGGACGCTGTAACGGGCGCATCCCGTTGCGAACTTAGCGCTCATGCACCTCGCCCGCACAGCTCCGAGACCATTTTCGGCTTCCTGTTTCCTGCCCTTTTCCATCGCCCGGGCTTTCTGGTAAGGATCAATGCGAAGGCCTACTCTTCTCTTCACAGCCATTTTTGTGATATTGCATTTATTCTAATCCACTCCGGCAGATTTGTCAACACCTAAAACGAAGTTTTTTGGTAGGAAAAAGATCGGCCGCCCTCCGTTGTCCATCCTCAAGCAGTCGGTCTTTTGACCATTTGTCAAGTCTGACCATTTCCATCTTGTGCAGCGAAAAGCGGCATGTTAAAATAGATTGAAGTATTTTTGCAAGGAGGCCAGCCAATGAGTGGCAGAGAATCTTTTCCCGATGAAGAGCTGCGCCGCCGCATCATGGATTTTATCATGGCGGCAGGGCAGACCCTGCTGGAAAACGGTGCCGAAGTGTTCCGGGTAGAGCAGACCATGGAGATCATGGCCCGCAGCTTTCATCTGCGGGAATTTCACGTTTATGTGCTGACCAACGGCATTTTTGCCAGCGCAGGCACTGCGGAGATCAGCGAAGTGCGCAATGTTCCGGTGCGCACCACCCACCTGGGGCGGCTGGCAGCCGTCAACGCCCTTTCCCGCGAGATCGCACAAACCTCCATGACCCTGGACGAAGCCGAATGCCGCCTGGCCGAGGCCCAGCGCATCCCCTTCCCCAAGGATTGGGTGCAGCTGATCTCCGGCCTGGGGGGAGCGTTCTGCTTTGCCATGATCTTTGGCGGCACCCTGCGTTCCGCACTGGCCGCTGCCGCCGCCGGCTTTGTGGCCAGCGGCTACCTGCTGCTGTGTGAACGGCACGGGCTGCCGGGCGGATTCAAAAAGATCAGCTGCGCTGCACTGATCACCCTGGTGTGCATCCTGCTGTGCCAGGTGCTGCGCACCTCTGCCAGCCAGGCCATCATTGGCACATTGATGATCCTGACCCCGGGCATTGCCTTTACTATGGGCATCCGGGATTTTGTGCACAGCGATTATCTGTCCGGCACCATCCGCATGATCGATGCGCTGCTGGTGGCCGCCAGCATTGCCATTGGCACCGGCCTGGTGCTGAGTTTGTTTACCATGTTGACGGGGGTGGTTGTTGCATGAGCCTTACCAGTACGCAGATCGGGGAACTGGTCGCGCAGTTCTTTCTGGCCGGAGCCGGCACCCTGAGCTTTGCCATTTTGTTTGCCTGCCCCCGCAGGAACCTGCCCTATTGCGCCCTGGTGGGTGCCATGGGCTGGTTCGTGTACGAACTGCTGACTATGCTGGGGGCCGACAGCGCCGCCGCCAGCCTGCTGGCCGTGATCCCGCTGACCATTCTCACCCGCGTGTTTGCCGTAGTGCTCAAAACGCCCGTTACGGTGTTTTTGCTGCCCGGCATTTTCCCGCTGGTGCCGGGTGCCGGCATTTATTACACCGCTTATTATTTTATTCAGGGCAACAATGCGCTGGCGCTTTCCCACGGCATCAATACTTTTAAAATTGCCGTGGCGCTGGCCGTGGGCATCTCGCTGGTGCTCAGTGTGCCCCTCCCCCAAAAACGAAACGGAAAAGGAGTATAACCCATGTCTGTTCTGGATTCTCTGCGCACACGCCGCACCTACCGCCGCTTTACCCAAAAAACGGTGCCGCAGGACGTGGTAAGCGACATTGTGGAAGCTTTGCGGCTTTCTTCCTCCGGGGCCAACCGGCAGGCCGTGCGCCTGGTAATGGTGCAAAGCCCGGAAATGGTGGCCCGGGTGCAGCCGCTGGTCAAGTGGGCGGCGTATCTGCCCCCGGAGCAGGGCACCCCAAAAGCCGGAGAGCAGCCCACCCTGTACGCGGCAGTGCTGCAGGATTCTTCCGTTTCCGGCAATCTTTCCACCGACATCGGCATTGCACTGTCCAACATGACCCTGGCCGCCTGGGACAAGGGCGTGGGCAGCTGCATTCTGGGTGCCATCAACAAGCCCGCCCTGACCGAGCTGCTGGGCATTGAAGAGCCGCTGCAGCTGGCCTACATGGTAGCCTTTGGCTACCCCGCCCATGCAGCGCGGGTCGTGCCCATGACCGATGAGACCGGCATCAAATATTATCTGGACGAAAACCGTGACTACTGCGTGCCCAAGCGCAGCGCGGAGGATCTGAGCCGCAGCATCTGACGCAGACCATTTAAAATGGCCTCCGCAAGAGAAAGCTACCGGCACGTTGGTCTATCGTGTGCATATATACATCACTCCTGCGCGGATATTTGCATAAATGTTTGCAAATCGGTTTCAATTCAACCGATTTTTTGCACAACTATTGACTTTTGGTTTTGTACAATCTATACTAAGTCCGTTCGTTGGAATTTTCGATGATTCGCATCCTTCCGGCGGCTGCAAAAATATACAAATCATTTGAGGAGTGTTTGAATATGAAAAAGATTACTCGTCGCAGCTTCCTGGCTGCTGCCGGTCTGTCCGTTGCTGCTCTGGCCCTGACCGCCTGCGGTGGTTCCTCTTCCAGCGTGGCTTCCTCTGTGGCAAGCTCTGCTGCCGCTTCTTCTGAGGCTGCTTCCACCAGCGCTGCCGCCGGTGAGCTGACCACCGTGGAAGCCGGCAAGCTGACCATGGCCACCAACGCCACCTTTCCTCCCTACGAGATGACCACCGATGCCGGTGACATCGAGGGCATCGATGTGGAGACCGCTCAGGCCATTGCCGACAAGCTGGGTCTGGAGCTGCAGATCGATGACATGGACTTTGACGCTGCGCTGCTGAGCGTGCAGCAGGGCAAGGCCGACATCGTTATGGCCGGTGTGACCGTGACCGACGAGCGCAAGGCTGTGATGGACTTCTCCGACAGCTACGCTACCGGCATCCAGTCCATCATTGTGCCCAATGATTCCGATATTGCTTCCCCTGACGACCTGGCTGGCAAGAAGATCGGCACCCAGCGCGGCACCACCGGCTACATCTACTGCTCCGACGACTTCGGCGATGACGCCGTGGTGGCCTACGACAACGGTCTGACCGCCGTGCAGGCCCTGAACAACGGCCAGGTGGACGCTGTGGTCATCGACAACGCCCCTGCTAAGGAATATGTGGCCGCCAACCCCGGTCTGAAGGTGCTGGACACCAGCTACGCCGAGGAGGATTACGCCATCGGCCTGGCAAAGGGTTCTCCGCTGGAGGACGCCATCAACGAGGCTCTGAAGGAGCTGACCGAGGACGGCACCCTGCAGTCCATCGTGGACAAGTACATCACTGCTGAATAATCAGCTGCTGTATCAAAACCACGGGGAGGCAGTCTCAACTGGGACGCCTCCCCTTTTATGGAAATAAGTGGTTACAAAACGTTAACAAAATCGGAAAGCGAGGATGCGAATGGCTGCGCAATACGAACTGCTCAAAGAGCTGCTCAACAGCGGCACCAAGCTGAACTTCGGGCAGGAGTTCTTTTTCAAGTTTTATCAGGCCTTTATCCTGAGCGACCGCTGGACGCAGTACATCAAGGGTGTGGGCACCACCCTGCTGGTCACCGCGCTGGCACTGGCGCTGGGCATCGTGCTGGGCAGCGTGGTGGCGCTGGTGCGTGTGACCCACGACCAGCAGCGCCCCGGGCACAAAAACCCGGTGCTGGGCTTCTTCAATGTGATCTGTGAGATCTACACCACT
>CAKTGS010000112.1 GCA_934561485.1 uncultured Faecalibacterium sp.
TGACCCTGAACGAGAACTTCCTCGACTAAGGAGCAGAACATGGAACACATGGCATGGAAAGGCCGCATCAAACCCGGTTGCAAGGCCGAATACCAGAAGCGCCACGCAGAAATCTGGCCGGAAATGGTCAAAGTTCTGAAGGATGCAGGCATCTGCAATTACAGCATCTTCTACTGCAACGATGAGCTGTTCGGTTACTACGAGTGCGAAAAGGGCGTTGCCTATGCCGAGAAGGTGCAGGCTGAAAGCCCGGTCGTAGACCGCTGGAACGAGTACATGAAGGACATTCTGGAACTGGAAATGGACCCGGTGACCGGCGCACAACCCAAGCTGGAACAGGTGTTCCGGCTGGACTGAACGATTGATGTCTACCCGCAATTTGTTTTTCTCCTGCATCGTAAACTCTCCGGTTCTTAATAGGAGGGGTTACACCCAAGTGCCGGCTGTTCGCCCCCTTACCACGCTGGGAAAGACGGCATTAGCCCCGGTAGACATTCCTATAGGGTGGGACCCGCGGGCTAATCAAAGCCACACTGTGGCTTTGATTGCGGCTTGCGAGCCGCCGCCTTGTTCGACCCCTCACGCACCGCAAATAAAAAAGACCCCCCAACCTGAGTTGGGGGGCTTTTTTATGCCGGTGGTGGGGGTCGAACCCACACGTGTTATTAGCACAAGGGATTTTGAGTCCCCCTCGTCTGCCATTCCGACACACCGGCTGATGATATGAAAAATACAACAAACCTATTATAGCGGATTCCCGGGATAAAATCAAGCCGAATTTTCTGTGCCGGAAGGATTTGTGTGTGGGCAGGCAAAAATGCAAGTCCGGTCCTTGCCCGCAGGCGCAGGCTGTGTTACACTAGAAGGACAGAAAAATCCACAGTGCAGCCTGCAGGCGCAGCTGCCGGAACAGAACGGGAGGAATCGGTTTGAAAAAATGGCACGGATGGATGCGCTGCATTTCGGCGCTGGCAGCGGTGATGCTGCTGTTCGTCTGCATCCCGGCGGCATCGGCTGCCGGTGCGGAGGAAGGAAGCTCTCCCGGCACGGCAGTGACCATTGGCGGAGCGGATACCACCCTGATCCCTGTGGAGGATGAAAACTGCCTGAGCTGGCTGTTCGGCTCCAGCAGCCGGATCACGATCCCGTACCTGAACGTCAAGGGCCAGGGTCTGCGCAAGAATGTGACCCTGGACCTGACCGACTGCCTGGTGGGCATTACGTACACCGAGCTGGGGTCCATTGGCAGCTATGTCAGCGCCAGTGCGGCCCAGCAGGCGTGGAAGGCTCAGGCCGTGGCGATCCATTCCTACCTGGAATATCAGAAGCAGTACGGCTCTTCGGCCAATGCGCTGATCTATACCCCGGTGGATCAGATCCCCTCTGCCACGCGGGAAGCCATCCGCAAGGCAGTGGAGCCGGTGAAGAACGAGATCCTGACCTACAATGGCAGCGTCTGCGATGCGGTGTGGTCGGCCAGTGCGGGCTACAACACCCAGACCGGCAAATACGGCACCTGTTCCAGCCGGGACGCCTGGGGTACCGAGGTGCCCTACCTGCAGAGCGTGGAAAGCCCCTATGAGGAGCAGTACCACAACCTGCTGCGCCGCTCCATCGGCAAGGATTACCGCTATGTGGAGTACAAGGACAGCCGCACCGGGGAGCCTTATGTGAGCGCCGACACCACCCACAAGAGCCTGGGCGGCTATGTGCAGTACAACACCTTTGTGTCCAACGGGCGCAGCTACCGGTACATCAACCAGTTTGTGTCCTCCCGCTACTGCTTTGATTTTGGCACCGATGCCAACGGCACCCCCTGCATGACCTACTACGGCTACGGCCACGGCGTGGGCATGAGCCAGTGCGGCGCGGTGGGCTATGCGGCAGAGCGCGGCATGAGCTACCGCAATATCCTCAAGCACTATTATACCGGGGCAAGCATCCAGAAAACCGGCAGCAGCGGCGGTCTGTTTGACTGGCTGCGCAGCCTGTTTGGCTAAAATTTTGGGAATTGCTTCTCAAATGCGGTCGGATTTGGTATACTATCGCAGGACGACCGAATGAGAAAACAAACGCCCGGTGCAGCGGCACGGGGCTGAGAATGGAATTGGAAGAAATGCGGCAGCACACGAGTGCGGCCGCAGGAGTGGAGATTTGGCATGGAGTTGGAACAGGAAAAGGACATCAAGCGGGAAGAAGCCCGCAGCCGGGAGCTGGCGCAGCGCATTCTGCGGGAGCTTGCCCCCGGCAGCGTGCAGGTGCTGGGCAGCAAGGCCCTGTGTGCAGCCTTTGCAGGCACCCGGACCGCTGTGGTCACGGCGGATGCGGAGCTTTTGGTGGCAGAGGCCTCTGCAGAGGCAGAGCTGCCCACGGTGCAGAGCAATGCCGTGCTGCTGTGCTGCACTGAGGACGGAAATGCTTTGGCCGACCTGGCCGGGCAGCTGGCACAGCAGGGCTTTTGCCGGGATTTCGGCTGGAAAACCCCGGGCCACGCCCAGCAGACGGCCCTGTTCCGCCGTGCAGCAGGCGATGCCCGGGCACTGACGGCAGGCTACGAGGAAGAACTGGATCTTCTGCGGGAGCGCGCCGGGCTGGCCGAGCACGATGCCGAGGAACAGAAGGCCCAGATGGAGCGCCTGCGCAAGGACCTGGTGCTGAGCCGCGACCATGAGCGGGAACTGGAAAAAACGCTGAACAGCGTGGTGAATTCCACCTTCTGGAAGCTGACCTGGCCGATGCGCTACGTGGTAAGCAAGGCCCGCCAGCTGTGGCAGACCTTCCCGCTGTTTGTCTTTTTTGCAACCCTGCGGCAGGTGGGGGTTTCCGGCATGGTGGCACAGGCCAAGGCCAAGCGCATGTATGCCAAGCTGTTCCCCGGCCAGGCCATGCGGGCCGACCGGTTTGCCACGCCGGAACTGCTGGTAAAGCAGGCTGCGAACCAGCCTGCCGGGCCGAAGATCAGCATTGTGGTGCCGCTGTACAACACCCCGCAGCAGTTCCTGGTGGAGCTGCTGGACTCGGTGCAGAACCAGACCTATCAGAACTGGGAACTGTGCATGGTGGATGCCGGGCAGGACGAAACGGTGGGCCAGACCGTGCTTGCCCGCGCCCAGGAGGACCCGCGCATCCGGTACCAAAAGCTGGATAAAAACGATGGCATTGCAGGCAACACGAACCAGGGGTTTGCGCTGGCCACCGGCGAATACATCGCCCTGCTGGACCATGACGACATCCTGCACCCCTGCGCCCTGTGGTATGTGGCAAAGGCCGTTGCCGAGCAAGGAGCCGACTTTGTGTATACCGATGAAGTGACCTTTGAAGGGGACATCGACCACCTGACCATTTATCACTTCAAGCCGGATTATATGCTGGACAACCTCCGCTCCAACAACTACATCTGCCATCTGAGCGTGTTCAGCGCAAAGCTGCTGGCCCAGGTGGGCGGAGACGAGCGGGCAGAGTTCAACGGCAGCCAGGATTATGACTTGTACCTGCGCCTGACCGAGCAGGCCCAGAAAGTGGTGCACATCCCGCACCTGCTGTACTACTGGCGCTCCAGCCCTACCAGCGTGGCCAGCAACATCTCGGCCAAGATGTACTGCCTGGAAGCTGCCATGAAGGCCCTGCGCGCCCACTACGCGCGCGTGGGTGTGCCGGTGGACGATGTGACCATGGTGCCCAACACCCCGGGCTTCTACAAGACCGACTACACCATCACCAAACCCGGCAAGGTGAGCATCCTGATCCCCAGCTGCGACCATGCGGCAGATCTGCGCACCTGCGTGGAGTCCATCTACAGCAAGTCCACATACCCGGATTTTGAGATCCTGATCATTGAGAACAACAGCAAGGATCCTGCTACCTTCCGCTTCTACGAGCAGCTGAAGAAGGAGCACCCGGACAACCTGCGGGTGCTGTACTGGAAGGGCACCGGCTTCAACTACAGCGCCCTGAACAACTTTGGCGCCAAAGAGGCGGCGGGCGAGTATCTGCTGCTGCTCAACAACGACACCGAGGTGATCGCTCCGCGCTGGATCGAGGAAATGCTCATGTATGCCCAGCAGGACCGCGTGGGCTGCGTGGGTGCCAAGCTGCTGTACCCGGACAACACCATCCAGCACGCAGGCATCGGCTTTGGCTTTTTGACCCTGGCCGGGCACATGCACAAAAACTTCCCGGTGGGACACCCCGGCTATATGGGCCGCCTGGTGTACGCCCAGGATGTGTATGCCGTGACCGCGGCCTGCCTGATGGTGCGCAAGGCGGTGTATGAGCAGGTGGGCGGCCTGGACGAGAGCTTTGCCGTGGCCTTCAACGATGTGGACTTCTGCGTCAAGGTGCGGGAGGCCGGATACACCAATGTGTTCACCCCCTTTGCCCAGCTGTACCATTACGAGAGCAAGAGCCGCGGCCTGGATGAGGACCCGGTCAAGCGCAAGCGCTTTGTCTCGGAGGTAAAGCGCTTCCAGGGACGCTGGAAAAAACAGCTGGCAGCCGGAGACCCCTGCATGAACCCCAACTTTGACCCGATGAAAGAGGACTTTACCTTCGACATCAAGCCGCTGGAGTAAGGCTTCCACCGGTCGGTGACAAAGCGGGGAGCAGGTGGCGCGTCAGCGCCGGATGAGGGTGCAGGCGGCAGCTGCCGATTTCCCCTCATCAGCCGCCTGCGGCGGCAGCTTCCCCTCAAAGGGGGAGCCTTCTGAAAATTTGACTCAAAACGAAAAGAGGAACCCCAGTGGAGCTTTCGGCTTGTATCGTAGTATATAACGGCGCGGCGGAAGCGCTGAACGCGGCCCAGACGGTGCTGGACCATACCTGCCGCTACCCGCTGACGCTGTACCTGGTGGACAACGCCAGCCCGGACGGCAGCGGGCAGCGGATGGCGCAGGCGGCAAAGGACGGCACCCTGCGCACCCGCCCCGGCCAGACGGTGCAGGTGCTCTGCCGACTGGAAAACGGCGGCTTTGGCACCGGCCACAACACGGTGCTCAGCCTGCTGCAGAGCAGGGTGCATTTTATTCTGAACCCGGACATCCAGCTGACCGCGGACACCCTGAGCGGCCTGGCGGACTGGATGGTGCAGCACCCCGGCGTGGTCATGGCTCGCCCGGCGCTCACCTTCCCGGACGGGCGGCCTCAGCGGCTGCCGCTGCGCCGGTGCAATGTGCGGGCTATGGTGTACCGCCAGCTGCCCTGCCTGAAATTCTGGGCCAAGTACAACGAGCGCTACCTGATGGCAGACAAAGACCTGACCAAACCCACCGAGATCGAGTTCTGTACCGGCAGCTTTTCGGCGGTGGACACGGCGGCCTTCCGGGCCGTGGGCGGCTTTGACGAGGACTATTTCATGTATGTAGAGGATGCCGACCTTACCCAGAAGATGCGCACCCAGGGCAAAGCGTACCTTGTGCCCCAGTACACGGCCATTCATGCCTGGCACCGGGCGGCCCACCGCAGCCTGAAACCTTTTCTGTGGCAGGTGCGCAGCCTGCTGCGGTATTTTGGCAAGTGGGGCTTTGCGTGGTGAGCGGGGACGATTTGAAATGCGCGCCGCGCTGCTCTGCGCATAGTTCAAGGAAAAATTATTTATAATTTCGGGATAGCGGAGCGCCTGCGGGCGCTCCGCTATCCCATTTTCACGGGAGGGGTCGTAGAGGGAAACGGCAGGTGCAGCGCCGCTTTCTGCGAAAGCGCGGCGCTGCGGGCGGGCACTCGCTCCCCCGGGGGGAGCTGTCGCGCAGCGACTGAGGGGCTTTAAATGGAGAAGAGAAAAAAGCGTTAAAGCGATAGCGCCGACTGGCGCAGCGCTAGCTTTTTTGTGCTTCGACTTCTTCTTTAGGATTGT
>CAKTGS010000113.1 GCA_934561485.1 uncultured Faecalibacterium sp.
GCACCGGCCTGCAGCACCAGCTGGGCCGCCTCCGGGATGGTCATGAAGTAGCGCTCGATGTTGGGGTCGGTCAGGGTGACCGGGCCGCCCTTTTTGATCTGGGCTTCAAACAGCGGGATGACGCTGCCGTGGCTGCCCAACACGTTGCCGAACCGCACCGCCACACACTTCATGTCGGTGTTTCCCGCAAAGGTCTGGATGAGCATCTCGCAGATGCGCTTGGTGCAGCCCATGACGCTGGTGGGGTTCACAGCCTTGTCGGTGGACAGCTGCACGAACCGCTCCACCCCGTGCTCGCTGGCGCTCACCAGCAGGTTCTTGGTGCCCAGCACATTGTTTTTCACCGCTTCAGCCGGGCTGACCTCCATCAGAGGCACATGTTTGTGAGCCGCTGCATGGAAGACCACTGTGGGGTGGTAAGTCTCAAACACTTCGTCCAGCCGCTTTTTGTCCCGGATGGAGCCGATGAGCACCGTCACCGGGATATCGCGGCCATACTTCTGCTGCAGTTCCATCAGCAGCTCGTAGGCACAGTTTTCGTAGATGTCAAAAATCAGCAGTTTGCCGGGCTTGAAGCGCATTACCTGACGGCACAGTTCGCTGCCAATGGAACCGCCACCGCCCGTAACCAGCACCGTCTTGCCGGTAAGATAACCCGAAATTTTGTCGTTGTCCAGCGTTACTTCATCGCGGGAGAGGAAGTCCGCCGGGTTCAGCTCACGGAACGCGCCCTGCGGAGCATTGGCTCCCACCAGTTGGGGGTCGCTGAGCATCTGCACCGCGCAGTGGGTGCTGACACATAGATCAATGACATGGCTCAGGCGGCTGCCCTTCAGGGTGGGAATGGCAATGATGATGCTGTGGATGCCGTAACGCTTGCACAGCTCCGGGATCTCTTCCAGCGTGCCCTTGACCGGCACCCCGTGAATGGTCTGATGCAGCTTGGCAGGATCATCGTCCACCGCCACCACCGCATGACCATACTGCTTGTTGCTCTTGCACACATTGATGGCCCAGGCACCGGCCTCGCCCGCGCCCACGATCAGCACCGGGCGGTTGGGGTCTTTGCTGGCCGCGCCACGCAGCTGCTCTCCCAGCGGATGGTTCAGGAACAGCCGCCATGCCAGGCGGCTGCCGCCGATGAACAGAAAAATCAGCACCGCCGCCATGCAGTTAGCGGAGTTGAACAGCACCCCGTGGATGCACAGCCGGTTCACCACGTACACGATCACGGTGGGCACACCGATCATTCCGGCCAGCCGCAGCAGATCCCGTTCGCCGGCGTATTTCCACAGCACGGAGTACAGCCCGCCCAGCAAAAAGCAGGCAACGTACACGGCCACGATCCATGGCAGATTGTGGTACAGAATGGCCCGGTTGTGGGGCCACCAGGCAGCTTCCACCGCGCCGTCTGCCCGCAGCAGCAGCGCAAAATAAAAACTGAATGCCACAATGGCTGCATCCAGCAGCACCAACACCGCCCGGCGCAAATACACCTGCGGTGCGTTCTTGCTCGTATCTTTCACAAATTAGTCCTCTTTTTTGTCCGGTACAGCACCCGGGCCGCACCGCTATTTTTGCCGGTTTCTGAACCGGCAGACCGGAATTGTTCCAATTCCACTTTTGTATTATACTCAAATCGTCCGGCTGTGTCCAGAAATTTCAGCCATCCTTCTTATTTTCCTCTCATTTTGTGGGCTTATCCGCCCGGCGGCCCCGGCACAGTGCAGCCAGTTCTTCGCCCAGGCCCAGCGGCAGGGCTGTCAGGACAAAGACTGCCGCCGTGCCCGTACCGCCTGCCGCCACGGCCGCCAGCTGCCATAGCTGTGCCGCCCCCAGCGGACCGGCCAGCAGCTGCCGCAGCCCCGTTCCGGCCAGCGCCGCAGCCCCTGCTGCCAGAGCGGGGCACCCCAGCCAGCGCCGGAACGCATGCTGTGTGCCGCTGGAAAACAACAGCCGCCCGGTGTTGGCTGCACAGGTGTACAGGCTGGAAAGCAGGATCACTGCCAGAAAGCCGTTCATTCCGTATCGCGGCAGAAGCAGCACCACCCCGCCGATGCGCAGGATGGAGTCCCACACGCTGTAGCGGAACGCCGCTTTCTGCTCGCCTACTCCTTTCATGGCACCGTCCACCATGCTTTCCAGGTACATCAGCGGCATGGCCGGGGCCAGGGTTTCCAGGTAGGTCCCTGCTTCTGAACTGCCGTACAGCAGCTGCGCCAACGGGCGTCCCCACGCCCAGAACAGCACCCCAGCCAGCGCAGAAAAGTACCCCGTAAGCTGCAGCATCCGATCCAGCAGGGCATTCAACCGCACCGTCTGCCCCAACACATGGGCCTGGGTGATCTCCGGCATCAAAAGCACCGCCAGGCTGCCCAGCAGCCCGAAGGGAAAGGTAAGCAGCGGCAGGGCCATGCCCTTGAGCACCCCATACTGTTCCAGCGCGGCACTGCGGCCCCCAGCCCCGGCCAGATACACCGCAAGGCAGGCGGGCACCAGCATGTTTTCTGCGGTGTGCAGGGCACTGGAAAGCACCCGGCCGCCCTCCACCGGCCACAGGATCTCCCACATCCGCCGGGCCGGGTCCGGTGGGCGCTGCGGCGCTTCCCGCCCAAAGCAGCGCACAGCCTCCCGCCGGTAGAACAGCAGCATTCCCAGCGCCGACACCGCCTCGCTCAGCGCAGTAGCGGCCAGCACCAGTGCACAGCGGCTGCCTGCATCCCAGTCCTGCGTGCGGGTCAGGGCCGCCGCAACCACGGCAATACGCACAGTCTGCTCCACCAGCTGGCTGACCACATTGGGCGTTACCCACCGCCGGGCCAGAAAAAAGCCCCGCAGCACCGCCGACACGGCCATCCACGGCATTCCCAGTGCCGACACCCGCAGTGCACCGGCCGCGCGCACATCCCCCAGCCACCAGCGGGCAGCTGCCTGAGCCAGCGCCGCCTGGGCCGCCATGGCGGCCAGCCCCAGCCCAAGGCCGACCGCCAGCAGCCGCACCATCATTCCGTGGGCCGTGCGCGGGCCGCGGCTCAGCTCCTCGGTCAGCAGCCGGGCAGCCGCCACCGACACCCCCGCTGTGGCCAGCGTGACAAACAGCGAATACACCGCCAGCACCAGCTGGTACAGCCCCATGCCCTCGCCGCCCAGGGCATTGGCCAGGTAAATGCGCAGTCCCATGCCTGCCAGGCGCAGCACTACGTCCGACCCGGTGAGCAGCGCTGCGTTCCGAAAATAACTCTGCCGCATGGCACACCTCCCCCTGCCCGGAAGCTCTTCTCCCAAACCTATGCAGCAGCTTTGCAAAACATGAGCGGCGCTATGGGTTGTTTCTGCGCACTTTTTATGGTATAGTTAACAGTGGTCAGGCAGGGCGCAAGCCCCCGCCTGTATTTTGAGCAAGGAGGAAGCGCACAGCCGCCGGGCAGTTCCCCCGCCGTGCGCAAAAAGAGAATGAGCGAAGAATGTACCCATGACTGCTCCAGTTGCGGGGCGGCATGTTCTTCCCGCAATGCAGCACCCCAGCATGACGCTCCCAACCCCAACAGCAGCGTGAAAAAGGTGATCGGCGTGGTGTCCGGCAAGGGCGGCGTGGGCAAAAGCATGACCAGCGCCCTGCTGGCCTGCGCCATGGCCCGCCGCGGCTATCACTGCGGCATCCTGGACGCCGACATTACCGGCCCGTCCATTCCCAAGCTGTTCGGCATCCATGGCCGCGCCATGGCAGACGACAAAGGCTGCTGGCCCATCCAGAGCCGCATGGGCATTGATGTGATGAGCATCAACCTGCTGGTGGAAAACGAAGAGGACCCCGTGGTGTGGCGCGGCCCGGTGATCGCCGGTGCCGTGAAGCAGTTCTGGACCGATGTGGTCTGGAAAGACGTGGACTTCCTGTTTGTGGACATGCCTCCGGGAACCGGTGATGTGCCCCTGACCGTGTTCCAGAGCCTGCCGGTGGACGGCATTGTGGTGGTAGCCAGCCCCCAGGAGCTGGTAAGCATGATCGTGGCCAAGGCCGTGAACATGGCCGAGATGATGAAGGTGCCCATGCTGGGCCTTGTGGAGAACATGAGCTACATCGTCTGCCCCGACTGCGGCAAGCACATCAATGTGTTCGGCAACAGCCATGTGGACGAAGTGGCCGCCAAGCACGGTCTGCCCGTACTGGCCAAGTGCCCCATTGACCCCAAGCTGGCCGAGCTTTCGGATGCCGGTCTCATCGAGACCTACGGCGGCGAGCACCTGGAAGGTGCTGCTGATGCCTGCGAGAAGCTGCTGAAAAAGTAAAATGCTTTTTCTGCCCTGTGCCTTTGATACGGCGCAGGGCTTTTTTGCTTACCCAAACCATGGAAATCGATTTTCCAAATAAAGGCTTCCCCCGGTCGGGGGAAGCTGTCACCGTAGGTGACTGATGAGGGCGCAAGCCAGCAGCTTGCCTTAAATACCCCTCATCCGGCGCTACGCGCCACCTTCCCCCCAAGGGGTGAAGGCTTTTGCCACGATACAGACCGCAAAAGTTGATTTTCATGTGCCAAAGCCCGCCGCCGTGCAAAAGACGGTCTTTTCTGGGCAGCTTTGGGGCGGTGCAGCGCTTTAAAAAACAAGGTTCCAGGCAGGTTTTTTCTTTTATTTTTCGTTTTGTGAAGCGGTTTCAACTTTTCGTCTGTTTTTTTGAAACATTTTCTGCTTTCGCTCTATTGTAAATCCGCTTACAAAGCTTTATAATAATAAAGCGATCTGTTCCGTAGGCAGATCAGGTGTAACCGTGGAAATCCGGAGATGCTCCGCAGCGTAAAGGGACGTGCCCGCAGTGCGGCGGGCAGAGCATCTCCGCCGTTTTCAAAATAGAGTAAATTGGGAAAAGGAGTATTCTACTATGCTGACAAATGAATACCTGAAGCGCGTTTACGAGGGTCTGGAAAAGCGCAATGCCAACGAGCCGGAGTTCCTGCAGGCTGTGCGTGAGGTTCTGGAGAGCATCCAGCCCGTGGTGGAAAAGCACCCCGAGTACGAGAAGGCCGGCCTGATCGAGCGCATGGTGGAGCCCGAGCGCATCATCACCTTCCGTGTGCCCTGGGTGGATGACCAGGGCAAGGTGCAGGTGAACCGCGGCTATCGTGTGCAGTTCAACAGCGCCATCGGCCCCTACAAGGGCGGCCTGCGCTTCCATCCCTCTGTCAACCAGGGCATCCTGAAGTTCCTGGGCTTTGAGCAGATCTTTAAGAACAGCCTGACCACCCTGCCCATGGGCGGCGGCAAGGGCGGTTCCGACTTTGACCCCCACGGCAAGAGCGACATGGAAGTGATGCGCTTCTGCCAGAGCTTTATGACCGAGCTGTACCGCCACATCGGCCAGTTCGTGGACTGCCCCGCCGGTGATAT
>CAKTGS010000114.1 GCA_934561485.1 uncultured Faecalibacterium sp.
GTCCTCCCACACCTTCTGCCACTTGGCTTCAACAGCCTTGTAATCGTACTTCATGTTTGTAATCAGCTCCAGACTTTACTTTAACAAATACCGCGATTGGAAAATACTTTATGCTTTTCAGGGTCTCGTTCCGAAAACAGACCCGTCTGCCTTGATCATTCAATGGTGCTGTCCGGGGTCAGATACTCCGAAATGTCGATGGGTTCGCCATCGGCCCACAGGTGCTCCAGATCGTAGTAGGTGCGGGTGTTGGGCACAAATACATGCACAATGACGTTGGAGTAATCCAGCAGCACCCAGTTCTTGGAGTCGTAGCCTTCGGTGTTGTAAGGCTCCAACCCCTTCTGGGAAAGCTCAAACTCCACTTCATCGGCCAGGGCTGCCACCTGGGTGGTGGAAGTACCGGAAGCGATGACGAAGTAATCGGTAAGCACGGTCAGGCTTTCCACCTTGAGCACCCGCACATCCTGGGCCTTCTTCTTGTCCAGGATCTTGGCGATCTCAATGGCCAGCGCCTTGCTGTCGTTAAAGTTCTCCATAAGGTTTCTCCCTTCTGTCGAAAGGCTTCCCGCAGGAAGCGCTTGTCGTTTTTAATTTGCGGAACCGGCAGCCTGACCGTCTGTGGTCACGGCACCGGAAAGGTCGGTATCGCCGCTGAGGATGGCGTCATCCGACTCCTTGTCGATGCGGCCCATATACTGCACGTTGGCATCAGTGGACGCCGTGCCGTGGGGCCAGTCATCGGTCACAAGGTTCATCTCGCTCACATCAATGGGGCCGGTGTAGGTGCAGAAATACTGGTTGAGCAGCTGTGCAATGGAGCCGGCATCCGGCACCACGCAGGAGTAGCCGTCAAAGGTACTGGTCTTGCCCACATTGGGCACGCCCATGAACACCGGCGTCTGCGCCAGAATGATGTTGGAGCTGTCGATCTTGAGGAAGGACACGATCAGCTTTGCAATGGTGGAAATATCCATATCGGTATGGATATAGTTCTTGAACACCAGCGGCAGCTGATTGAGGATGTCGGTCACGCCCATGGCACGGGCGCGCTTGAACAGGCCTGCATAGAAGTAGCGCTGCATGTTCAGGCGGTCGATGTCGGAGTTGGCGTAGCCGTCACCGTGGCGGCAGCGCACAAAGAACTCGGCTGAGGCACCATCCAGATTGCGGTAGCCCTTGAGCAGCTTGCTGCCGCCGTAGGACATATCCTGGGGGATATACACCTCAATGCCACCAAAGTTGTCCACCATTTCCACCAGGGCCTGCATATCCACCGTGACGTAATAGTCAATGGGCAGGCGGTACTGATCGTAGATCACATCGGCCAGGGCTGCAATGCTGCCGCCGTTGGAAAGCGCCACAGAGTTGATCTGATAGTTGGAGGCGGCATAGGTCTTGCCATTGGACAGGGTGATCATTTTGTTCTTGGTGGTCACCAGGCTGTTGCGGGGGATCTGCAGCATCCGCAGCGCCCCGCCCTTGATGTCGAACTGGCAGTACAGGATCATGTCCGTCATGCCATCGTTGGAGGTGGGGTCGTTGGAATAGTTGCGGCCTTCCTCGTAGTCGATGCCGCAGACCAGGATGTTCACCACATCGCCCTTGTACTCCTCGGCGGTCTGGATCTCCTGCTCGATCACCGGCGTGCTTTCTGCCGGGCGGATGCTTTCTTCCACCTTATTGATCACGCTCACACCGTAGACTACTACACCGGACACCACCGCGATCACGGCCATGACCACGGCAAAGGGCAGCCAGAGCGGCGTCTTTTTCTTTTTCTTGCGGCGGCGGGGCGGTTCAGCCTTGCGCGGAGCCGAATGGCGCGGCGGTTCGCTGTGTGCCCCGCTGCTGTCGGCCGCCGGGCGGCGGGCAGCTCTGGCAGCCTGATCCGGACGGCTCAGGGAGTGGTCTGTATTGATGCGGCGTGGCGATTGGCTCATGCTTTTTGTGTCCTCCAGCTTCTGACCTACCTGCAGAAATACGGTTTTCTGCAAATTCTGTCAATATTCTTTAGTATAGCATCGTCCAGCAGAATCTGCAATCTCTTTTCTGCATCCGGCGCACGGACCGTTTTTAAGCGGCAGCCCGTTTACTGTTCATTCTGCGCACAATGTGCCGCAATATCCTCGTAGGCGGCGCGGGACATGGGGTCCAGCGGCTTGCCCTGGGACAGCACAAAGTCGTTGGTCTGTTTCAGGGCTGCCAGCATGGCTGCGTCCAGATCCTTCAGTTCCAGCTTGCGCAACTTTTCCACGCCGGGCCAGTCCCGTTCAGCGCTGGTCATATCCGCCAGATACAAAATCTTGTCCAGCTTGGTCATGCCCGGCTTGCCGGCCGTGTGGCAGGCAATGGCGCTGAGCACCGCTTCGTCCGTCACGCCCCACTGGGTGCGGGCCAGAATGGCCGCGCACACCCCATGCCACACCGGGGCGGGGCGCTCCTCGCCGCCTTCCGCGTACTGCGGCCAGGCGCGCATGATGGCGCGCATCTCGTCCTTGCTGATCTCCTTTGCTGAGTCGTGCAGCAGGGCCGCCAGGGCCGCCTGCTCCTCATCGGCTCCATAATGCTTTGCCAGCTTCACCGCCATTTTTTTGACGTTGATGGTATGCTCGTAGCGCTTATCGCTCAGGCGGCTGCGCACAAGCTCTTTCGCCTGTTTCAGATCCATTGCCTGGTACTTCCTTTTGGTTTTGATACAACTGTTCCCGCCGGATGACGTCCTGCACGCTTTCCGGCAAAGCATCCGTGCAGGGGTCGCCTGCGGCCAGCCGGGCACGCAGGGCGCTGCTGGCCATGGGCAATGCTTCCACCCGGGCAAACAGGATGTGCCCGCCTGCCGGGTCCAGCTGCCGGGCCTTGGCCTGCAGCTCCGGATCATCGCCGGTGTTCCGGCTGGTCACCACCAGGTGCGCCAGCCGCAGAATGTCCTGCCAGCGGTGCCAGCCGTCAAAGCTGAGCAGCATATCGCTGCCTATGGCCAGATACAGCTGCGCCCCGGGGTGCTGCGCCGCCAGCATTTCCAGCGTGAGCACCGTGTAATTGCGCCGCCCGGCTTCGGCCTGGGCGATCTCCCAGCCGCTGACTTCCAGCTGCGGAAGCAATGCGTTTTCCTCTTCGGCCAGGGCGGAAAAGCACCGGCACATTTCCAGCCGCAGCGCCGCCGGGGCCGTGGTTTTCTGCTTGAAAGGCGAAAGCCCTGCCGGCATCACCACTACCCGGTCCGGGCGGACGCAGGCCGCAGCGGCGTGCAGGTTATTCAGGTGGCCGTTGTGGGGCGGGTCGAAGGTGCCGCCGTAAAGCAGGATCTTCATCTTACTTCAGCAGGTCGGCGTAGGCGCTGTCCTTTTTCTTCTGCAGATACAGCACAAACTTGGAGCCGATCACCTGCACGCAGTCGGCACCGGTGGCCTCGGCCAGCAGCTGAGAAGCCTCACGGGCGTTGTACATACTGTTTTCCAGCACCTTGAGCTTGATCAGTTCCCGGGCGTCCAGGCAGTCCTTCACGCCCTGAACCATGGTTTCATCAATTTCACCCTTGCCCACAATGTAAACGGGGTCCATGGTGTTTGCCTTGCCGCGCAGAATGGCGCGCTGTTTGCTTGTCAGCATAATTGTTCTCCTTTATTTTAAAAAATTCGGTAATTCTTTTTCCAGCTCAGCCAGCGCGCTGCCGCGGTGGCTGATGGCGTCCTTTTCGTCCGGGGTGAGCTGGGCATAGCTGCGGCCCTCGGTGTTGGGGCGGCGGCCCGTTTTGCCCACGCCGCAGTCGGCAGGGATGAACAGCGGGTCGTAGCCAAAGCCGTAGTCCCCCTGCAGCCGCTCAAATGCGATGCGGCCCGGACACTCGCCCATGCAGGTCAGGTGGCGGCCATCCGGCAGGATGAAGCACACCGCCGACACGAACTTTGCGCCGCGCCGGTCTGCAGGCACAGCCTTCATCGCCTCCAGCAGCTTGTCGTTGTTGGCTTCGTCATCGCCGTGGCGGCCGCAGTAGCGGGCGCTGTACACACCGGGTGCCCCGCCCAGTGCGTCCACGCACAGGCCGGAGTCATCGGCAATGGTGGGCAGACCGCTTGCTTTGCAGATGGTCTCGGCCTTGATCCGGGCATTTTCCGCAAAGGTGGTGCCGGTTTCTTCCGGCTCCAGAGTGATGCCCAGTTCTTTCTGGCTTACCACCTCGTGGCCCTGCGCTTCCAGAATGCGGCGCAGTTCACGGAGCTTTCCGGCATTGCCGGTGGCTGCACAAATCTTCATGCGATACTCCTTCTTCGTTCAATGCGCTCCTTCTCGGGAGCGTTCCGGCACCGCGCCGCAGAATGCGGACCGACCGGTGAGCGGATAAATTTCAGTGCTTCCACTGCCGGGGCAGCAGTTCTTCCACAAAACCTTCCGGGGTAAAGGGCAGCAGGTCGTCAATGCCCTCGCCCACGCCGATGAAGCGCACCGGCAGGCCCAGGCGCTGCTTGACCGCCACCACACAGCCGCCCTTGGCGGTGCCGTCCAGTTTGGTCAGGATGATGCCTGTGGCATCGGCTGCCTTGCAGAACTCCTTGGCCTGGCTGATGGCGTTCTGACCAGTGATGGCATCCAGCACCAGCAGGGTCTCCAGGCTGGCCTCCGGGGCAGCTTTCTTGACGCTGCGGCTGATCTTGGAAAGCTCCGCCATCAGGTTGGACTTGTTGTGCAGGCGGCCTGCGGTATCGGCAATGACCATGTCGCAGCCGCGGGCCGTGGCGGATTTGACCGTGTCAAAGATGACCGCCGCCGGGTCGGCCCCCTCGCCTGCCTTGACGATGGGCACACCGGCGCGATCTGCCCAGATCTCCAGCTGCTCGCTGGCGGCGGCACGGAAGGTATCGCCTGCGGCCAGCATGACCTTTTTGCCCTGCCGGGTGTAGTAATCGGCCAGCTTTGCAATGCTGGTGGTCTTGCCCACGCCGTTGACGCCGATGACCAGGATCACCGCCGGCCGGCCGTTCAGGTCCATCTCGGCGTCCGGGGTCATTTCCTCGGCAATGATGCCGCGCAGGGCATCCGCCGCCTGTTCGCCGGTTTTCAGTCCCTTTTCCTGCACGCGGTCGCGCAGCTTGTCCACCAGGTGGATCGCCACCTCGCCGCCCACATCGGCCAGAATGAGCTGCTCTTCCAGCTCATCGTACATGTCATCGTCAATAACGCTGCCAGTCAGGGTGTTGAGGATATTGCCCCAGAAGCCGGTGCGGGTCTTTTCCAGGCCCGTTTTCATTTTATCTTTTTCTTTTTTTCCAAATCCGAAGAAC
>CAKTGS010000115.1 GCA_934561485.1 uncultured Faecalibacterium sp.
ATGCGCCAGCGGCTGGACACCCTCTTTGGCGGGGACCTTGCCGCAGCCGTGCGGGCGCTGGTCAGCGAGAGCGGCTGCGGGCAGAGCGAGCTGGAACGGGCCATGAAGGTGCTGGAAGAAAAGCACCTGGAAGCGGAAGAATACGATCTGTATGACCCCTACGGGTAAAAGGAGAAGGAAAAATGGATTGCAAGCTGAGAGCAAAGAACTGCGGCGGCTGCCCGATGCTGGGGCTGGACTATGCCGCCCAGCTGAAACAGAAGGAAGAAAAGGTGCGGGCGCTGCTGGGCAAATACGGCCCGGTGGAACCTATCCGGGGCATGGAACACCCGTACCATTACCGCAATAAGGTGATCTCCACCTTTACCACCGGCTGGGGCGGAAAACTGACCTCCGGCATCTACGCGGCCAACAGCCACAAGGTGCTGCCGGTGGAGCGCTGCCTGCTGCAGGATGAAGTGCTGGACAAGGTGATGGAAGCTGTGCGGGCTGCCGCCAGCGCCTGCCGCTACCAGCCCTACAATGAGGATAAGGGCACCGGCCTTGTGCGCCACTGCCTGCTGCGGCGCGGTGTGGCCACCGGGCAGGTGATGGTGGTGCTGGTCACCGCCCAGCCGGTGCTGCCGGGCGCCAAGAACTTTGTCAAGGCCCTGCTGGCCGAGGCAGAACAGCGCGGCGTGCCCATTACCACCGTGGTGCAGAATGTGAACGGGCGCAAAACCAGCGTGGTGCTGGGCGAGATGGAAAAGGTGCTGTACGGCAAGGGGTTCATTCTGGACACCCTCTGCGGCAAGACCTACGCCATCAGCCCCCGCAGCTTTTATCAGATCAACCACAGCCAGACCGAGGTGCTCTACGGCCTGGCCGTGGAGGCGGCGCATCTCACCGGGAAAGAAGTGGTGCTGGACGCCTACTGCGGCATCGGTACCATCGGCCTGACCGCCGCCGACCGTGCAAAGCAGGTGGTGGGCGTGGAACTGAACCGGGACGCCGTGCAGGATGCCATTGGCAATGCAAAGCGCAACGGTGTGAAGAACGCCCGCTTCTTTGCGGCGGACGCCACCCAGTGGATCCGCGAAGCCGCTGCCGCAGAGGAGCGGGCGGACGTGATCTTTATGGACCCGCCGCGGGAAGGCTCTACCCCGCAGTTCATCGACAGCGTGGCCCGCATGGCCCCGAAGCGGGTGGTCTATGTCAGCTGCAACCCGGTCACCCTGGCCCGGGACCTTGCCCTGCTGACGAAAAAAGGCTATCAGGTGGAGCGCAGCACCCCGGTGGATATGTTCCCCCACAGTGAACACATTGAGACCGTCTGTGCACTGACCCGGCAGGGCCGGGCTGCAAACAACACGAAAAGGAGTCCCCGCAAATGAATGCAAATGTAAATTACGATGAGCTGCAGGAACTGGACCCCAGAGAGATGCAGGGAGACCTGCTGATGGCCCTGAGCGGGCAGCAGGTGACGGTGCACACCAGCGAAGAAGCGGACTTTGACTACATGGAAGCCGAGGACGTGGCCTTTGTGGTGGAAAACCCGCAGGGCGGCGAAAACCTGCTGGTGGAGCTGTGCGGGGAGTTCTCGGTGTTTTTTGAGACCTGGCACGGCACCTACAAGGCCGCCGGAACGGGCTGCGAGCAGATGAAGCAGGACATTGCCGCCATTCTGGGCGGGCAGGCAGCGGCCCTGACCCTGTATGCGGGCGGCAGGTGGCTGGGCAGCGTGCTGTGCCCCGAAGCGCCCGCTGCCGATGCGGATGCCGCTGCGCTGCTGGCCCGGCCTGAGGTGCTGCCCGGCATGGCCGACAAGGTGCGGCAGCTGGGCGGCCGCGTGCAGCTGGTGTACTGGGACCCTGCCCGCAGCCGCACCGTGCAGGTCCCAGCCGAATCCTGAAACGCTGCAGAACAGACAAAAGCCGCCCCGTGAAGGTTGTTCACGGGGCGGCTTTGTTTACCATGGAATCATTTGATGCAGGTGGAGCAGGGGGTGTACCCGGCGGCAATGGCTTCGTCATAGCTGGAGAAGAGGATCTGATTCTTCTCTGCCGGCAGGTTGGGGCAGCTGGGCAGGTGGAACTTTTTGCTGTTCACGTTGCCGATGTAGGCCTGCTGGGCTGTGCTGGAAGCAGCCGGGTCGGTGGGGTTCAGCTGGGCACCCGGCACAAAGTTCTCGGTGCCTACGGTGTAGTTCTGGCCGTCCGAACCGATGGTGATGGTGCCCTGCAGGTCGGTGCGGTACACGTCCGCTCCGGCATCCCGCAGGATGCTCAGCGTCTCCTCGTGGGGGTGGCCGTATTTGTTGTTCACCCCGCAGGAGATGATGCCCATTTCCGGCAGCACCGCGTTCAGGAAGGCGTATCCGGTGGAAGTGCTGGAACCGTGGTGGCCCACCTGCAGCACATCGGCTTTCAGGTTGGCACCGCTGGCCACCAGGTCGCTCTCGGCGGTCTTTTCCATGTCGCCGGTGAGCAGGAAGCTGGTGGAGCCGTAGTCGATGCGCAGCACAATGGAGGTGTTGTTGGTGTCACTGTACTGGGCCACCGGACCCAGCATGGTCACAGTGGCGCTGCCCAGCTGCCACACGGTGCCCACGGCAGGCACTTCCACCTGCAGGCCCTGCTGCTGGGTGTACTTGACAAAATCTTTGAAACACTTGGTGCTGGCCTCGGTCACCGGGCTGTACACATGGTTGGCCGGGAAGTAGGCCAGCGCGGCGGCCAGGCCGCCCACGTGGTCCTCGTGGGCGTGGGAACAGAACACGTACTGCAGCTCCTCCACGCCCTGGCTCTGCAGGTAGGACACCACCAGGCTGCCGTCATCCACGTTGCCGCCATCATAAAGCATGAACTGGCCGTCACATTCCACCAACACGCTCAGGGCCTGGCCCACGTCAATGAAGTGCATTTCAAAGGGCGTTTCCGCCCTGCCCGATGCTGCGGCGGAGGCCGATGGATTCGGGATCACATCGGCGCTGCCGCCCGGCACGGCGGCGGAAAGATCGCAGCCCGCAAGGCTCAGGGCCAGAGCGGCGGTGAGGGCCAGGGCCAGCAGACGGCGCAGCGGGTGCGCCCAGAAGCTTACTTTTTCTTGTTTGAAGTTTTCCACGACGCGTTCTCTTTCTGTTGAATGGTTTTTGGCTTATGGCCGGGAGCCGAGTGGGGCGCAAACCGGGCACCCGGGCTGGGCTGCCGCCCACCGGCAGGCGCGGCGGCGCGGGGCTGATGTTTGCTGTGCCCCTTGCCCTTTTGGTTCGGGTGCACGGTGTAGGTGCCATCGCCGTGGATGGTCACCTCCGGCCCTTCGGCCCGGCGGGCGGAGCGCTGCACGGCGCGGCGGCCTTCGGCGGGCACCAGCAGGGGGATCAGGTCCTCCCGGTGGGTCATCTTCAGCGCCTTGACCACCTTTTCGGCATTGCGCGGCTCATAATACTGCAGCAATGCGCGCTGCAGAGCCTTGCCCTCGGGGGTCTTTTCCACAAACACGGGCTTTAAAGTGTAGGGGTCCAGCCCGGTGTAGAACATGCAGGTGCTCACGGTGCCCGGGGTGGGGTAAAAGTCCTGCACCTGCTCCGGGCGCATGTGGTTTTTATAAAGGTACTCGGCCAGGTAAACGGCATCGTTCAGGGTGCTGCCCGGGTGGCTGGACATCAGGTAGGGCACCAGGTACTGCTTTTTGCCCGCCTTTTTGCTCAGCTCGTAGAATTTATCCTTGAACTTGTTGAAGGTCTGGATGGGGGGCTTGCCCATGTAGGCCAGGGTGTTGGGGGCACAGTGCTCCGGGGCTACCTTCAGCTGGCCGGAGACGTGGTACTCCACCAGCTCTTTGAAGAAGGTATCGTCCGGGTCGGCCATGAGGTAATCGAACCGGATGCCGCTGCGGATGAACACCTTTTTTACGCCCGGCAGCTCCCGCACCCGGCGCAGAATTTTAAGGTAGTCGCTGTGATCCACGATCATGTGGGAGCAGGTGGTGGGGGCCAGGCAGTGCTTGCCGCCGTTGCACATGCCCCGCAGCATCTGCTCGCGGCAGGACGGGAACCGGAAGTTGGCGGTGGGGCCGCCGATGTCATGGATATAGCCCTTGAAGTCCGGCTCGTGGGTCATGCGCTCGGCTTCTTCCACAATGCTGTCGGCGCTGCGGCTGGTCACCCGGCGGCCCTGGTGCAGCTGAATGGCGCAGAAGTTGCAGCCGCCGAAGCAGCCGCGGTTCTGGATGATGGAGAACTGCACCTCCCGGATGGCGGGCACGCCGCCCATGGCCTCGTAAATGGGGTGATACCGGCGGGTGTAGGGCAGGGCATAGACTTTATCCAACTCCCAGCGCACCAGGGGCTTGGCCGGAATGTTCTGCACCAGGTATTTTTCGCTCTGCTTCTGCACGATGATCTGGCCGCTGACCACGTCCTGGTTGTCCATCTGGATGCGGCAGGCCTTGGCGTAGGCGGTCTTATCGCTGGCCACTTTTTTGAAGCCCGCGCACTCCACGTAGCGCTCGGGCAGGTGGTCGAAATCGGTCAGGTAGCAGGTGCCGTCCACATCGGTGATGGATTCCACCGGCTCCCCGGCGGCCAGACGGCGGGCGATCTCCACCGTCTGGTGTTCGCCCATGCCAAAGCTGATGATGTCCGCGCCGGAATCCTCGGCGATGCTGGGCAGCACGGTATCCAGCCAGTAGTCGTAGTGGGCAAAGCGGCGCAGGCTGGCCTCTAGACCGCCCAGGATCACCGGCAGGTCCGGGTAGGCCTGCTTGGCAAGCTTGGTGTACACGGTGGCGCTGCGGTCCGGCCGGGCACCGCCTTTGCCGCCGGGGGAATATTCATCCTCGGCGCGGGGAATCTTGGCCACGGAGTAGTGGCTCACCATGCTGTCCACGTTGCCGCCGCCGATGAAAAAGCCGTATTTCGGCTTGCCGAACCGCTTGAAGTCCTCGCAGTCGGTGTAGCGGGGCTGTGCCAGCACGCCGATCTTGTAGCCTTCGGCTTCCAGCAGGCGGCTGATGATGGCGGTGCCAAAGCTGGGGTGGTCTACGTAGGCGTCACCGCCCACCACCACAAAGTCCAGCTGGTCCCACCCGCGGGCTTCCATGTCCGCGCGGCTGATGGGTAAAAATTCGGTGTAGATCTGGGGAGTAGAATGTTCCATAGTGCTCCTTTATTATTCCTCCGGTTGGTTCATCTGCATTT
>CAKTGS010000116.1 GCA_934561485.1 uncultured Faecalibacterium sp.
TACAGCAAGTGCGTTTCCTGCGGCCAGTGCCTGGTCAACTGCCCCTTCGGTGCCATTGCCGACAAGGGCCAGATCTATCAGCTGATCCAGGGCTTCAACCGCGGCGACCGCATTTACGCCCTGGTGGCCCCCGCTTTCATCAACCAGTTCCCGGGTCTGGCTTCCACCGGCAAGCTGAAGGCTGCCCTGAAGGCCGTTGGCTTCTACGATGTGGTGGAGGTTGCCATTGGCGCAGACCTGTGCACCGTGGACGAAGCCCACGACTTCCTGGAGGAAGTGCCCAGCAAGCTGAACTTCATGGCCACTTCCTGCTGCCCGGCCTGGAGCATGATGGCCAAGACCGCCTTCCCGGATCTGGCCAAGAACATTTCCATGACCATGACCCCCATGGTGTTCACCGCCCGCATGATGAAGCAGAAGGACCCTGAGGCTCGTATGTGCTTCATCGGACCTTGCGCCGCCAAGAAGCTGGAAGCTTCCCGCCGCTCCGTCCGCTCCGATGTGGACTTTGTGCTGACCTTTGAGGAACTGGCCGGCATCATTGAGGCTAAGGACATCGACACCAGCCTGCTGGAAGTGGATGAGGCCGAAGCCCTGCACGCAGCTTCTGCTGCAGGCCGCGGCTTTGCACAGTCCGGCGGTGTGGCCAAGGCCGTTGCCGACAAGATCAAGGAATGGCACCCGGATATGGATGTGAAGATTGCATCCGCACAGGGCCTGGCCGAGTGCAAGAAGCTGCTGATGCTGGCCAAGGCGGGCAAGTACAACGGCTACCTGCTGGAAGGCATGGGCTGCCCGGGCGGCTGCATCGGCGGTGCCGGCACCATTGCCGACCCGGCACGCACGGCTGTGCAGCTGAACAAGTACGTGAAGGAAGCTCCCTTCGTTGACCCGGAACAGAGCCCCTTCATGAGCGAGATCCACATGCTGAAGGATGACCCCAACTTTGAAGTTTAAGCGCTGATTTTTTGCGGGCACCGTTTTCTGATCGAAAAGCGGTGCCCGCTTTCGTTTTTCACAGCAAGTCAACGTTTCTGTGTAATATTTTTGTGAATCTTCCACGAATCGCATTGACAATCCAACCCCGCTATGGTATATTAGCGCCGTCAAACCGCTTTTGATTTTTTGCAATACAGCCGCTTCTGCGGCAGGAAAGGCTGATTTTTATGACAACTACCCTGAAACGCGCAGGCACCGCGCTGCTCTCGCTGGCACTACTGTGCATGTTCACCCTGGGCGCAGCGGCAGCCACCCGGCTGAACGTTGGTGTCAAGTTCTGGAAGGAAAGCTCCGATAAGGAGTCCATGGCCAACACCGGCATTGACACCGAGCGCGAAGCTTCCCTGACCCGTCAGTCCAATGGCACCTACACCTTGACCCTGCCCATCCAGCAGGTGTCCAAGATGGGCATTACCGGCTACCTGACCGGCCTGACCATCGGGGATGTGACCTACTCCGGCACAGTATCCGGCGATGTGGCCGGCGGCACCGGCATACTCACCATCAAAAATCTGCCCTCCTCGGTGCTCACCGGCAGCAGCGTCAGCAAGGCGCTGACCGTTACCTGCAACATCCAGATGGATCTGAGCCTGCTGGGCGAGATCAACACCACCGCACGCCTGTGCATCTGGGTAAAGTGACCCTCTCCGTCATCTCGCATACGCTCGATGCCAGCTCCCCCGAAAGGGGGAGCTTTTTGCGTCTGCCGATTTACATAAAAAAGCTCTCCCATCGGGAGAGCTGACGCGCCAGCGCCTGAGAGGGTTTGTGCTTTATCCTTCCATATGCTTTTCCACAAAGTCGCCGACCATTTTATCCAGCTGCAGCACAGCATTTTCTGCACCTTTCATCACTTTCCGGGTGGTGCGGCGCAGCTGGCGCTGGTTCTGGGTGGCGGCCATAACGCCCACAGCCCCCAGGGCGGCCCCGGCGGCCATGCCCAGCCAAACGCCGGTGGAAGCCTGATTTGTCTGCTGTCTCATTGCAAAAACTCCTTTCGTCATCCGGCTCTTGGGATGCTGACACTAGTATTTCCGACAAATAATCCGGTATGCGCTTTTTTTGTGCTGGAATTTGTGGTATACTGTAGCATGATGTTTTATCGCGTTCTGCCTTTGGCACTGCGATGCCGGGCCGGGGCCTGCCCCTGCCCGCCGAAACAGCATAGTAAGGAGGTCCCCTTATTTGATACACCCCGTTGAACCCAAAAAAATTCTCTGTATCCACGACCTGTCCGGCGTGGGGCGCTGCAGCCTGGCGGTGATCCTGCCGGTGCTTTCCATCATGGGAACACAGCCGGTGGCGCTGCCCACGGTGGTGCTCTCCACCCACACCGGCGGTTTTGGCGCGCCTGCCCGCATGGACGGCAGCGCCTATGGCGAACAGGCACTGGAGCATTACCGTGCACTGGGCCTGGAGTTTGACTGCATCTACACCGGTTACCTGGGCGGCGAGGCCCAGGTTGCGCTTGCCGAGAAAGCTTTTGCGTTCTGGCCGGGTGCCCACAAGATCGTGGACCCGGTCATGGGCGACAACGGCAGGGCCTACACGTCCGTGACCCCGGCCCTCATCGAGCGCATCCGCGGCTTGTGCCGGTCGGCGGACCTGATCCTGCCCAACTACACCGAGGCGCAGCTTCTGCTGCAGCGGGAGCCGGTGCAGGATGCCCTGGACGATGCCGGTGCGCAGGCGCTGGCGGACGAGCTGGCAGCCCTGGCCCCCAGTGCCGTGGTCACCGGCCTGCCGCTGGGTAAGTACATTGGCTGCGCCGGCAGTGGACGCGACCGTTTTGTGATCAAAAAGCTGCACATTGACCGCAGTTTCCCCGGCACCGGCGATTTGTACGGTGCGGTGCTGATCGGTTCGCTGATCCAGGGCAACGCCCTGAGCGCTGCCGCCGACAACGCCGCCGAGTTCGTCTCGCTGGCCATCCAGCATACCCCCGCCGGGCAGGATACCCGGTTTGGCGTGTGGTTTGAGCCGCTGCTGCCCCGCCTGTGCCCGCCCCGGGATTTTTAAGGAGAGTGCCGATGAGTAAAAAGCCAACGCTGAACATTGTGCTGGTAGAGCCGCGCATCCCGCAGAACACCGGCAATGTGGCCCGCACCTGCGCCTGCACAGCCTGCCGCCTGCATTTGGTCGGCCCCATGGGCTTTGCCGTTGACGACAAAAAGCTCAAGCACGCCGGGCTGGACTACTGGCACTACCTGGACATTACCTATTACGATGGGCTGGATGATTTCTTTGCCAGAAACAGCGGCCCGTACTATTACTTTACCACCAAAGCACCCCAGCGCTACACCGATGTGGCCTACCCGGACGGCGCATACCTGGTGTTCGGACGGGAGGACGCCGGCCTGCCGGAAGCCCTGCTGGCCGCCAACCAGGAGCACTGCATCCGGATGCCCATGCGGGACACCTGCCGCAGCCTGAACCTTTCCAACAGCGTGGCTGTGGGCGTGTATGAGGTGCTGCGCCAGTGGGATTTTCCGGAATTGCTGGACCACGGGCACTTACGAGATTACGAATGGAAATGAGGGACACTATGAGCAAGATCGCGATCCTGACCGATTCTTCCTGCGATATCCCGCAGGAGATGGCCGAGAAATACGGCATCGACATCATGAGCTTTCACATCCTGCTGGACGATGTGGATTACATCGAGCGTGAAAGCTGCACCAACACCGAATTTTACGACAAAATGCGCATGGCCAAGGGTGTGCCGTCCACGGCAGCCATCACCCCCATCCAGTTCTGCGAAAAATACTGCCAGTACGTGGACGAAGGCTACACCGATGTGATCCATGTGCCCATCAACAAGTCCGGCTCTTCCACCTACAACAACGCCCTGATGGCCCAGGGAATGCTGCGGGAAGAACGGCCGGAACACCACCTGAAGATCCACTTGCTGGACCCGCACACCTATTCTATGGTGTTCGGCTGGTATCTGTGCGAGATGGCCCGCAAGCTGAAGAATGGGGCCGAGATCACCCACGTGATCCAGGAATTTGAAACGCAGATGAACTGCATGGAGATCATTCTGGGACCCTACAGCCTGAAGCAGATGAAGAAGAGCGGCCGCATTTCCGCTGCTGCTGCCGTGATGGGCGAACTGATGGGCGTGCGCCCCATCATCACCCTGATCGATGGCAAGACCAAGGTGGAAAGCAAGGTGCGCGGCGATGACAAGGTGGTGCCCGCCATGGTGGACCTGTGCCAGAAGCGCTCTGCCGGTGTGGAAAACTTCGATTATATGATCGGCCACACCAACATCAAGCAGGCCGCCGACCTGGAAAAGGCCTGCCGCAAGGCCTTTGGCAAGCCGCCTCTGGTCGTGTTTGAACTGGGCGGCGTGGTTTCCGCCAACACCGGCCCCGACACCGTGGCCCTGGTGTACACCGGACACCCCAGAGGGTAACACACGATTTTAATAGCCTCCGCTTTCGCTCTGGCTATTTCAGCGGTAATTTTATTTTTATTTTGAGGTTCCGAAAAGCCTGCGGGCTTTTCGGAACCTCTTTTTCACCGGAAGGGACCAAACCAAAGCCTGCATCTGTTCCCGATTCTGCGCAAATTCATTGCAATCCGCCCAAAATTATGATATACTCCCCTGTGCCGTGTTTTTTCACGGCTCCTTTAGAGCAACTTAGGATTTTAGGCTCCCCGGTGCGTCTCGAACCGCACCGGGCCAAACCCGCAGGAGCTGGCGGTTCCTGTGCGGTCAAAATCAAACCGCTGGAGTATTATTATGAATCAGAATTCTTCCGTCCGTAAACTGGTGCGCTGCGGCGTAGTGGCCGCCCTCTACGTGGTGCTGTGCATGGCTCTGCAGCCGTTCTCCTACGGCGCTGTGCAGGTGCGTGTGGCCGAGGCCCTGTGCCTGCTGCCCGTGTTTGGTGCCGAGTACATTGCCGGCGTGGTGCTGGGCTGCTTTCTGTCCAACCTGCTGGGTTCCACCATTGTGGATGTGATCTTTGGCACCTTGGCCACCCTGCTGGCCTGCCTGGTCACCTACAAGCTGCGCAATGTGCGTATCAAAGGCCTGGCCATTCCGGCCAGCCTGCCGCCGGTGCTGTTCAATGCCGTGATCATCGGCATCGAGATCGCCGTCATGTTCCCGGACCCCTCTTCCAGCGCCCCCATCTGGCTGGCCTGCATC
>CAKTGS010000117.1 GCA_934561485.1 uncultured Faecalibacterium sp.
GTGGACGAATACTACCTGACCGGCTGGGAGGGCAACCCCCTGAACAGCTTTGCGGGCCTGCTGAACATCACCCAGGTGCACGATGTGGTGGTGACCGGTGAGGGCACCCTGGACTGCGATGCCGAAAACGGCGACTGGTGGGTGAACCCCAAGGTCAAGCGCATTGCCTGGCGTCCCCGCGCTGTGGCCATGGTGGACAGCGAGAATGTCTGCCTGCACGGCATCACGGTGCAGAACAGCTACTCCTGGACCATCCATCCCATCTTCGTCAAGCAGCTGGACCTGCTGAACTTCAACATCAACAACCCCTATAAGGCCCCCAACACGGACGGCATCGACCCCGAGAGCTGCGAGCATATCCGCATCATCGGCATGAACATCCATGTGGGCGATGACTGCATTGCCATGAAGGCCAGCAAGGTGTTCCTGGGCATGAAGCTGAAAAAGAGCTGCGAGCACACCGTGATCCGCAACTGCCTGCTGGACAAGGGCCACGGCGGCATTGTGATCGGCAGTGAGATGAGCGGCGGCGTGAAGGACATGGTGGTCACCCAGTGCCTGATGGACCACACCGACCGCGGTTTGCGCGTTAAGACCCGCCGCGGCCGCGGAAACACCGCAGTCATTGACGGGCTGGTGTTCCGCAATGTGGAGATGCGCGGCGTCAAAGCACCCTTCGTCATCAACATGTTCTACTTCTGTGACCCGGACGGCCACGGCCCCTATGTGCAGTGCCGCGAAGCCCTGCCTGTGGACGAATACACCCCCAAGCTGGGCACCCTGACCATGGAAAACATCGTGGCTACCGATGCCCAGTTCGCGGGCTGCTACTTCGATGGCCTGCCGGAGCAGCCCATCGAGCGCGTTTCCATGAAGAACGTGACCATCACCTTTGACCCTGATGCCCAGGAGGGCCAGGCTGCCATGGCCGACAACCGTCCGCTGGTGAAAAAGCTGGCCATCTACGCCGAAAACGTGAAGGAGATCGACCTGCACAACGTGAAGATCGAGGGCTACGAGGGCGAGCGCCTGCACTTTGCCAACGTTGGCCATTTTGAGGAGGACTGAACCATGACCCATGAAGAGATCCTGTCCATGCTGGGCGACTACGTGGACTACCTGATCGCCAACTCCAGCGCCGAGGCCCCCATGTGGAACATCGAGAAGGTGCGCAGCGGCAAGCCCAACAAGTGGAACTACATTGACGGCTGCATGATCACCGCCTGCCTGAGCCTGTACAAGACCACCGGCGAGGAAAAGTATCTGCAGTTCTCCAAGAACTTCATTGACTACTTTGTGCAGGAGGACGGCTCCATCAAGACCTACGACCCCAAGGAGTACAACCTGGACAACGTGAACCAGGGCAAGAACCTGTTCGTCCTGTACGACATTTTTGGCGAGGAAAAGTACCGCAAGGCCATTGACACCATCCGCAGCCAGCTGCTCACCCAGCCCCGCACCAAGGAAGGCAACTTCTGGCACAAGGACATCTACCCGTGGCAGGTGTGGCTGGACGGCACCTATATGGCCCAGCCCTTCTATATGGAGTATGAGACCCGCTTCAACAAAATGCAGGGCTGCATCGACAGCTACAAGCAGTTCATGAACATCCAGAAGCACATGCGGGACGAAAAGACCGGCCTGTACTACCACGGCTACGATGAGAGCCGCCAGATGTACTGGGCCGACCCCGTTACCGGCTGCAGCCCCAACTTCTGGCTGCGGGCCATGGGCTGGTTCCTGGTGGCCATGGTGGACGTGCTGGAGCGCATGGACGAGCAGCTGTACAACGAGTACCGCGGCATCATGGCCATGCTCAAGCAGACCGTGGAGGATGTGCACAAGTTCCAGGACGAGCAGACCGGCATGTTCTGGCAGGTGATGGACCACCCCGGTGTGGAGGGCAACTACCTGGAGACCAGCGGCACTGCGCTGTTTGCCTATGCGGTGCTCAAGGGCGTGCGCCTGGGCTACCTGCCCAAACGCATGGCTGCCTGGGCCGAAAAGGCTTTCTACGGCACCTGCGACAAGTACCTGTCCAAGAACCCGGACGGCAGCCTGCAGCTGGACGGCATCTGCCTGGTGGCAGGCCTGGGCGGCAAGGAGCACCGTGACGGCTCCCTGGCCTACTACTTCAGCGAGCCGGTGGTGTGCAACGATGCCAAGGGCGTTGGCCCCCTGGTGCTGGCCTATACCGAAATGATCGCCCGCAGCAACTGAGCCGCCTGCGTACAGAACCCGTAACAGCCCCCGCCCCGGAACGCGCACCGCCGCCCGGAGCGGGGGATTTGTTCCTTTTTCCGCCTGCCGCCGCCTTTTTTATTGACAACCCCCGGGCTTGCTAGTATAATAATGAAGTCAAAATGGCATCATTGCGCGGTATTGCACCTGCGCGAATCAAGTATAGAACAAGGAGAGATTCTCAAATGGCACAAGAGATCAAGATGTCCGCTGCCGGTCTGAAGGCAATGCAGGAGGAACTGGAATACCTCAAAACCGTCCGCCGTAAAGAGCTGGCCGAAGAGATCAAGGAAGCCCGCAGCCACGGCGACCTGTCGGAAAACAGCGAGTACGATGAGGCCAAGAACACCCAGGGCCTGGTGGAAAACCGCATCACCGAGCTGGAGCAGATGATCAAGAACGCCGTGATCATTGATGAGAGCGAGCTGAGCGTGGAGAGCGTTTCCGTTGGCACTCATGTTACCGTGCAGATGACCGGCGAGGACGAGAACGAGGAATACGACATTGTGGGCCGCACCGAAGCCGACCCCCTGAACGGCAAGATCAGCGATGAAAGCCCCGTGGGCCACGCCCTGCTGGGCAAGGCTGTGGGCGGCAAGGCCGAAGTGCTGCTGCCCACCGGCCATACGGTGGAGTATACTGTGCTGGCCATTACCCATGCACGCGGCTAAGGAATAATAGGAGAAACCATGGAAGAACAAAAGAAGAACCCCGCACAGGGCCTGTCCGAGAGTGAGCAGGTGCAGGTGCGCCGCCAGAAGCTGGCAGACCTGCAGGCCGCCGGCCACGACCCCTTTACCCTGACCAAGTACCCGCAGGATGCCTACTCGGCAGACCTGAAGGAAGAGTTCAAGGACCTGCCCAACGAGACCGACAGCGGCAAGCACGTTGCCCTGGCCGGCCGTATGATGTCCAAGCGCGTCATGGGCAAGGCAAGCTTTGCCCACCTGCGGGACGACAAGGGCGACATTCAGCTGTATGTCCGCCGCGATGAGCTGGGCGATGAGCCTTACGCCGCTTTCAAGAAGCTGGATGTGGGCGACATCATCGGCGTGAAGGGCGAGGTGTTCCGCACCAAGACCGGCGAGCTGAGCGTGCGCGCCACGGAGCTGACCCTGCTGGCCAAGAGCCTGCGTCCCCTGCCCGAGAAGTTCCACGGCCTGACCGACACCGAGATGCGGTATCGCCAGCGCTATGTGGACCTGATCGCCAACCCCGAGGTGAAGGACACCTTCGTGAAGCGCAGCCAGATCCTGAAGGAGATCCGCGCTTATCTGGACGAGAAGGGCTTCCTCGAAGTGGACACCCCCATCCTGACTCCGTTTGAGATCGGTGCCTCGGCCCGCCCCTTCTACACCCATCACAACAGCCTGAACATGGACATGGTGCTGCGCATCGAGACCGAGCTGTACCTCAAGCGCCTGATCGTGGGCGGCATGGACCGCGTATATGAAGTGGGCCGCATCTTCCGCAACGAGGGCATGGACCCCAAGCACAACCCGGAGTTCACCTCCATTGAGCTGTATCAGGCCTTCACCGATTTCCACGGCATGATGGATCTGGTGGAAGAGCTGTACAAGCGTTTGGCTCAGAAGATCTGCGGCAGCATGGTCATTCCGTACCAGGGCAAGCAGATCGACATGGGCCACTGGGAGCGCCTGACCATGATCGAGGCCGTGAAGAAGTATTCCGGCGTGGACTTCCACGATTGGAAAACGGACGAGGACGCCATTGCCGCCGCCAAGGAGCACCATGTGGAGCTGCCTGAGGTGCCCACCAAGGGTGCCATCCTGGCCGAGTTCTTCGATGCCTTCGTGGAGGACAAGCTGATCCAGCCCACCTTCATCTACGACTACCCCGTGGAGATCAGCCCCCTGGCCAAGCGCAAGCCGGACGACCCCGCCTTCACCGAGCGCTTCGAGTATTTCATCGACTGCACCGAGTACGGCAACGCCTTCAGCGAGCTGAACGACCCCATTGATCAGAAGGGCCGCTTCGAGCGTCAGGTGGCCGAGCGCAAGGCCGTGGAGCCGGACTGCAAGGCTCAGGTGGACTACGACTACGTCAACGCTCTGGAGTACGGCCTGCCCCCCACGGGCGGCCTTGGCTTCGGTGTGGACCGCCTGGTCATGCTGCTCACCGATAGCGCCTCTATCCGTGATGTGCTGCTGTTCCCCACGATGAAGCCGATTGAGCAGTAAATTTCCAATTTAAGCACAAAATAGCCTGAAACTTCTTGATGTTACGAGAAGTTTCAGGCCTTTTCTTTTAATGAGTTTCCAACAAAAACTACGCCATACGCCAATTTTACGCCAAACGATGCAGGATTTTGTGCAGAGCAAAAAGAGCGTTGTTCGCGTTTGCGCAGCGAAGCGGAGCAATGAAAGCCCCAGTGGGGCTTTTAAGCGACAGAACGGTTTTGCGCAAGCAAGATGGAGGGGCCTCGCCCCGACAAGTTCGCGTTTGCGCAGCGAAGCGGAGCAATGAAAGCCCCAGTGGGGCTTTTAAGCGACCGAACGGTCTTGCGCAGCAAGATGGAGGGGCCTCGCCCCGACAAGTTCGCGTTTAGTGTAAAATTGGAGCGTGTGGTGGATGAGTGTAGACCTGTAAAGGGCTGCATCAAAAAACGGATTCATTCCGCTTTCCCTTCCAGTTTGCTTTTATACCCTTCGCCCCATGCCCACATGGCATCCAGAACCGGTTTCAGGCTATACCCCAGTTCCGTCAGCGTATATTCCACCCGGGGCGGCACTTCAGCGTAGACCTTCCGGGTCAGCAGCCCGCTTTCCTCCATCTGCCGTAGCTGAGCGGTCAGAACCTTCTGGGTCACATGACCGATGGACTTTTTCAGCTCTCCAAAACGCTTTGTGCCCGACAT
>CAKTGS010000118.1 GCA_934561485.1 uncultured Faecalibacterium sp.
TAAAGAATCGGGTTCGAGTACGAACTGTATGGTGGAGAATTAGGGACTCGAACCCCAGACCCCCTGCGTGTGATGCAGGTGCTCTAACCAGCTGAGCTAATCCTCCGAACTGTGCGCTCCGAATTGGAACGTGATTATTATAGCACGGCATCCGAAGAATTGCAAGCCCTAATTTCAAAAAATTTCAGATCTTTTCCCGGCGGCTTCCCGGTTGCTCTCAGGGGCAAAATCGTGTATACTGGAAGCAGACCATTCCGGTTCGGAAAAGAGGTTTGAAAAATGTTGACACTTCGTGGGATCATTACCATTGTGGTTCTGGCGGCACTGTTTGCGCTGGCCGTTGTCTGGATCGCCAAAAACGGCGGCTGGAAAGGCGAGGGCTGCGGCGGCAACTGCGCTTCCTGCCACAGCCGCTGCGAAAACCCGGACGAACAGAAAAAGCACTGACCCCTTCTCCCCGTGCAGCCGTTCTGCGGCCCTGCACGGGGATTTTTTAAAATGCGCCCCGCTGGGCAGCATAAATGGCCACCGTGCTCAGCAGATCCTGCTGGGCCTTTTGGTAGGTGCTGCGGCTGATGTTCAGCGCTTCCAGCACCTCGTCCTCGGTACGGTTCTGAAAATAACGCAGCCGCAGCAGCTCGGCCCGCAACGGGTCGGTCTGCTCGTAATACGCCACGCCCTGCTCAATGGCCTGCTGCCACTTTTTATTTACCGGAGCGCGCGCCCATTGCCGCATACCGTACCGGCGCAGGGCCTGTTTGGTAAGGGTCCGCTGTTCGTTCGTCATTCCGCACTCTCCTTTCTCCCATCGGGCGGCCGGCATGAAGCTCCAGCCAGTTTTCCTTTTCAAAAAAGCAGGCGTCCCGCTCCACCATGCTCAGCCCCAGCATGGCCGAAAGCTTTTCCGCTTCGTCCAGTTTAAACTGCGTTTCGCCCAGCAGCTTCTGCCGCAGGGCGCTGGAGCTGATGCCCAGCATCTGTGCCACGAACTGCAGTTTGTAGCCCCGGCAGCGGATGTATTCTTCGATCAGTTTCGTATTTGCCACGGTCCTCACTCCTTTGCGTTTCCGCGATTCACAATCTTTGGTTGTAGTATAGTCGCAAGTTGATTCTGTGTCAACCGTTTTTCGCAATTCGCTGGAAAAAAGTTGATTTTCAGGCAGTTTTCTGCTATACTTTTCTTGGACAAGTTTTCTTTATTTCACAACCATCTGTTTTATGGAGGCGTCTTATGTCGGAGCTTTCCACCCGCGTCCGCCTGCGCCGCGAAGCACTCGGCCTTTCGCAGGAGGAACTTGCACAGCGCATGGGCTACCGCTCCAAATCCTCGATCACCAAACTGGAAAAAGGGGTCAATGATCTTCCCCAGGCCCGGCTCGAAGAGCTGGCCCAGGCGCTGGAAACCACCCCGGCGTATCTGCTGGGGCTGGATGCCCCCTGCCCGCCGCCGGGCTTTGAACCGCTGCCCGCCATGACCATGGTGCCGCTGGTGGGTTCCATTGCCTGTGGCAGCCCCATTACTGCCGAGCAGAACATTGAATGCTACATTGGGGTGCCCGCTGCCTGGCACGCCGATTTTGCCCTGACCTGCCACGGCGACAGCATGGCCCCCACCATCTGCGATGGCGACATTGTGTGCATCCGCAGCCAGCCGGAGGTGGAACAGGGGCAGATCGCGGCGGTGCGCATTGGAGAGGAAGCCACCCTCAAGCATTTCCACCGCCAGGGCGATACCGTAATGCTGCTGGCCGACAACGCGGCCGTCTGCCCGCCCATGATCTACTCCGGCCCGCAGCTGGAAGAAATCCAGATCGAGGGCAAGGCGGTGGGCTTCTGCCGCGGCCTATAACCGATAGAAACAACATCTGACAAAACGAGGAAGTTTATCATGCAGGCACCCGAAGAAATGACCCTGAAGGTCATTGCCCACATCCACACCGCGTTTCCCACCAAATTCGGCATTCCGCGCCAAAGCGGCCTGGTGGACGAACTGCGCGGCGAGGTGGTTTTTACCCCCGAATACCGCAGCGCCGATGCCGTGCGCGGGTTGGAAGATTTCAGCCACATCTGGCTGGTGTGGCAGTTTTCTGCCGCCGTGCGGGACACCTGGTCCCCCACCGTGCGTCCGCCCCGGCTGGGCGGCAACACCCGCATGGGCGTGTTCGCCACCCGTTCGCCCTTCCGGCCCAACCCGCTGGGGCTGTCCAGCGTGCGGCTGGAAGGCATTGAGCAGCGCCCCGGCCTTGGCCCGGTGCTGCTTGTGCGCGGGGCCGACCTGATGGACGGCACCCCCATTTACGACATCAAACCCTACATTCCCTACGCGGACTGCCACCCGGACGCCGCCCAGGGCTTTACCGGCCAGACCCAGCGCCACACGCTGGAAGTGGTCTGCCCGCCGGAACTGCTGGCCCCGGTGCCCGAGCCGGACCGCGCCGCCCTGCTGGGGGTGCTGGCCAACGATCCCCGCCCCTCTTACCAGCACGATCCCGCCCGGATCTACGGCATGGAATTTGGCGGCGTGGAAGTGCATTTTACCGTGGACGGCACAGTGCTTACCGTTGCCGATATCACCCGCCGTTAAAAGGAGCTGCCCATGGAGCTGCGGAACATCAACACCTTTTTGCACATTGCCGAGCTGCGCAGTTTTTCCCGCACGGCACGGCAGCTGGGCTACTCCCAGTCGGCGGTGTCCTCCCAGATCGCGCAGCTGGAAGCCGAGCTGGGTGCCCCGCTGTTTGACCGGGTGGGCAAGACCGTGCGCCTGACCGATGCCGGCCAGACCTTTCTGGGTTATGCCCGCACCCTGCTGGTGACGGCACAGCAGGCGCAGGCCGCCCTGCAGCCCACCCGGCAGATCAGCGGTTCGCTGCGCATTGCCCTGGCCGATTCGGTGTGCAGTACCTTTCTGCCGGGGCTGCTGCAGCGCTACCATGCCCGCTGCCCGCAGGTGCAGCTGGTGCTCTGCACCGCCACGGCGGACGGAATGCTGCAGATGCTGTCGGCCAATCAGATCGACCTGGCCTACACGCTGGACCAGCCCCTTTTGCAGCCCAGCCTGGTGCGGGCCGCCGATGTACCGGAGCCGGTGTGCTTTCTGGCCCCGCCGGGCCACCCCCTGGCCGGGCAGGAGACTGTCTCGCTGGAAGAGCTGCCCCGGCAGGAGTTTCTGCTCACCGAGCGCGGCATGAGCTACCGCGATGCGCTGGATCAGTGCCTGGCCACCCACGGGCTGACCATCCACCCTTATCTGGAGCTGGGCAGCGCCGCGCTGCTGTGCCAGATGGTGGAGCAGGGCATGGGGCTTTCCTTCCTGCCGGAATACATTGCCCGAACGGCCCTGGCCGCCGGCCGCTGTGCCCGCCTGAACGTGCCGGACTGCACCGTGGAAATGCACCGCCAGCTGTTCTACCACCGGGACAAGTGGCTGACCCCACAGATGAAGGTTTTTATTGAGCTGGTACGACAGAGCGCCCCGGCTGCACCCCAGGAAGAACATTCATGACCAAACCAAAAACCGCCGCACGGTCCGGGGCTGTTCCCCTGCCGTGCGGCGGTTCTGTTTTTGTATCTTACTTTTATGGTCTGCAGCTCAGCCCTTCAGGGGCACAAAGCCCACCAGGTCCTTGACCACTTCGCCGCCGATGATCAGCCCTGCCACCGAGGGCACAAAGGCGTTGGAGCCGGGCACCGACCGGCGGATGGTGCACTTGCGCTGGGTGCCCGGGGGGCAGATGCAGTGGTATTTGCAGCTGATGGAGTCGTCCTCGATGGGGGTCATGGCAGGCTCCTTGGAGTAGACCACCTTCAGGTGCTTGATCTTACGCTTGCGGCACTCGGTGCGCATAACTTTGGCCAGCGGGCAGACGGAAGTCTTGTAGATGTCGGTCACCTCAAAGCGGGTAGGATCCATCTTGTTGCCCGCGCCCATAGAGCAGATGATGGGCACACCGGCTTCCTTGCACTTCATCACCAGGGCCAGCTTGCCGGTCACCGTGTCAATGGCGTCCACCACGTAATCGAACTGCGAAAAATCGAACTGATCCTGCGTTTCCGGCGTGAAGAAGGTCTTGTAGGTGGTCACCCGAATGTTGGGGTCGATGTCGTGCACACGTTCCTCGGCCACGTCCACCTTGTATTTGCCCACCGTTTTGCGGGTGGCAATGATCTGGCGGTTCAGGTTGGTCAGGCAGACGCGGTCATCATCGATCAGGTCCAGCGCCCCCACACCGCTGCGGGCCAGGGCTTCCACGGTATAGCCGCCCACGCCGCCGATGCCGAACACTGCCACGCGGGAATTGTGCAGTTTGGTCATAGCGTCCGCGCCCAGCAGCAGCTGCGTGCGGGAATATTGGTCTTGCATGTTGTTTCTCCTTACTTTTCCACTCTCGTAATGGTGCCGCCGCCCAGCACCACATCGCCCTGATACAGCACAGCTGCCTGACCGGGCGTAGGGGCGCGCTGAGGCTGGTCAAATTCCAGCCGGAAGCCGTTTTCCGCCGGGTAGACCGTGGCGGCCTGTTCGGCCTGGTGGTAGCGGGTGCGGGCGGTGACCCGCAGCGGCCCGGTCAGTTCCGGAATGGCGATCCAGTTCACGTCCTCCGCATACACAATGCGGTCGAACAGGTTTTCTTCCGGGCCGACCGTGACGGTATTGGCCTGCATGTCCTTGCCGCAGACGTACACCGGAGCGCCCAGTGCCAGCCCCAGGCCCTTGCGCTGGCCCAGCGTGTAGCGCACGGCACCGTTGTGGGTGCCCACCACCTTGCCGCTGTCGTCCAGAAAATCGCCGGCAGGGTAATGCTTGCCGGTAAAGTCCTCCATGAAGCGGGCATAGTCGCCGTCCGGCACAAAGCAGATGTCCTGGCTGTCGTGCTTGCGGGCATTGACGAACTTGTGCTGCTCGGCGATCTCACGTACTTCGGTTTTGTGCAGCGCCCCCAGCGGCAGCCGCACATGGGCCAGCTGCTCCTGGGTAAGGTTGTACAGCACATAGCTCTGATCCTTGCCCTCATCCAACCCCTTTTTGAGCAGCCAGCGGCCGGTGGCCGGGTCCTGTTCCACCCGGGCATAGTGGCCGGTGACCACATA
>CAKTGS010000119.1 GCA_934561485.1 uncultured Faecalibacterium sp.
CGGGATTTGAACCCACGGCCTCCTCGTCCCGAACGAGGCGCGCTACCAACTGCGCTATGCCCCGAAAATACCGCAGCTTTTCGGCTGCGGTACTGGTTGGGGATGAGAGAATCGAACTCCCACAAGTAGAGTCAGAGTCTACCGCACTACCACTATGCAAATCCCCAATATTCGGCTTTGTCAACGGCGTCTCGGCGCTGCTGACAAGGAATATTATACTCAAAGCTGGAGCCATTGTCAACCACTTTTTTGCTTTTTCCGCAAACTTTTTCTGTGAGGTGCTGCAGGGCACGGTGGCTTGTAAATTTTTTGCAAGACTGCTTGACACCCGCCTGCATTCGGAATACTCTTATAGTAAGGTTTGTGCAGGGCGCGTATTCCGTTTGGCGGCGCAGCCCTGAAGTTTTGAGGAAAGAGGGCTTTTGAATGAAAAAACGTGTTGGAATCCTGACCTCCGGCGGCGACTGTCCGGGCTTGAACGCCACCATCCGCGGCGTTGCAAAGGCACTGTATGCCCGCATGGGCAGCAACGTGGAAATCGTTGGCATTCTGAACGGCTACAGCGGCCTGATCAACGGCGACTACAAGGAAATGACCGAGGATGATTTCCGGGGCATTCTGACCCTGGGCGGCACCATTCTGGGCACCAAGCGCACGCCGTTCAAGATGATGCGCGTGGTGGAAGACGACAACGTGGACAAGGTTGCCGCCATGAAAAAGACCTACAAGGATGCCAAGCTGGACTGCCTGCTCTGCCTGGGCGGCAATGGCACCCACAAAACGGCCAATCTGCTCTCGCAGGAAGGGCTGAACATCATCGGCCTGCCCAAAACCATCGACAATGATATTTATGGCACGGACGTGACCTTTGGCTTCCACACCGCTGTGGACATTGCTACGGAAGTCATTGACCGCATTCACACCACCGCCGGCAGCCATAGCCGCGTGATGTGCATTGAGATCATGGGCAACAAGGCCGGCTGGCTGACCCTGTATTCCGGCATTGCCGGCGGCGCAGACATCATTCTGCTGCCCGAGATGCCCTACGACATCGACCGTGTGTGCGATGCCGTGGAGCGCCGCGCCAAGAGAGGCTCCAATTTCTCCATCATTGCCGTGGCCGAAGGTGCCATGAATGTGGAGGAAGCCCGCATGAAGCGCAAGGACTGGATGGCCAAGCGTGCCGAGCAGGGCTATGGTGCCACCGCCACCAACCGCATTGCACAGGCCGTGCAGAAAAAGACCGGCATGGAAACCCGCGTGTGTATCCCGGGTCACATGCAGCGCGGCGGCAGCCCCAGCGCTTACGACCGTGTGCTGGCCACCCAGTTTGGCAGCTATGCGGCCAAGCTGGTGGAGATCGAGCGCTATGGTGTTACCGTGGCCATGGTGAATGGCCGTGTGACCCAGAACCGTCTGGACGACATTGCCGGCAAGACCCGCAACGTGCCCGAAGGCTGTGAGCTGCTCACCGTGGCCCGCCGCATGGGTGTGAGCCTGGGCTGAGTGAATCAAAAATGCTCCGTGTTCGCCACGGAGCATTTTTTCTTGGGGGATTTGCGCAAAATCGGTTGTAAAAAAGAGGAAAACAGGGTATGATAGAAGATGGATGCTTCCAATTTTCAGATAAAGGAGTGTGCGGATCATGCGCGCTTATGAACGTCTTTTGAATTATGTCAAGGTCTACACCACCTCGGACCCGGAGTCCGGTACCCATCCTTCGGCGGCCCGGGAGTTTGACCTGGCCCACAAGCTGGTGGAAGAGCTGAAGGCTCTGGGCGTGGAGGATGCCCGTGTGGATGAGCACTGCTACGTGTACGGCAGCCTGCCGGCTACCCCCGGCTGTGAGAGCAAGCCTGCCCTGGGCCTGATCGCCCACATGGACACCGCTCCCGATGCCGGCGGCGAGAACGTGAACCCCATCCTGCACGAAAACTACGATGGCGGCGATGTGACCCTGCCCGCCACCGGTATGGTGATGAAGGTGTCGGCCTTCCCGTTCCTGGCTTCCATGAAAGGGGAGACCCTGATCACCACCGATGGCACCACCCTGCTGGGTGCAGACGACAAGGCCGGTGTGTCGGAGATCATGACCGCCGTGGAGACCGTGCTGGAAAAGGGCCTGCCCCATGGCAAGCTGTGCATCGCCTTTACCCCCGATGAGGAGATCGGCGAGGGCGCCAGCCTGTTCGACATCCCGGGCTTTGGGGCTGACTTTGCCTACACTGTGGACGGCGGCGATGCCGGTTCCATCGAGTACGAGAACTTCAACGCTGCAGCTGCCACCGTGACCATTCACGGCTTCTCGGTGCATCCCGGCTCTGCCAAGGACACTATGATCAATGCCTCCAACGTGGCAATGGAGTTCCACAACAGCCTGCCTGTCATGGCCCGTCCGGAGACCACCGAGGGCCGCCAGGGCTTCTACCACCTGTGCCAGATGTACGGCGATGTGACCGAAGCCAAGCTGGGGTACATTCTGCGCGACCACGATGCCGCTAAGCTGCAGTTCAAGAAGGACAACATGCAGGACATTGCCGACTACCTGAACGGCAAGTACGGTGCAGGTACGGTGGAAGTGGAGATCAAGGACAGCTACCGCAACATGCTGGAAAAAATCAAGCCGCATTTCCATTTGGTAGAAACTGCCCGCAAGGCCATCCGCATGGCCGGGCTGGAGCCGGAGGAAGTGCCTGTGCGCGGCGGCACCGATGGTGCCACCCTGAGCTGGATGGGCCTGCCCTGCCCGAACCTGGGCACCGGCGGCTTCAACTTCCACGGTGTGTGCGAGTGCACCACCGCCGAGCGCATGGACCGCTGTACGGAGATCCTGCTGAACATCATCGGCCTATACGCAGAGTAATTATAGCTTTTGATACAACAAAAAATGGAGGTTATCCGCTGTGGATAGCCTCCATTTTTATTATGCCGTTTTTCTCCACGACCCTTTTTGTGAAAATGCGTTTGGAGCGGTCCGCGGTTGCACAGCAATGAAAGCCCCAGTGGGGCTTTTAAGCGGCGAGCGGTCTGCGTCAGCAGATGGAGGGGCCTTGCCCCGACAAGTTCCGCAGACCGCGCCAAACGCGAAAATAAAAATAAAATTTCTGCTGAATATGCCCAGAGCGAAGCGGCGGGCATTTAAAATCGTTTACCCAACATTGATATGTCCCACCGGCAGGATCTTGCGCTTGTTGTCGTCCGGTTTGGCCGTCAGGCTCATGGCCAGCGACACCGGCCCCACACGGCCCATAAACATGACCAGCATATACAGGATTTTGGCTCCGGTGTTCAGTTGGCTGGTCACGCCCACCGAAAGGCCCACCGTGCCAAAGGCAGAGCAGGATTCAAAGATCGCATCGATCACCGACACCGCATCGGAGGTGTTGTAGTACACCACCACCGCCGAGCCAAAGGCGGCCAGCGCACCGATGACGATGATGGTCAGGGCGCGGTACACGGTTTTGGATTCGATGTGGTGGTCAGCAATCACACAGTCGTCCCGGCCCTGCGCCACGCTGCGGATGGTCAGGATCAGCACGGCAAAGGTGGTTACCTTCACACCGCCGCCCGTGGAGCCGGGAGCGGCACCAATGAACTGCAGCACGCTCATCAGCAGCTTGGTAATGGGGCCGCAGGCGGCCAGATCAATGGTGTTCATGCCGGCGGTGCGGGTGGACACCGACTGGAACAGCGCGGCCATGATTTTTCCCGGCACGCTCAGCCCGCCCATGCTGGCGGGGTTGTTCCACTCCATCAGGGCAATCAGCGCGGCACCGCCCACCCAGAGAATGGCGGAGAAGATCAGCACCACCTTTGCATGGAGGGACAGCTTGTGTTTTTTGTGCCACTGGCCAAGCTCCACCCAGACCATAAAGCCCAGGCCGCCGGAAATGATCATGAATATGATGACGAACTGAACGTAGTAGTTGTTCACATAGGGGACCAGCGAGGAATACTGCCCGAATCGGCCAAACAGGTCAAACCCTGCATTGCAGAAGGCCGATATGGCCGTGAAGATGCTTACCCAGATGCCCTCGGCCCCGAACTGCGGCACAAAGGCAAACAGCAGCAGCACAATGCCCAGGCCCTCGAACAGGGCGGCCAGGCCAATGACGATCTTGAGCACGTTTTTGGCCTGGTCGTAGCCGTCCGCCGAGACGCTTTCGCCCAGCACCCGGAGATCCCGAAAGCCCATGCGCCGCCGCATGGCCAGCGCAAAAAAGCTGGTCAGGGTCACCAAACCCAGGCCGCCGATCTGGATCAGCAGCAGAATGACCACCTGCCCGAACACCGAAAACTGCGCCCAGGTATCCCGCACGATCAGGCCGGTCACGCAGGTGGCACTGGTGGCTGTGAACATGGCATCCACCAGCCCCAGCCGCCCGTGCCGGCTGGCAAGGGGCAGGCTCAGCAGCAGGGTGCCCAGCGCAATGACCACCACAAAGCTCACGCAGATGATCTGGGTGGGACTGTGCCCCTTTGTGCCGCGTTTGGCTGCGTGCCGGAACAGTTTCTTTTTTTCCATACGATCCTCCACAGGCGACCGCCGCTGCGGTGCCCGATTTTACTCTCCTTTATAGGATACACCATTTTGCGCCGAGGTTCAACTTGATTTTGTGCGCCGGATGCGGTATTATAGAAAAGCGGTGCGGCACACAGCCTGCACCGCACCCATTCGTCTCGGTAGCTCAGTTGGATAGAGCGCAAGCCTCCTAAGAATTCGGTCAACCTGATACCTTGGGTGCAGAAGTGATTGCTCTAATCAAAAGCAAGACCGGGAATCGAAGTTTTCTCAACAATTTTTGATGCAACAAATCTGACACCGTTCCGGTTGCAACGCAGTCGGTCACTTCGTTGTGAAAAGCATTCCATACAAAGTGCAGAAAAGTCAAAAATCAACGATAATACATATATGTCTCTATACCTCAGCTGGATAGAGGGTTCGCCTCCTAAGCGAAACGCCCCCGGTTCGAACCCGGGTAGGGACATCCTTTTAAGAAATGCGAAGGTCATTTTTCCATGTGAAAGACGATCTTCGCATTTTTCATTTTGAACCTATCACCAAAATTAGCCAG
>CAKTGS010000120.1 GCA_934561485.1 uncultured Faecalibacterium sp.
GCCGTGGGTGCCAGCCTGCTGGTGCTGTTCCTCTCGCTGGAAAGCACCATCACCCCGCTGCTGTTCATGCTGGGCCTTTTGTTCCCCATTGCGTACAACTTCGGCACCAACATCCTGCTGGGCCAGATCAGCTACATCACCGAAGCGCTGGCTACCGTGCTGCAGCTGGGCGTGACGATGGACTTTTCCATCTTCCTGCTGCACCGCTACCAGGAAGAAAAGGAGCTGCGCTCCTCCAACGAAGAGGCTATGGCCAGCGCCATCTGCAAAACCATGACCTCCATCTCCGCTTCCAGCCTGACCACCATCGCGGGCTTCCTGGCCCTGTGTGCCATGCGCCTGACCTTGGGCCGCGATATCGGCCTTGTCATGGCCAAGGGCGTGGCCCTGGGCGTTGTGTGCACCGTGGTCATTCTGCCTGCCCTGATCCTTACCTTTGATAAATGGGTGGAAAAATACAAGCACCGCACCGTGATCCCCAAGCTGACCAAGCTGAGCCACTTTGTGTCCAAGCATTCGGTGCCCATCGTGGTCGTCTTTATTCTCATCCTCATCCCCTTTGCCATTGCACAGAACAAAACCGAAGTGTACTACACTCTGTTCGATTCCCTGCCCCAGGACCTGACCGGCATTGTGGGCACCAACAAGCTGGGCGAGGACTTTGGCATGACCACCAGCCACTTCATTCTGGTGCATGACGACCTGACCGCCACCCAGGTAAGCGACCTGTGCGATGAGCTGAAGGACGTGGACGGCATTACCCAGGTGGTAAGTCTGGATTCCATCACCGGCCCCGGCTTTGACACCGAGCTGTTGCCGGACAGCGTGATGGAGATCCTTCAATCCGGCGGCTACAAGCTGATTTTGGCCAACAGTTCCTATAAGACCGGCACCGATGCCATCAACAACCAGCTCACCGAGATGATCGGCCTGATCAAGGCGGTAGACCCCGAGGGCGTCATTACCGGTGAGGGCGCTATGACCAAGGACCTGATCGAGGTGGCAGACGTGGACTTCAAGAACGTCAACGTCTGGTCCATTCTGGCGGTTCTGGCCATCATCGCCATCTCCTTCAAGAGCATCTCCATCCCGGTGCTGCTGGTGGCCAGCATCGAAGCCGCCATTGCCATCAACATGGGCATTCCGTACTTTACCGGCACCCAGCTGCCCTTCATTGCCAGCATCGTCATTGGCACCATTCAGCTGGGCGCTACCGTGGACTACTCCATCCTGATGACCACCCGTTACCACGAGGAGCGCGCCTTTGGCCGCACCCCGAAGGAAGCCGCCCAGCAGTCGCTGGAGCACTGCAGCCAGTCCATCCTGACCAGCGGCCTGACCTTCTTTGCCGCAACGGTCGGCGTTGCCGCCATCAGTAAGATGGAGCTGCTGCGGAGCATCTGCCTGCTGATCTCCCGCGGCGCTCTGATCAGCATGCTGGTCATTCTGGTGGTGCTGCCCGCCGCCCTGATGCTGTGTGACTGGATCATCCGTCACACCACCCTGAAATGGATGGTGCCCGAAACTGCCAACGCCAAGAAGTCTGATAAGGAGTAACGTGTTATGAAAAAATCGCTTCGTTTCGCCAGTGCGGCGCTGGCTCTTACCCTCGCCGCCAGCTGCGCCGTGCCTGCTTTTGCCGCCGGCAGCAAAACCTTTACCAAAGATGAAACCGTGTATGCCGTGATGAACGGCGATGGTTCCATCAAGAGCACCACCGTCAGCGAGCACCTGTACAACGCTTCCGGTCTGTCCGGCGTCACCGACAAGAGCACCCTGACCGACATCCAGAACACCGAGAGCAGCGCCGAGTTCACCCAGAACGGCGACAGCCTGGTATGGAACACCGATGACACCGATGTGTACTACAAGGGCAATACCGACAAAACCCTGCCCATGGATGTGACCGTGACCTACGCCATGGACGGCCAGGAAGCTGCCCTGGAAGATCTGATCGGCAAGAGCGGCCATCTGACCGTGACCGTGAGCCTGAAGAACAACGAGACCGACACCGTGGACGTGAATGGCACCGACCGCACCATTGTTACCCCGCTGGTTACCGCTGTGGGCGTGATCCTGGGCAATGACGCTTCCAATGTGACTGCCGCCCACGGCCTGGTGGAAAGCGCTGCCAAGAGCAATGTGGCTGCTTTCGTCACCCTGCCGGGCGTCAAGGACTCCCTGTCCGGCCTGCTGCCCGATAAGCTGGACAGCGTGGAAGATTACCTGCAGGACACCGTGACCGTGGAAGCCGATGTGACCGAACTGACCTGCCCGCAGGTGATGGTTGCCTGCGCCACCAGCACCGCCGCCCTGGGCACCAGCAATGTGTTTGACCTGAGCAGCATCAACGACCTGACCGATGGCATCAACCAGCTGAACGATGCCATGAGCCAGCTGCTGGACGGCGCTTCTCAGCTGACGGATGCTACCACGCAGCTGTCCAGCGGCGTGCTGACGCTGCTGGACGGTGCCAGCACCCTGAGCACCGGTGCGGCTGCGCTGGACGATGGTCTGGGCCAGCTGACCAACGGCCTGGACACCCTCAGCTCCAACAACACCGCCCTGAACAGCGGTGCCCAGCAGGTGGCAGACGGCGTTCTGGCTTCTGCCAACAAGACCCTGAAAGAGGGCGGCCTGATTGACGAGGACATGACCTGGAGCAACTACGCTTCCGTCATTGACAACATCCTGACCATGAACGAAAAGACCCTGGCTGCCGGCCGCCGCAAGATCGTGCGCACCGTGTGGGAGCAGGAGCCGAGCTTCAAGGACAGTGAGCTGGACCTGGCCCTGTACCTGTCCGCCACCAAGACGAACCACGATCTGGAAGCTGCCCTGAAACTGATGCAGAGCTACGACAGCTCCATGATCTCCGGCCTGGTGCAGCTGCTGACCAGTGCAGACGCCAAGGCTGCTGCCAAGGCGGAACTGAAATACCAGGTGGAGAACAGCCAGGACATGGCCGATGTGCGTGCCCTGAAGGACAGCCTTTCCAAGATTCAGCTCTTTGTTTCCAGCGTGGGTCAGTACACCGCCGGTGTGCAGACCGCCGCCGATGGTGCCCACTCTGCCAAGGACGGCAGCGCCCAGCTGGCCGCCGGTACCAAGACCCTGTACAATGGCGTGAACACCCTGAACAACGGTGCCGTGCAGCTGAATGACGGCACCCACCAGCTGAACGATGGCCTGAACCAGTTCAACGAGGAAGGCATTTCCAAACTGACCGGCGCACTGGATCAGGATCAGCTGCACGACCTGAAAACCGTGCTGGACGAGATGAGCGATCGGCTGGAAAGCTACACCAGCTTTACCGGCGCTCCCGAAGGTGCCGAGGGCAGCGTGAAGTTCGTGTACAAGACCGCTGAAACGGTGGCCTCTGCCGACACCACTGCTGCCGACACCGAGGCTGTGAAGGAAGGCAACTTCTTCACCCGCCTGTGGCAGCGCATCCTGAACCTGTTCAAGTTCTGAGACATTTTCGAGATCTCATGTTGAACCTCTTTCCATAAAGAAGCAAAAGCCCTGCCGTGCAGCCCACGGCAGGGCTTTTGCTTTTGCAGGGGGCACAGTTCCCTGCTCAAATTCCATCGTTCAGGCACTTTTCCGCAGAGAAGGGCGTTTTGAATTTCTCTGCCAAACCGGCAAAAAAAAATCCCCGCCGACAGAGGGAAAGTGTCGGCAGGGATTCGGGGAAATGTCTTATACCGTTAAAGGTCTCAGTCGTCTGCGCTCTCGTCCAGATTGCCCAGCTTCTTGGCCTGCTCCACCACGGCGGGCACCAGCATCTCGGGCAGGATCTCGTAGCGGGCAAACTCGGTGGTAAACCAGCCGCGGCCCTGGGTGGTCTGGCGGATGAAGGTGGTAAAGTTGGCCAGTTCTGCCAGCGGCACCTCAGCGATGATGGTCTGCAGGCCGTCCTCGTCCGGTTCCATGCCCAGCACGCGGCCACGGCGCTTGGTCACATCGCCCATAATATCACCGGTGTTGTCGTTGGGCACATGCGCCTTCAGGGTGTGGATGGGTTCCAGAATGACCGGGCCGGCCTCCGGCATTGCTGCCTTGTAGGCCAGCTTGGCGGCCATGATAAAGGCCATTTCAGAGCTGTCCACGGGGTGATAGCTGCCGTCCAGCAGGGTGGCCTTCAGGCCAACGACCGGGTAACCGGCCAGCACGCCCTTTTCGGCGGCCAGACGCACGCCCTTTTCCACGGCGGGGAAGAAGTTCTTGGGCACGCTGCCGCCGAACACCTTTTCTTCAAACACCACCTGCTCGCTGTCGCAGGGCTCGAAGTTGATGACCACATCACCGAACTGGCCGTGGCCGCCGGTCTGCTTCTTATGGCGGCCCTGTTTCTGGCAGGCCTTGCGGATGGATTCGCGGTAAGCGATGCGGGGTGCTTCCAGCCCGATCTCCACGCCGAACTTGTTCTTCAGCTTGGCCTTGACCACGTCCAGGTGCTGCTCGCCCAAGCCGCCGATCACCTGCTGATGGGTCTCGGCGTTGTTCTGATAGCTCAGGGTGGGATCCTCTTCCATCAGGCGGGCCAGCGCACTGCTGATCTTGCCTTCATCGCCCTTTTTGGCCACCGTAACGGCCATGAACAGGCTGGGCTGCGGGAACACGGGGGCCGGCAGCCTGACCACGCGGGCGGCATCGCACAGGGTGTCGCCGGTGCGGGCGGTCACCAGCTTGGCCACAGCACCGATGTCACCGGCACCAATGCCGTCTGCATCCACCTGTTTCTTGCCGATGACCGTGAGGGGCTTGCCGATCTTTTCCGGCTCGCCGGTGCGGGCATTGACCAACGGTTCGCCAGCGGTCACCTTGCCGCTGATCACCCGCAGGTAGCTCAGCTTGCCCACGAACGGGTCGGCCACGGTCTTGAACACGTAGGCGGCGGTCGGCTCGCTCTCGGTGCAGTGCAGATCCACCGGCTCGCCGTCTGCGTTCTCCGCCAGGATGGCACCATCGTGCTCCGGGCTGGGCAGCAGCTTGTGCATGTTGAACAGCAGCATATCCAGTGCCTGCTGGTTCACGGCGCTGCC
>CAKTGS010000121.1 GCA_934561485.1 uncultured Faecalibacterium sp.
CTGACCGGCGGCCACATCATGCGGGAACCGGACTGGACCGTGGAAAATTTCTGGAATGAGACGGTGGAAGGGGAGCTTCCTCTCCGCCTGCACAAATGCAAAGAGGTGACCAAAGCAGGGGAGTGGACGGCGCACTACTCCCAGTGTGATCTGAACGGCCACATCAACAATGCCTTTTACCTGGACATTGCCTGCGATGCTCTGCCGCTGGAGGTGATGCAGCAGGGGCCGGTGTCCGTTGCTTCCATCAGTTATCACCGGGAAGTGCCGCTGGGCGAAACGGTCGAGGTGTTCTATGCACCCTCTGCAGAGGGCTGGTACATCATTGGCCGCCATGAAGGCCTGACGGCATTTGAGTGCTATCTGGAACTGCAGCCGGAAGCGGAATAGATTTGCCGCATTTTGAGGCGGCCCTGTGCCGGAATGCGCAAAATGTGTCGCGGAAGGCGAAAAACAGCACATTTTCAGAATTGCACCCCTGGCACCCGGGGCGTACCTTTTAAGTAAGAGTACGCCCATTGGGTTACAGGAGGATGATTGGAATGAAAAAACGTTTTCGCATTCTTGCGGCAGCTCTGGCCCTGTGCCTGAGTGTGCTGTGCAGTCCGCTGGCTTCGGCAGGCAGTGTGCAGAACACCGCCTGCAAACCGTCTGCGGTAGCGGTGCAGACCATCTCCACCAGCAAAAAGACGGAAGAAATGGTCTGGATTCCCACGCACGGCGGCAAGAAATACCATAAGAAATCGACTTGCAGCAATATGAAGGACCCGGAAAAGGTTACCTTGTCCAAAGCAAAGGAAAAGGGCTTTACGGCCTGCAAAAAGTGCTATTGAGAACAATACCGCCCTTCAGTGCCCCTGCCGGAAACCATCGGCAGGGGCGTTTTTGCAGCCGGACATAAAAAATTAACAAAAGAAATTACAAAAAAGTGACAAAACCCTATTGCAAAATGGTTTCAAAAGAGTTACAATGTGGTTACAGCAAGGGCGCGAGACCCTGCTGTGTGTGAAATCTTTTTCTTCTTGTTTTCAGGGATATCGGGCACAGGTCCTCCTCCTCCGGCCGTTCTCCTTCATGGCCGCGGTCCGTGTGCCGCACAGGCGATGTCCCGCTTCGTGTGCAAAAAAGCTCGTCCGAAAAGGACGAGCTTTTTTGCATCTTCCGGACAGCGGCAGCAGGTACGGCTTTGTGGGGAAAAACGCAAAATCGGCCTGACAGGCCGAAAAGTATGACCTTACGCGATTTTGGTGGGCATTTTGCCTGTTTTTCGACAGCGGACACTTCCAAAGTTTGTTGCGGCTGGGGTTTGTATTCTTGCGCTGAATATGGTAAAGTATATACAATCAATTTTGATGGTTCAAACGTGAATGATTTTGTTGTAGAACGTTTTTTGCTGCGATAAGAGAAAAGGAGTTTGACTATGGCTTATTTCTATGAAGAACCCTCCCGCACCTTCGGTGAATATCTGCTGGTTCCCGGCTACTCTTCTGCAGAGAATATCCCCACGGCTGTCAGCCTCAAGACCCCGCTGGTCAAGTACCGCAAGGGGCAGGAGGACTGCCCGCTGGAAATGAACATTCCTATGATCAGCGCCATCATGCAGTCGGTCTCCGGCGATAAGCTGGCCATTGCATTGGCTCGTCAGGGCGGTGTTTCCTTTATCTATGGCTCTCAGAGCATCGAGAACGAGGCTACCATGGTGCGCCGCGTCAAGAGCTACAAAGCCGGTTATGTCGTGTCTGACTCCAACCTGGCTCCCACTGCCACCCTGCACGATGTGCTGGAGCTGAAGGCCCGCACCGGCCACTCCACCATTGCCATCACCGCCGATGGCACTCCCAACGGCAAGCTGCTGGGCATTGTGGCGTCCCGCGATTACCGCGTCAACCACACCCCGGATGATGCTCCCGTCACTACCTTTATGACCCCGCTGGACAAGCTGGTCACTGCACCGGCCAACACCTCCCTGCATGACTGCAACAACATCATCTGGGACAACAAGATCAACACCCTGCCGCTGGTGGATGCCGAGGGCAATCTGGTGTATATGGTGTTCCGCAAGGACTACGATTCCCACAAGGCAAACGTTAATGAGCTGCTGGATAAGAACAAGAGCTACGTTGTAGGCGCCGGTATCAACACCCGCGACTACGCTCAGCGCGTGCCCGCACTGGTAGAGGCCGGTGTGGATGTGCTGTGCATCGACTCCTCCGAGGGCTACTCCGAGTGGCAGAGCCGCACCATCAGCTGGATCCGCGAGCACTACGGCGACACCGTCAAGGTTGGCGCCGGCAACGTGGTGGACGCCGAGGGCTTCCGCTTCCTCGCTGAGGCGGGCGCAGACTTCGTGAAGATCGGCATCGGCGGCGGCTCCATCTGCATCACCCGCGAGACCAAGGGCATCGGCCGCGGTCAGGCTACTGCTGTCATCGAGGTCGCCAAGGCTCGCGATGCGTACTACAAGGAGACCGGCATCTATGTGCCCATCTGCTCCGACGGCGGCATCGTCCACGACTACCACATCACCCTCGCACTGGCTATGGGCGCTGACTTTGTCATGCTGGGCCGCTACTTTGCCCGCTTTGACGAGAGCCCCACGAACAAGGTGCGCATCAACGGCCAGTATATGAAGGAATACTGGGGCGAAGGCTCCAACCGTGCCCGCAACTGGCAGCGCTACGACCTGGGCGGCTCCACCAAGCTGAGTTTTGAGGAAGGCGTGGACAGCTACGTGCCTTACGCAGGCCCTCTGGCAGATGGTGTGCAGACCACTCTGTACAAGGTCAAGAGCACCATGTGCAACTGCGGCGCCCTGTCCATCCCTGAGCTGCAGCAGAAGGCCAAGCTGACCGTGGTTTCCTCCACTTCCATTGTGGAGGGCGGCAGCCATGACGTTGTGCTGAAAAACGCCACCCCCAACATCATCAACGGCTAAAACATTTCGGTTTTCCGGGGCCACTGTGCAGGAATCCTGCATGGCGGCCCCTTTTTGCGCAAAAATACTTGCACCGGCCTGCGAATCGTGTTATCATGATGGAAACCCCTGTCAAGACAGGGCGGCACATTTTTCCTGCCCGCTGCGGCAGGCGGCACACAGCAGGGAGTTGCTGCGATGCCGGGCGAAGAGAAGAGAGGAAAACTTTCATGGACGAGATCAAGGTTGTGCCTTATATCCCGGATGAGGACTACGATAACCCTGCAATGGTCGTGGATTTTTATGAATTCACCATGGCAAACTGCCTGTTCCTGCATGGCTTCAAGGATACCACGCTGGTGTTTGATATGTTCTTCCGCAAGAACCCGGACAACCAGGGCTATTCCATCAGCGCAGGCCAGCGCAAGCTGACCCGCTTCTTGCTGAATTATCATTTCAACGCACAGGACATCTGGTGGCTGCGCACCAAGGGCATGAGCGAGGAGTTCTGCGAATATCTGCGCACCTATCGCTGGAAGGGCGATATGTATGCGCTGCCGGAAGGCACCGTGTGCTATCCTCATGTGCAAATGGTGCGCATTGAGTGTGACCTGGTAGGCGCGATCCTGATCGAGACCTACCTGCTGCAGACCATGAACTTCCACAGCCTGATCGCCACCAAGGCGACCCGCGTCACCGGCCTGAACACCCACACCCCCCGCAGCGTCATGGAGTTCGGCACCCGCCGTGCCCAGGGGGAAAGCGCCGGCAACGATGGTGCCTACGCGGCGGTTCTGGGCGGCTGTATTGGTACGGCCAACTGCCTGGCAGAGATGAAGTTTGGCTCGGACGTCAAGGCGGTGGGCACAGTAGCCCATAGCTTCATCGAGTTTTTCCCCACCGAGTTCGATGCCTTCAAGGCCTTTGCCGATACCTATCCGGATTCAGTCAGCCTGCTGCTGGACACCTACAATATTATGGAAAGCGGCCTGCCCAACCTGATCAAGCTGGACGATTACCTGATCGAAAAGTACCCGGACGACCCCAACCGCCGCGTCAAGAGCGCCCGCATCGACTCCGGCGACCTGGCCCGCGGCTCCAAGCGGCTGCGCAAGGCACTGGATGCAGCCGGAAAGCCCTATATCAAGCTGGTGGCCTCCAATGGTCTGGACGAGAAGAAGATCGCCAACATGGAGCTGTATGAGCACGCACACTTCGACTCCTACGGCGTGGGCGAGAACCTGATCACTTCGGCTTCGGATCCCGTGTTCGGCGGTGTGTACAAGCTGGTGGCAGTGAAGAAGCCGGACGGCAGCTATACCCCCAAGATGAAGTGCTCGGATTCCGCCAGCAAGGCCATCATCCCGGGCAAAAAGATGCCCTGGCGCCTGTACGATGAAAACGGTCAGGCCCAGTGCGACCTGATCGCCATGGACGGCGAAGTGATCGAGGCAGGCAAGCCCATCAAGATGGTCAACCTGGATTCGGATGCCATTGAGCGCACTGTTACCTTTACGCCCGCGGCCGTCAAACAGCTGCTGGTGCCGCATATTCTGGGCGGTCAGCTGGCCATGGAGCTGCCTTCCGTTGCAGAGAAAAAGGCTTATATCGCCAAGCAGCTCACCGAGGAGACCTGGGAGAGCGAGCTGCGCCTGGAGTGCCCGCATAAGCACTATGTGAACATGACTCCCGCTGTGGCCGACTGCCGCGCTAAGATGTACGCAGAGCTGCACGGCGGCAAGGTGTAAAAAAGCTTTTCTTGACAAAGAAGGATACGTATTGTATTATAAGAACTGCCGTTTGAAAGGCGGCAGTTCTTTCTGCGTCGCCGTGGTGGAATTGGCAGACACGAGGGACTTAAAATCCCTTTCTGGAGACAGAGTACGGGTTCGACCCCCGTCGGCGGCATAAAAAACAGCTCTCAGCTCAGGCTGAGGGCTGTTTTTTATCTTGCGCCGGACGCGGGGTCGAACAGGGCGGCGGCTCGCAAGCCGCAAGCAAAGCCCCAGTGGGGCTTTGCTTAGCCCG
>CAKTGS010000122.1 GCA_934561485.1 uncultured Faecalibacterium sp.
ATGGTGTTCAGGGAGCGGGCCAGACCGTTCCACAGCGGCACATCGCTGTTATCGCCGTAGTTGCCGCCGTAGTTGCGCGGCCAGCTGCGCCATGCATCTGGATAAGCCTTCAGCTGGCTGTCCGAAAGGCTCATCAGGCCGTTCTTGCGGCAGTAGTCCTCATCACGCACCACCATGTCCTGCTTGAGGTACAGGGGCGAGTTGTTGAGCATGGTAGACCAGTTCACCAGTCCGTACTCCACGCCCAGGGCATAGGCACCGATAGGCTTGATGGTAGAACCTGTCTGGCGGGTCACGCTGTAGGCACGGTTCAACGCAAGGCTCTTGTTCTTTTCGCCCAGGCCGCCCACAATGGCCACCACATTGCCATCGTAGTCCAGGCTGACCATAGCCGCCTGGGTGCGCACATTGCGGTAATAATACACCGTGCCGTCTGCGCCGGTGCGGGTCTTGGGGGTGCCGTCCTCGTTCATCACCTGCACATCGTCATCCGAAATGGAGGTAACCTCTTCCTCATGCCAGCCAGCCGGGAAGTAGGCATCGCCCTCGTTGAGCATCAGGTTTTCCATGGCGGACTGCACCTTGGTGTTGACGGTAGCTTCAATGGTAAAGCCGCCGGTGTAAAGCAGCTTCTGCGCCTCAGCCTCCGAGATATTCTCCTTGTCCATGATGTCCTGCACCACTTCGTTGAACAGGGCATCGGTAAAATACGAGGTGACCGAGGTGGTGTTCTTGCTGGAATCGTCCACCGCCAGCGTCAGGGGCTGTGCGGCAGCGTTGCGGTACTCCTCCTCCGAAATCACACCCTGCTGCCACATGTTGTACATCAGGAAGTTGCGGCGGTGGATCAGGTTTTCGGGGTTGGTGTAGGGGTTGTAGTTGGTGGGGTTCTTGGTGATGGACGCAATGGTGGCGCACTCCCACAGGGTCAGCTCGCTGACATCCTTGTTGAAATACTCGTTGGCCGCCGTCTGCACGCCCTGAATGGTGCCGGTAAAGCTGATGGTGTTCAGGTACGCTTCCAGAATGGTATCCTTGGAGTAGGTGCGGCTCAGGCAGAGGGCGCGGTAGATCTCGCGCAGCTTACGTAGTGCGCCCTCAATGCCGCTGGAGCTGTCGTCATCGGTCAGATTCTTGATGAGCTGCTGCTCCAGCGTGGAAGCACCCTGCTTGGAGCTGTAGATGGGCAGCAGATACTCATTGACCATGGCACCGATGGTGCGCTTGAAGTTGACGCCCGGCTCATTGTAAAAATTCTTGTCCTCCGTGCAGATGAAGGCATACTGGAGGTTCTTGGGGATCTGCTCCAGGTCGGCCCACACACGGTGGCTGTTGGACGAGCGCAGAACGGCATACTCCACCTGCGCCCCGGTGTCCGGATCGGTGGCCATGACCACACTGGACTGGCTCAGCTCAATGTTGTCCAGGTCCAGCAGGTCGCCATCGTTGGCGGTGGCCTGCACCACGTAATAGACGGCACCCACCGCCACCAGGCTGCCCAGCATAATGCCCAGGCACAGCACGGTGGCAATCAGCCGCCCGATAAAGCGCAGCACCGGATGATTCTTTTTTTCTTTCGGCTCCCGGCTGTTTTGGGGAGCCTGCGGCTGCGGCACCGGCTGCTCCCGGCGGCTGCGGCTCACATTGACCTTACGTCCCGTGGGGGCCGGCTTGGAACTGCCCTCGCCGCTCCGACGGATCTTTCGCATCTCATTGTTGGAGATAGGGATCGCCTCCTGACCCTTTTGATGAATGCAGCGCACACAGCGCTGTAAAATTGCAGATATGGTGCAAATGTTCCACTATACGATACCATATTATAGCACGCACATGGAACGCGGGCAAGAACCAATCTTCGGCCGTACCCCTGCAGGCGGCCCAATTATAAATAGTATAACACACTTGGCACGCTAAAGTACAGCACCCCCGCGTGAAAATTGTTTGCCGCGGCCCGCAGCGGGCCATACTTCTGCCGTGAAAGGAGCTGACTTCCATGCGCAAGCTTTGCACCTGCCTGTTTTACGGGCTGTGCGTGTTTACCATCGCATTCAGCCTGTTCTGGATGGCACTGCCCCGGGTAGAGCTTTCCCCCACGCCGTCCGGGTCCGAAACGCCGCCCGAGTCCGAGGCCAGCCTGGCCGCCCAGGCCGTGCCGGAACTGACGGTGCAACGCTATTATCTGTGTGACCGGGGTGGCCGGGTAGCGGTATACACCTGCAACGCCAACGGCACCCCCGCCGCCCTGCAGGAGCTGACCGGCATCTACGTGAATCTTCTGCCCGAAAACGATGCCCTGCGCATCAAACGCGGGCTGACGGTTTACGGTGAACGCGCCCTGGACCTGCTGCTGGAGGACCTGGGTGGATGACACAAAAACGGGCAGGCGCTCTGCGCGCCTGCCCGTCTGATTTTTTTGTTAGGCTTCCAGTTCTTCCAGCGGTACGAGGTACGCCTTGCAGCAGGCATCGTATTCCAGCATGTAGTCCTTGGTGGGGTTGTGGTGCATGATGCTCTTGAGGGTGTGGGAGTCGTAGTCCTCGCCGGCATCCATGCCGATCATCCGGGCAGCGATGTTGGAGCAGTGGTCCGAAATGCGCTCTGCGTTGTTCAGCACGTCCAGGAACACCACGCCCGTATCAATGGAGCATACGCCATCCTTCAGGCGGTGGATGTGCTGGTCGCGCAGGCGCGCCACCATGATGTCGATCACCTCTTCCAGCGGCTCCACCTGGCTGGCGGCGTGGATATTGGTGTTTTCAAAGGCATCGTTGGTCAGGGTCAGGATGCGGTCCAGAGCACTTTCCAGCAGTTTCAGCTCCTTCTGGGCGCTCTCGCTGAAGTGCGCCTCCTTCTCTTCCAGCTCCTCAGCCTTTTCCATGATGTTCACGGCATAGTCGCCGATGCGCTCAAACTCGGTAACAAAGTTCAGCAGCTCGGTCACGGTGTGGCTCTCGTCATCGCCCAGTTCCTGGTCGGTAAGCTTGATCAGGTAGTTGGAGATAGCCACCTCCATGCGGTCGATCAGGTTTTCGCGCACCTTGATGGCACTCACGGTCTCTTCGTCCATTTTCAGCAGCAGCGGGGCAGCCAGGTTCACATTGCGGGCCGCACGGCGGGACATTTTGACCACCGCGTTCTTAGCCTGCTGCAGAGCCACAGCCGGGCTTTTGAACAGGCGCTCGTCCAGCACGGGCATACTCAGCTCCTGCGCCTCAGCTTCGCTGTCGGGCACGGTGAGCATGGCCAGCTTGGACAGCACGCCGCTGCAGGGCAGGAACAGCAGCATGGCGCACACGCTGGACAGGGTGTGGATGTTTGCAATGCTGCTCTTGTTCATCACGTCATGCCACATGGGAATGCCAATCGTCAGCTGCACCGCATAGATCAGCGCCAGCAGCACGCAGCTGCCGATCACGTTGAAGTACAGGTGGATCAGGGCGGCACGCTTGCCGTCCTTGGAGGAGCCGCCGATGGTGAGCAGCGGCGTAAAGGCGGTGCCGATGTGGGCACCCAGGATGATGGGAATGGCCGAGCTGAAGGTGACCAGTCCAGTGCTGGACAGCGCCTGCAGAATGCCCACCGAAGCGGAGGAGGACTGGATGACCACGGTAACCACCAGGCCCACCAGCACGCCCAGAACGGGGTTGGTCATGGTGACGAACAGGTTCTGGAAGGCGGCGCTCTCCCGCAGGGGAGCCACACCGGTGTCCATCAGGCTCATGCCGGTGAACAGGATGCCGAAGCCCAGCATGATCTGGCCGATGTTCTTTTTCTTGGCGCTGCGCAGGAACACATAAAAAATGCAGCCGATAAACGCCACCACAGGCGCAAACGTCTTGGGCTGGATCAGGGTCAGCCACAGGCTGTCGCCTGAGATATCCGCCATGCGGATGAGCTGGCCGGTGACCGTAGTACCAATGTTTGCACCCATGATCACGCCTACCGACTGCGTAAGGGTCATAATGCCGGAGTTGACCAGGCCGACACAGATCACCACTGTGCCCGCCGAGGACTGAATGACGCCGGTGATCAGGGTGCCGAATATGACACCCTTGATGGTGGAGGAGGTCAGTTTTTGCAGCACGCCCTGCATTTTGCCGCCGGCCAGTTTTTCCAGGCCCGCGCCCATGATGGACATGCCGTACAGAAACAGCGCAATGCCGCCCAACAGAGAGGTAATGTGTGTGATATCCATAACGATACTCCTAAAAAGATGATCTTCCTTTTTGATCCTTGACAGCACACAGCCGCCGGGACGCAGTACGCCCTCAGCAGCTGAGTTTGCGGGGTGCCCCCTGCGCACAGCAGTGTTCCGGGGCAAAACCGCTTTGTTTTTATTATACCATCAAATGCCCTGCCGCAACAAGGTTTATTTTACAAGAAAATCACTTTTTCTACACATTTTGCCGTTTGTTTGCGGACGCGCTAAGAAAAGTTTGCAAACATTTTACATGCATTTTACATTAGTTGTTTCAAACCTCAGCCGGCCTGCAGTTCCTCCATGGCTTCGCGCACCGTATCCGCCGAAAAGAGGAACACCCCGCTGCCGGAATAAACCTCCACATGGCTGCCCACATAACGCACTTCTACTTCTTTCATCGGTGTTCCCTCCTGCCGTCTGTTTGGTGTGGTTTGCTTTCACCGGCAGGATTATCGCACACAATGCATCCCATAAAGCGGATTTTCAAGCATTTTCAGGGAATTTTTGCGCAAAAAAGTCCCCGCACTGCGGGGTGCGTCCGCAGCGTGGGGGGTTGGGGTATGAAGATGGCTTGATTGGTTGGGCCGCTTACTTGTTCAGCAGCTCGGTGTGGTCGTTGGCAATGATCAGCAGGGTGGGTTCAGCGTCTGCGGTATGGCAGAGGT
>CAKTGS010000123.1 GCA_934561485.1 uncultured Faecalibacterium sp.
GCGGGGTCGAACAGGGCGGCGGCTCGCAAGCCGCAAGCAAAGCCCCAGTGGGGCTTTGCTTAGCCCGCGGGTTCCAACGGCCAGGAATGTCTACTGTGGTTGCTGCTGGCCAGTGCGCCGGACGCGGGGTCGAACAGGGCGGCGGCTCGCAAGCCGCAAGCAAAGCCCCAGTGGGGCTTTGCTTAGCCCGCGGGTTCCAATGGCCAGGAATGTCTACTGTGGTTGCTGCTGGCCGGTGCGCCGGACGCGGGGTCGAACAGCGCAGAGTCCGTCTCTTTTCTTCTTGTTCACAATTCAGTAGAAAAAAGTGCTTTTTCTTTGCGGCGTTTCATGCTATAATAAAACCTGAATACGGTTCCTGTGCGGGAGCGTAACGGGGCAGGGCAGTGGTGTGCCGCTCTGCCGGGGCAATGCCCGCAATTTGCGGCGGGCGGGAAACAAAAAAAGAGAGGCGAATCGAGATGTTGGATATGATCAAATGCAGCACCGGCGGCGCATACTATGCCCGCGGCGAGTGGATCACCGCAGACGGCAATGCACTGGCTGCACTGGCAGCAAAGGGCTTTGATGCCGCTGCCGTTGCAAACGCCAAGACCGGCACCATGGCTTACAGCATTCTGCAGGCGCACAACACCAGCGGCGATGCCGAGAACCTGAAGATCAAGTTCGATGCCATGGCCAGCCACGACATCACCTTTGTGGGCATCATCCAGACGGCGCGTGCGTCCGGGCTGGAAAAGTTCCCCATTCCTTATGTGCTCACCAACTGCCACAACAGCCTGTGTGCAGTGGGCGGTACCATCAATGAGGACGACCACCGCTTTGGCTTGTCCGCAGCCAAAAAGTATGGCGGCATTTTTGTGCCCCCGCACATGGCCGTCATCCATCAGTATATGCGCGAGCGCTTTGCGGGCTGCGGCAAAATGATCCTTGGCTCCGATTCCCATACCCGTTATGGTGCTCTGGGCACCATGGCCATCGGCGAAGGCGGCGGCGAGCTGGCAAAGCAGCTGCTGGGCCGCACCTACGATGTGGCCCGCCCGGGTGTGGTTGCCATTTATCTCACCGGCAGCCTGCCCGTTGGCTGCGGCCCCCACGATGTGGCCATTGCCCTGGTGGGCAAGCTGTTCAAGAGCGGCTATGTCAAGAACAAGGTTATGGAGTTTGTCGGCCCTGGCATTGCGTCCCTGCGGCAGGATACCCGCAACGCCATTGACGCTATGACCACCGAGACCACCTGCCTGTCCTCCATCTGGGAAACAGACGAGACTACCCAGCGCTTCCTGGCCGTGCATGGCCGTGCAGCGGACTACAAAAAGCTGGCCCCGGCAGACCTTGCCTACTACGATGGCGTGGTGGAAGTGGATCTGTCGGCCATCCGGCCCATGATCGCTCTGCCCATGCATCCCTCCAATGCCTTTACCATTGAGGAGTTGAACGCCAACCTTGAGGACATTCTGCACGCCTGCGAAGAGGATGTGCAGAAGCTCATTGGCCGCAAGGATGTGCATCTGGACCTGTGCAGCAAGATTGAAAACGGAAAGCTGCGGGTGGATCAGGGCGTGATCGCAGGCTGCGCAGGCGGCCTGTATGACAGCATCTACGAGGCGGCTTCCATCCTCAAGGGCCGCACCGGCGGCTGCGGAGACTACGCCCTGAGCGTGTACCCCGGCAGCCAGCCCATTATGATGGAGCTGGTGCGCACCGGTGTGATCGCGGACCTGATGGCCAGCGGTGCCACCATCCGCACGGCCTTCTGCGGCCCCTGCTTCGGTGCCGGTGATGTGCCCGCCAATGGGGCACTGTCCATCCGCCACACCACCCGCAACTTCCCCAGCCGCGAAGGCTCCAAGCCCGGCAACGGTCAGCTGGCGGGCGTGGCACTGATGGATGCCCGCAGCATTGCGGCCACCACGGCCAACGGCGGCATCCTTACCCCGGCCACCGCCATCGACTACGACCCCACCGTGCCGGAATACCAGTACGATGCTTCCAGCTACGATACCCGTGTGTATCAGGGCTTCGGTAAGGGCGATTATGATACCCTGCTCAAGCTTGGCCCCAACATCAAGGACTGGCCCGAGATCGCGCCGCTGGGGGAGAACATGCTGCTGAAGGTGGCATCTTACATCACCGACCCCGTTACCACCACCGATGAGCTGATCCCTTCCGGTGAAACTTCGTCCTTCCGCTCCAACCCGCTGGGCCTGGCAGAGTTCACCCTCAGCCGCAAGGACCCGGAGTATGTGGGCCGCGCCAAGGCGGTGCGTGCCGAAGAGGAAGCCCGCCGCAGCGGCAAGGCCGAGGACGCCCTGCTGGCAAAGGTGCGCGCGGTGCCTGGCTGCGAACAGCTGACCTGGAACGATGTGCAGATCTCGTCCACCATTTTTGCGGTCAAGCCCGGCGATGGCTCTGCCCGTGAGCAGGCGGCCAGCTGCCAGCGCGTGCTGGGGGCCGGTGCCAACATCGTCACCGAGTACGCTACCAAGCGCTACCGCTCCAACCTGATCAACTGGGGTATGCTGCCCTTCCAGCTGGCCGGGGCAACGCCCTTCGGCCTGGGAGACTACATCCTGATCCCCCATGTACGCGAAGCTCTCAAGGGCGATCTGCAGCACATCAAGGCCTATGTGCTGGGCGATACCGTCCGGGAGTTTGAGCTGTACATGGCCCCGCTTACGGCAGACGAGCGCCAGATTCTGGCCGATGGCTGCCTGATCAATTTCTATAAACACTAAGGAAGTAAACCCATGTCCTGTGATCTTCATACCCATTCTACCTGTTCGGACGGCGCGGTGCCCATTGCACGGCTTGCTCCCATTGCGGCCCGCACCGGCCTTTCGGCGCTGGCACTGTCGGACCATGACACCCTGCTCAGCGCTCAGTATGCCTATGCGCACCCCGTGCAGAGCGGCGTGCAGCTGGTTCCCGCCGTGGAGCTGACCGGCTACGACTTTGAGCGCCAGCACCGGGTGCATCTGCTGTGCTATTACCCCAACCTTGCCTGCCCGGAGCTGCAGCAGCACTGCGAGCTGATGAAACAGCGCCGCAACGCCTGCGCCCTGCAGAGCATCCACGAGCTGGAAGCTATGTATCCGCAGTTTACCGAAGAGCTGGTCTGGGAAACCGCAAAAGACAGCGGTGTGCTGTTCAAAAGCGGCATCATGCAGGCGCTGGAACTGCTGGGCCTGACGGATGGTAGCATCTACGGCAAAACCTACCACGAGTTGTTTGGCTGGAATCCCCGCGGCATTGTGCTGCACTCGCCGGAGTATCCGCCGGTGCGGCAGGTGTTGGCTACGGCCAAAGCCAGCGGCGGGGCCGTGGTGTTTGCCCACCCCACCGTGTACAAGAGTATGCCGCTGCTGCGGGAGCTTGTGGCCGAAGGTGCCGTGGACGGCATTGAGGTGGACCACCCCAGCAACAGCCCCGAGGACCGCGCCGAGTGCGTACAGCTGTGCCGGGAGCACGGCCTTGTGGCTACGGCAGGCACCGACTTCCATGGCCGCAACCACAAGGTGCCGCACCCCATTGGCACCTGCACGGCTCCGGACGAAGTGGTGGACCGTCTGCGGGAGATTGCCCACAGACGCGGCGGCGGAAACGGCACACTGTGACCGGCTCACATTGACATTTTGCCGGTGTGCTCTATAATAGAGGGCAGACGCATTCCGTCAGGATTTGAACGAGAGAGGACGTAAGTTTACCATGAGCAAAGAATTCAGTTTTCCCAACAAGGGCACCTGCTCCCAGATGACCCAGTTTGTGCTGAACGATGACCACACCATTGAATCCATCCAGGTCATTGGCGGCTGCAACGGCAACCTGAAGGGCATTTGCAAGCTGCTGCAGGGCATGAAGGCCGAGGATGTGATTGCAAAGCTGGACGGCACCCTGTGCGGCTTCCGCAAGACCAGCTGCCCGGACCAGATTGCCCAGAACCTGAAAAAGGCCCTGGCTGAAATGAACTGAGCGGCCCGGAACGCAAAACCATTTCACCGCACCGTGCGCACTGCAGGGTGCGGTGCTTTTTTGTTTGTATAACAAAGGGGCTGTTGCACAAGGATAGAAGCCAGTGCAGCAGCCCCCTGTTTTTGCGTTTATAACAGCTTTATCCGCCGCTGCCTTTCCAGCTGCGTCTGATGGATTCGGAGCAGCGCGGCCAGCTCAGCCAGCGTGGAGACGTAATATGGTTTGTCCGGGTCAATGATGATCGTTTCTTTCGGCTTTTCCTGATACATTATGGCCGCCTTTCAAAGCTGTATAATGCGCGGATAAGGGGATAGGGGGAAAAATAAGTTTCTACAGACTTTCTGCAGACCAACATGGAAACGAAATCTGACATTATGGGTTGGAACGCAACGCAATTTTCCATGTGTAATAAATAAAAAACCACGGTGTAACGACTTTTGAATCGAAACATCGTGGATTTTTCATGGTGCGAGTAGTGATACAGAACTTTTCAAAAACAATCGTATTACAATTTGTTTTTGAGGTCATCGGATAGCAACTTGCTTGTATCGCACCCCGATGGGCAGCTGTGTTTGAAATCCAGTTGCCTTTTATATACCACACAACCTAAAAATTATCAAGTACGCGCAGCGTTCACTTCTCCTATCACCGGGAGCAAATGAACGCTGCTTTTTTTTGTTTACAACGAAAGGAGGCATCCGTGAAATGGCAGTTTTTCGGGTAGAAAAGAACAGCGGCTACACGGTC
>CAKTGS010000124.1 GCA_934561485.1 uncultured Faecalibacterium sp.
CCGCAGTAGCTGGTAAAGGTGTAGTAGCAGCCCTGCACGCAGAAGGACAGCACGATCTTGCGCACCACGTCCGTTTCAAAGGTGGGGTCATTTTCCGAGATGCACCTGCGCATGGCTTCTTCCACCCGGTTGATGAACAGCCCCTGCCGGGAACCGGAAAACAGGGTGCTGATCTCGTTTTGGTGGCTGGTAAAGGCGCGGAACATCTCCCGCGCCAGCCACTCGGTGCGCTCACTCACATCGCTGGCCGTCAGGCGCGGCAGGCTTTCCACCACGGCCTGCACCATCTCGTCCTCCATGGCGGTAGCCAGCGCATAGATATCCTGATAGTGGGCATAAAAAGTGGACTTGTTGATGCAGGCCAGGTCACACAGCTCCTTGACCCGGATCTTCTCCAGCGGCTTGTCCGCCCGCAGCTCCATAAAGGCCTGCTTAATGGCGCGCTCTGTTTTTTCAATGCGAATGTCCAGAAAATCCACCTCTTTTGCTTTTTGGTTGAATATCCAACGTTTTTCCGCTTTTGCGGATAGACAAGACCCACAGCGTTTTTTATACTGATTTCAAAGGCAGTCTGTCCGCTTTGTTACTCTTTGCGGTACAGCAGCCCCTGCCGGTCCAGCTCTGCACGGATGCGGGCAAAGCTTTCTTCGTCCGGGCAGCGCAAGGTGTGCAGATGCACGCCGCCTGTCATGCGGCTCAGCAGGCTTTCCGGGGTGCTGCGCGCCTGCCGGATAAAATTGTCCACATCGTAGCGGCTGGCAAGGTTCAGGTTGGCGCGGATCTCGCCGTACAGGCTGTTTTCCACCGCCACATCCACCACCACACCGCCCTGGTCCACCACGGTGTACAGCTCGGTGCGCATCTCATCCTCGGTACTGTGCACACAGGCCAGAATGCCGGTGCAGCCTTTTTCCGCCGGGTGCAGCTGGTAGCCCCGGGGGGTGGCATCGATTTGTGCACCCCCGGCCCGCAGCAGCGCTACATCGCCCACCACGATCTGGCGGGAAACCCCCAGCCGGGCGGCCAGTGCACTGGCGCTGACCGGTGCCTGCGCCTGGTTCAGCTGTTCCAGGATGCATTCTCTGCGCTGTGCTGCGTTCATGTTTGTCAGGCTTCCTTTCCGCAATGGAGCATTGTTGTACTTATTGTATTGTAGCAAAAGTGCGCGCATTGTGCAAGAAGCCGTTTATTTTTTCAGCCGCAGCAGGGTGGCGTAGTTGGAGGGCAGCTGCACTTTCATGCGGCCCCAGTCAAAGCTGGTCATCACAGGCTGAGCACCCACCGTGTCCGCCAGCAGATCCTCGGCGGCGCTGGCCTCCACCGGCAGCTGGAACTCCAGCTGTGCCGGGGTGTCGCCGTTGTTCAGCACGGCTACAAGGGCTTCGCCGTCCAGCACGCGGGCATAGGCGTAACACTGGGTGGTGAGGTGCAGTTCCTTGAACTCGCCCCAGGTCAGGGCCGGTTCCGCTGCTTTCAGCCTGCCCAGTGCCGCATACACGCTGGTGACGGGGTTGGTGCTTTCGGCGTCTTTGAAGTCCGCCAGGTCCAGGCAGGGGCGCAGGGGCCAGTCGCTGCCCCACTCTTTTTTGCCTTCAATGCCAAATTCCGACCCATAATAGATGGACGGAACGCCCCAAAGCGTATATACTAAAAGGGCAATGTGGCGGATGTGCTCCCGGTTGCGCAGTTTGTTGGGCAAGCGCTCCACATCATGGTTGTCCGAGAAGTTGTAGAGCCGGGTGTCGTGGCACAGACCCTGCAGGCGGCGCATGGTGTGGGCGATCTCAAAATAGTTGTGGTCGTTGTGGCCGCTCCACAGGCCCTTGTGCAGCTCGTAGTTGGTCACCGAATGCAGCATTTCCGGGTTGGCCCAGCGGCTGTAGTCGCCGTGGATCACCTCGCCCATGAGCCAGAATTCCGGCTTTACCTCGTTGGCCAGGCGGCGCAGGCCGCGCATAAAGTCAAAGTCCAGCACATCGGCGGCGTCCAGCCGGATGCCGTCAATGTCAAATTCGTCCACCCAGAAGCGGATGGTATCAAAGTGATAGTTCTGCACCTCCGGGTTGCGCTGGTTCAGCTTGACCAGCAGGTTGAAGCCGCCCCAGTTGCCATAGGAGAAGCCATCGTTGTACTCGTTGTTGCCCCAGAAGTTCACATCGCAGAACCAGTCCTTGTAGCGGGCGTTCTCGCGGTTGGCTTTCAGGTCCTGGAAGGCAAAGAATTCGCGGCCGACATGGTTGAACACGCCGTCCACGATCACCTTTTGGCCCCGGGCGTGGCAGTCTGCCACAAATGCCCGGAACTCCTCGTTGGTGCCCAGGCGGCGGTCCACCCGGCGGTAGTCGATGGTATCGTACCCGTGGGAGCCGCTCTCGAACAGCGGGCCGATGTAAATGGCCGTGCAGCCGATGTCGGCTGCGTGCTCTGCCCAGGCGTTCAGCTTTTCAAAGGCACCGGGGGTGGGCAGCCCATCGTTTTCGTGTGCGCAGCCGCACAGCCCCAGAGGATAAATGTGATAAAATACTGCATTGTCATACCAAGCCATGGTTGATACCGCTCCCTCTTTTGCAAAAATCCGCCTGCCGCACGCCGCGGCAGCAGAACCAGTATACCACAGTTCCTGTAAAATATGTGAACTTTTGACCATTTTTGTCAAGATTCGCCAAGAATATCAGGCATTCTGTTCGTTTTACCACGTTTTCATTGGATAAATTGCCCAATTGGTTGGTTCTTTTACGGCGCATCGTGTGCCGAATATCATAGAGAGTAAGGAGATCTTTGCATGAATTACCCTGCCATCCCGCGTGAATTTTTCAACGGCGACTGCTTCGATGCCTACCGTGTGCTGGGCGCGCACCCGCACACTGCCCCGGACGGTGCCGAAGGCTGGCGGTTTGCCGTGTGGGCACCCAGTGCCACGGCGGTGGAAGTATGCGGCGGCTTTGACGGCTGGGAAGCCGGTGTGCCCATGGAACGTGCCGAAACCGGCGTGTGGAGCGCCTTTGTGCCCGGCCTGACCGAAGGTGACCTTTACAAATACCGGGTGCACGGGGCCGATGGCAGCGTGGTGATGCGCAGCGACCCCTACGCCTTTGCCGCAGAGCTGCGCCCCGGCACCGCCAGCAAGCTGGCAAAGCTGGACTTTGCCTTTGACGACCATACCTGGATGGAGCGGCGCAACAAATGCCGCAACCGGCCGCTGAACATCTACGAGCTGCACGTTGGCAGCTGGAAGCACAAGCCCGGCAGCACCCAGCCGGACGGCGCAGACGGCTGGTACAATTACGAGGAGCTGGCCAAAGAGCTGATCCCCTGGCTGCTGGACCACCACTTTACCCACGTGGAGCTGCTTCCCCTGGCCGAGCACCCCTTTGACGGCAGCTGGGGTTACCAGACCACCGGCTATTTTTCGGTGACCAGCCGCTACGGCTCCCCCGCCCAGTTTGCAGCCTTTGTCAATGCCTGCCACCGCATGGGCATTGGCGTGATCATGGATTTTGTGCCGGTGCACTTTGCTGCCAACGCCGATGCCCTGGCCAAATTTGACGGCACCCACCTGTACGAGTACGACAGCGATGTGGGCCACAGCGAGTGGGGCACCTGCAACTTCAACTACTACCGCCGGGAGGTGTGCAGCTTTCTGAGCAGCGCCGCCGGGCTTTGGATGGACGTGTACCACTGCGACGGCATCCGCATGGACGCCATTTCCCGGGCGCTGTACTGGCAGGGCGACCCGGGCCGCGGCGTGAATCAGGGCGCGGTGAACTTTCTGCGCAGTTTGAACCACGGCCTGAACGAGCGCTGGCCCACCGGCATTTACATGGCCGAGGACTCCACCAACTTCCTCAAGGTCACCGCCCCCACCCGCTACGATGGCGTGGGCTTTGACTACAAGTGGGACATGGGCTGGATGCACGACACCCTGGACTACTTTGCCACCCCCTTCGGCGAGCGGCCGGACGCCTACGGCAAGATCGTGTTCAGTATGCATTACTTCTACAACGAGCTGTATCTGCTGGCACTGAGCCACGATGAGGTGGTGCACGGCAAAAAGACCATCGTTGACAAGCTCTGGGGCACCTATGCCGAAAAATGCGCCCAGCTGCGCACCCTCTATTTTTATATGTACATGCACCCGGGCAAAAAACTCAACTTTATGGGCAACGAGCTGGGGCACTTCCGGGAGTGGGACGAAAAGCGCGAGCTGGACTGGGACCTGCTGGAATACCCCTTCCACGATGCCTTCCAGAAGTATTTTGCCCGCCTGAGCCTGATTTACGCCACCGAGCCTGCCCTGTTTGACGGGGAGTACAACCCGGACTGCTTTGAGTGGGTGGCCTGCGAGAGCCGCACCGAGGGCGTGTATGCCTGGCTGCGCAAGGGCCGGGGCCAGAACCTGCTGTGCGTGATGAACACCCAGGACCATGCCCACAAAAAGTTTCCGCTGTACCTCAAGTTCCCCTGTGGGGCCGAAGAGCTGCTGAACACCGAAGCCGCCGCCTGGGGCGGCGCACTGAAGGGCCGGCACAAAACCAGCCACCACACCACCGATGGCGGCGTGTATGGCCGGGACTACACCCTCACCCTGGACCTGCCCGCCATGGGCAGCTGCCTGCTGCGCCTGACCCCGGAGGCTCCCAACCCGGACGCCGCCCGCATCAGCGCCAACAA
>CAKTGS010000125.1 GCA_934561485.1 uncultured Faecalibacterium sp.
AGCGTCTATTGGTTCTTTTCAAGGGCTTCCTGCGGAGACTTCAGAAGTCATTCTTTTGTCTCAGCGCTTGGCGCTCACATATAGTACCATACCGCAACTACTTTTGCAAGCCTTTTTTACATTTTTTTCGCCTTTTTTTGCACTTTGTATACATCAGCCAGTTTTTTGCCCGGTTTCTGGGGTTGTTTTGACCTTTTTTCCACCATTTCTGCGCAAAACAGCCGCCGCACAAAAAGTGCAGCGGCTGTTGCCTTGTAATTCAGTTCTTTTCTTCCTGCTTCATCTCCCGCAGGGTCAGCCAGACGGCAGCTGCCAGCATCGGCAGCGCGGCAATCAGCCCAATGGGCATGGGGCCCAGTACATTATAATAAGCATCTGCCGGGGTGACCAGCACCTGCGGCAGCGCCGCAATGGCGTTGAACGCTCCATGCGCAATGGCGGGTACCCAGATGCACTCCGTTTTCTCGTAGAGGATATCCAGCAGGGTGTTGAGGGCAAAGCAGACCACGCACCACACCACCAGACCCAGCAGGGGTGCACCCAAATAGTTGGTGCCGTACTCGTAGCCCACCAGCAGCATCAGCGGCCAGTGCCAGATGCCCCATACAACACCGCCCAGCAGACGGCCATTCAGCAGACCGAACTGCTCCTTCAGGCGGGGCATCATGTAGCCGCGCCAGCCGACCTCCTCGCCCAGTGCGGGGAACATATTGATGGCCGGGGCAAGGAGCACCGCAAACAGGCCGTTTTGCAGCAGATAGCTGAGGGTGGAGACACCCAGCTCGCTGCGCAGGGTCTGGGCGTCCATCTCGCCGCCGTAGGCGGCTATCAGCCAGCTGCCGGAAAAGTCCAGCCGGGAGGGGAACACGGCAAAATACAGCACTGCGCCCAGCAGGGTGAGCACCGCTGGGCCGAACCATGCCGCCAGCCAGAACCGCCGCTTGCCCTGCACCTTCCAGCCGATGCCGGCGGGCTGGCGCAGAAAGGCTTTTTGGACCAGCAAAACAGCCAGCAGCGGGCAGAACATAGTTACGATAAGCGCCAGCTGATACAGCACCGCGTTATTCTGCTGCAAAAGTGCCATGCAGCCGCCCACCTGACACAGCCATGCCATGCCGAAGGCGAACAGGAAGTACAGGCCGAAGCCCTGCTTTTCTTTTGCTGTCATACGAATTTCACCGCCGTTCCGTAAGCAATGACCTCTGCCGCGCCCTGCATGACGCTGGCAGAGGCGTACCGCATGCCCACAATAGCATCTGCGCCAAGGCCTTCTGCGTCCTTGACCATGCGCCCGGTAGCGATCTGCCGCGCCTCGGTGAGCATATCGGCGTAGTCGGTCACCTCGCCACCCACAAGGGTGCGGAAGCCGGCCATCATGTCGTGGCCAAGGTTGCGGCTCTGTACCGTGCTGCCCCGCACCACGCCCAGCGCTTCCAGCTTTTTGCCCGGGATCTCGTTAATAGTTACGATAAGCATCTTCTTCTCCCTTTCCGATCTCTTCGATCCGATCCAGCAGCACCTTCAGGGTGCCCACGATGCAGCCCGCCGGGATGCCGAACATCACCACCAGCAGCGGCAGCGGCGGAGCATCCTGCGGGTCGGTGTAGATTGCCCAGCCCATGGTGGCCATCACAAACGCCATCATGGCCACAAAAAGGGCGGCACCGATACACGCACCCCGGATGCGGCGGGTCTTTTGGTCAGTCCGTTCAATGTTCACAAAAGTCACTCCCTGTTCTTCCCGTGCGGTCAGGCGCGCCAGCGTCTGCTCCACATCCAGTTGTTCCAGAGGGCCGTTCTCCTGTTGGAGCAGCGTGCAGAAGCCGATTGCTTCTTCCAAGTCGGCGCGGCGGCTGCGCAGACGTTCCAGCTGCAGGCTCATGCCCTCGGCCAGTGTGCGCTGCCCTTCCAGCATCTCCCGGATCTCTGCCAGCGGCACATCCAGTTTGCGTAGCAGCTTGATGCGGCGCAGGCGCTCCACATCCGTCTGGGAGTAGCTGCGGTAGCCGTTGCCCGGCTCGCGGCTGGGGGTGATCAGCCCTTCCTCCTCATAAAAGCGGATATTCTTTTTGGTCACGCCCACAGCGGCTTCCACTTCGTTGATCTTCATGGTTCCGGCTCCTCCTTACACACCCAGCTTACACCTTCCAGAAAGGGGAAGGTCAATAGATTTTAATAAAAAGGTGAAACTCCCCCAGTCTGCTTCGCAGACAGCCCCCTCGGAGATGGGGCCTTTGGCAAAACATAAAGCTTTGCCGCACTGCCAAAGGTGCCCTCCTTGAAGGAGCTGGCGAGCGAATGCGAGACTGGAGGAGTTATTCTTTTATCAGAAATAGCACTTGATCTGGAACCGGTCCGCATTGTCTTTCTTTTTTTCCACCACGATGTGCTCATGGTTGAAGTCGAAATGCACCGGAGTGCACAGGTCGGTGTTGCGGGTCAGGCGCAGCAGCTCCTGCACCCGCTTTTTTTCTTCCGGCACATAGAACAGGTAGCTCACGCCCTCTTTTTTGGCGCGGCCGGTGCGGCCGATGCGGTGGGTGTAATGTTCATTGTCGCTGGGCACATCGTAGTTGATCACGGCATCCACGTCCGAAACATCAATGCCGCGGGCGGCCACATCTGTTGCCACCAGAATGGCCAGCTTTCCGTCCCGGAAGTTCTGCATGATCTGATTGCGTTCCTTCTGGGAGAGGTCGCCGTGGAGACAGTCCACCGAGAAGCCCAGCCGTGCCAGCTGATTGGCCAGGGTAGCGGTGTTGAATTTGGTGTCGCAGAACACCATCACCCGCTTGTAGCCCTCGCCGATGATGATCTGGGCCAGATCGGACAGTTTGTTGCGGCCGGAGGTTTCCAGCATATATTGGGTGATCTTGGGCTGGCTCTCTTCTTTGGGCTGCACCGTGATCTCCTCGGCATTGTGCTGGTACAGCCAGCCAATGTCCATCACCTCGCGGCTGATGGTGGCCGAGAACATGGAAAGTGCCTTGCGGGCCTTCATCATTTCAATGATGTGCCGCACATCCTTGTAAAAGCCCATGTTCAGCATTTCGTCCGCTTCGTCCAGCACGATCTGGGTCACGTGGGAAATATCGATGCTGTGGTGCTTGTAGTGGTCCATCAGGCGGCCCGGGGTAGCCACCACGATCTGGCAGCCCTCGGCCAGGCGCTTTGCCTGCTTTTCCATGTTGGCACCGCCGTACACACAGGCCACCTGCACTTCCGGCATAAAATAGGTCAGATTCGTCAGTTCCTCGGCGATCTGCTGGGCCAGCTCCCGGGTGGGGGCCATGATAACGGCCTGGGGGTACTTGTTTTCCGGCTGGATGTGCTCCGCCACCGGAATGCCAAAGGCACAGGTCTTGCCGGTACCGGTGGGAGCCTTGGCGATCACGTCATGCCCGGCCAGCATGACGGGGATGGTCTTTTCCTGGATCTCGGTCATTTCGGCAAAGCCCATGCGCTCCACCGCCTGATGGATGGCCGGGCTGCACTGCAGTTCACTGTAAAGCATCTGAATCTCCGTTCCTTCTTGAATCCTCTCTCAGGCTCGTTTCTCTCGCCAGCCCCCGAAAGGGGGAGCTTTTTTCACGTTTACCGTTTTCTTCAGAAGCTCTCCCCCTCGGGAGAGCTGGCAGCACCGGTCGGTGCTGCCTGAGAGGGCTATTTTTCCCGTTGAGATTAGTATACCATGAAACAGAATACTTGTCAGTAACATCTTGCTGCACTCCCCCAGTCGCCTGCGGCGACAGTCCCCTCGGGGATGGGGCCTTTGGTATGGCGATGCATCCACTCAAACCGCAAGGTCTCCCGTTGCGCCAGAGGCTCCCTTGGAGAGGGAGCCGGCAAAACCGTCCGGTTTTGCCTGCGGGAGTCTGTGGCAAAGAAAAAAGAGCCGCACCCGAGTGGTGGGTGCAGCTCTCTGCGTTTGATCTTAAAAATCAGACAGCCTCTTCGGTCTTGGCCGTCTTGCCAGCTTCCAGCTTCTGCTTGAAGCGGCCGCTGGCCTTGAAGCCGGGAATGGAGGTGGACTCCAGACGGCTGGAAACCTTGGTCTTGGGGTTGGTGTAAGCCTTGGGCTTGCGGGGGCGCATCTCAAAGCGGCCAAAGCCGGCAATGGTCACCTTCTCGTCCGCACGCAGGCAGTCAGCGATCTGATCAAACATAGCATCCATCGTGGTTTCAACCTGTGCTTCGGTAAAGCCGGTCTTACGTGCCACGGTCTCGATCATCTGGGAACGGGTCATGTATCTATATCCTCCTGGAGTGTCCAAAAGTAACGTCCTTTTGGCAAATTTTGCGTTGTTGAGTATAACATAATTCGCGCACTGTTTGCGATGGATTGCGCACAAAACGGCATTTATTGCGCACGAACCATTTTGTTTCCTGTTGACCTTTCACAAATACAGCGCCCACCGTTTTGGCGGGCGCTGCATTTAGTCATTCTATCGAGTAATTACCGGAGAAATTACTTGCGGTGATACAGGGTGGCAATATCCACCAGCGGGATATTTTCCAGGCTGTGGTCGCTGCGCAGGCAGTTGACCAGGGCGTTGGCGGTATCCACGGCGGTGATGCAGGGGATGCTCAGCTCCACGGCCTTGCG
>CAKTGS010000126.1 GCA_934561485.1 uncultured Faecalibacterium sp.
GGCAGCGTCATCATCGACAAGATCATCTCTGCCAACAAGCCCAACTACGGCTTCGATGCCCAGAACGAGGTCTTTGTCGAGGATATGATCGCCGCAGGCATCGTGGATCCGACCAAGGTTACCCGCTCTGCTCTGGAGAACGCAGCCTCCGTTGCTGAGATGGTGCTGACCACCGAGAGCCTTGTGGCCGACCTGCCGGAACCCCCGGCTCCCGCCGCACCTGCCGGCGGTGACATGGGCGGCATGTACTAAGCCGCAGACACGCTCTATTTTATAAGTACCTTTTGGAGACGGATTCTCTTTGGAGCATCCGTCTCCTTTTTGCTTTAAAAGCGCTGGCAGACCGTGGCTGCCGTTCCGGTCTTGCCGTGACAAGCATAAATAAAAGATTTATGGCCATTGTCAGAGCGGAGACAATTTTGAATTGTATATTTCTCCGCCGTGCCGCCAACCCTTACAAAAAGGGGGCGGTCAGATGTCTGGCAAACGGGTGCTGGCACTGTATGCGGCGCTGCTGCTGGGGTTTGCGGCATTGTTGTGCCGGTTGTATCTTCTGGCCGGGAATCAGGTCTATGCGGCCCGGGCGCGGGCACAGAGCACGGTGCGTCTTGCACTGCCTGCCCGGCGGGGCAATTTTTACGACTGCGAAGGCCGTCTGCTCACCGGGCTGGAAGAGCGCTGGTTGGCCCTGTGTATTCCGGGGCAGGAAAACTATGCCCGGCTGTATGCTTACACCACGCCGGATGGGCAGGCGCTGCTGTACCGGAACCGCAGCCGCACAGCACCGTTTCTGCTGGAGCTGACGCAGGACCTTTCTTCGCTGAGGGTGCGCTGTTACCCGAGTGCCCGGCGCTTCTGTACAGTGCCGCTCTGCCAACATCTGATCGGTTTTCTGAACAGCGAAGGCAGCGGGGCAGCCGGGTTGGAAAAGGCGTTGGATGCTGTCCTGACCGGCACCGGCGCACAGGATACACTGGTGTGCAGCGTTACGGCACAGGGGCGTCTGCGGGGCGGGGAAGAGCCGGTTCTGCAGCACGCCGACAGCGGTGCGCAGGGAGTGCAGCTGACCATCTCCCGTCCGGCGCAGCGCGCGGCAGAAGCGGTTGCGGCAGAGATGATGCAGAGCGGTTGCATTATGATTCTGGACGTGCAGAGTGCTGCTGTGCGTGCCAGTGTGAGCGTGCCGGGATACGATCCGCAGGATCTGGCAGCCAGCCTGGATGCGCCTGACAGCCCGTTTCTGAACCGGGTGCTGGAAAGCTATGCCGTGGGGTCCGTGTTCAAGCCGGTATTGGCAGCGGCGGCACTGGAAGCAGGCCTGGCGCCGGAGTTTGTCTGTACGGGTGCTGTGGTGGTGGATGGGCAGATTTTTCGCTGCGCCGGGGGCACAGCCCATGGCACGGTGGATCTGACGGCTGCACTGGCCAAAAGCTGCAACGGGTATTTTATCCGGCTGGGGCAGCTGCTGGGGGCACAGTGCGTCCGGCAGGCAGCACAGTCGTTCGGGTTCGGGCAGGCGGTGGAACTGGCTGGGGGGCTCTCGGCCGGGGCCGGATGTCTGCCCGATGCAGAAGAACTGGAACAGAGCGGCCAGCTGGCTAATTTCAGTTTTGGGCAGGGCAGCTTTCTGGCTACTCCGGTGCAGCTGGCCGCAATGATGAACACACTTGCGGCGGGCGGGGTATATCGCACCCCTGTGTTTGTACAGGGCCTGGTGGACGAAAGCAGCGGTGAGCTGCTGGAAGTCTTTGCCTGCCCGGCGGCCCGGCGTGTGCTGTCGCAGAGCACGGCCCGCACCCTGTGCTCCATGCTGGAACAGGTGGTTGCCGAGGGTACCGCACAGGATGCTGCACAGGTGCCCGGCGGGGCAGGCGGCAAAACCGGCACGGCTCAGACCGGGCAGTTTGCACCGGACGGCACCGAAAAGAAAAACCTGTGGTTTGCAGGCTTCTGGCCGGCGCAGGCTCCGCGCTATACCATTGTGGTGCTGCAGGACGGGCAGACCGCCGTGCAGCACTCCGGCGCAGAGATCTTTGCCCGGCTGTGTGGCGCACTGGAAGCACTGGGATAAAAGCGTGGATTTTGCTTGCTTTTTTGTGCGTGGTATGATACTATATAGTCGTATTTTTGTGTGGCTTACCATTATTTACAATAAAAGGAGCGTTTTGATCCATGTCTGTTATTGAAATTGTTGGCGGTGCGATCCTTCTGGTCGCTTCGCTCGTCATCGTTTTCCTCACCCTCATGCAGCATACCCACGGTCAGGGCCTGTCCGGTGCCATCAACGGCAGCGTTGGCGGCGCAAACAATGCACGCCTGACCCCGGCTGATCAGATGCTGGCAAAGGTGACCCGCATTGCAGGCATTGTGTTCTTTGTGGTGGCCATTCTGGCTTGCCTGTTTGCCGGTCGTCTGGCAGGTTAACAAGGTCCGCACAGCCCCGTGAACAGGACGGGGCTGTTTTTCTGTTGTTTTGAAAAACGGCAGCCGCATGGTTCGGGCTGCCGCAGGCAGGGGAGCGGGCAGGGCAGCTGCCCGGAACCGGAAGGGGGCTGCAGCCCGCTGGAGGCTGCACCGTGGAAGAGCAAGGAGTAAAAAGTTATGGCAATGCGCGATAAAATTGAGCACGCGATTCAAAATCAGCCGTGCACCGTCAAAGATCTGAAATCAAAATTCGGCGGTGACCGCGGCGCAGACCGCAAAGTGATGGAGGCAGTGGACCAGCTGGTGCACGAGGCCGTCATCTGCCAGCGCCAGGGCGTTTTCTTTACCGTGCGCTCCGGCCGTGCCGACAAGGCACTGCTGTGCAAGGTGGTCAAGCTGGGCAAGAACTTTGCCTTTGTCATGCTGGAGGACGGCACCAGCGATATTTTCATCCCCGGCCGCTTTACCCGTGGTGCCATGCCCGGGGATATGGTGCTGGTGGAAAAGTTTGCGCACCCCCGAATGGAAGGCAGCGATGAGGGCGAGATCCTGGCTGTGCTGGAAGAAAAGAACGACCTGGTGGGCACGGTGCGCCGCATCGAGGGCCGGCTGAAGTTTGTACCGGACGACTGCCCGGCAATTTCCATGCAGATGATGCGGGACTGCGAAGGCGGTGCCAAGGACGGCGACAAGGTGGCAGTGGAGATCCTGCTGCGCGGCAGCCGCCAGGAGGACCATCGTGTGGGTGTGGCCATGCGGTTTGGCAGCTCGGACGAAGCCAAACGCTGCGCCAAGGCCCTGCTGTATGCACAGGATATCCGCAGTCGTTTCCCGGATAAGGTCCGCGAAGAAGCCAAAAAGCTGGAAAATGCTGAGGTGACCGATGCCGACTGCGAAGGACGCATGGATCTGCGTGCACTGCCTATCTTTACCATCGACAGTGCAGAGACCAAGGACATTGACGATGCCATCAGCCTGACCAAGACCCCTGAGGGCGGCTTTGAGCTGGGCGTGCACATTGCGGATGTTTCGCACTACGTCAAGCCCGGCAGCGAGCTGGACACCGAAGCCTTCAACCGCGCCACCAGCGTTTACTATGCCGACCAGGTGGTGCCTATGCTGCCCAAGCAGCTGTCCAACGGCATCTGCAGCCTGAACGAAGGCGTGCTGCGTCTGGCTTTCTCCTGCCTGATGCGCCTGGACAAGGACGGCAATCTGACGGATTACCGCTTTGTCAAGTCGGTCATCCGCAGCCGGGTCAAGGGTGTGTACTCCGAGATCAACGCATTGCTGGCCGGCAATGCCGATGACGAGCTGAAGGGCAAGTACCACGAAGTGCTCAGCCAGCTGCCCGCCATGAAGGAGCTGTACGGCCACCGTGCCCGCCTGCGCAAGGAGCGCGGCTGCATGGACATTGAGAGCGGGGAAGTAAAGCTGATCCTGGACGAGGACGGCCACTGCATTGATGTGAAGAAGCGCACCTCCGGCGAGAGCGAAGCCATGATCGAAGAGTTCATGCTGCTGGCCAACCAGTGCGCCGCTCACTTCGCCCGCGTCAAGCAGATCCCCTTTGTGTACCGTGTGCACGAAGAACCCAACGCTGAAAAGCTGGAGCGCCTGCACACCCTGCTGCAGGCCTGCGGCATCAACGATCACTTTGCCAAGGATGTGCCTGCGCCCAAGGAGCTGAGTGCCATTCTGGAAGGTGTGCGCGGCGGCCCCTATGAGCAGATCATCAACACCGGTATGCTGCGCTGCATGTCCAAGGCATTGTACGAGGAAAAGCCCAAGGGCCATTACGGCCTGGTGCTGAAGGACTATGCCCACTTCACCAGCCCCATCCGCCGTTACCCGGACCTGGCCATCCACCGCATTATGACCGCCCAGCTCAAGGGAACCGACAAGGACACCATGATCCTGCGCTACTCCGACTTTGCGGAAAAGGCCAGCAAGCAGGCCAGCGAGCGCGAAGTGATCGCCATGCAGATCGAGCGCAAGGCCGAGGACTGCTACAAGGCTGAGTATGCCCGCCGCCATCTGGGCGAGTGCTACGAGGGCCGCATTTCCGGCGTGACCCAGCGCGGCCTGTTCATTGA
>CAKTGS010000127.1 GCA_934561485.1 uncultured Faecalibacterium sp.
ACCGGCCTTGGCATCGACTGCGCCGACGGCCCCTTCGGCCCGCTGACCATCATCGGCGGCCGCATTTATATGGAGGAGGGCCGTCTGGTGCAGACCATCGACAGCCGCTTCCCCACCTGCACCGATGGCGAAAAGCTGACCGCACAGATCACCGCTGCACTGGGCGAGGGCGCAAAGCTGGAGGACGTGGACGCAGCTGAGCCTTTCTATATCGAGGCCGACAGCCCCGCCATTCAGGCCTGCATCAACACCTACAATGAGGTGACCGGCGAAAACGCCAAGCCCTTTACCATGGGCGGCGGCACCTATGCCCGCCACTTCCCCTACGCCGTCAGCTTTGGCCCCGAGCATGTGGACCTGCCGCTGCCGGAGTTCGGCGGCCCGATGCACGGTGCCAATGAAGCAGCGCCCATTGATAAGCTGCTGGAGGCCGTAAAGATCTATATTCTGGCCCTGCTGCGGCTGGAGGAGATCGACTTCTGATGAAGGTTTTGGTCATTGACGGACAGGGCGGCGGCCTGGGCAGGCAGCTGGTGGCGGCCCTGAGCACCCAGTGCCCGCAGGCCGAACTTACCGCCGTGGGCACCAACAGCCTGGCCGCCAGTGCCATGCACAAGGCGGGGGCGGCCCGCACCGCCACCGGCGAGAATGCTGTGGTGGTCAACTGCCGCCATGCGGACATTGTTGTGGGGCCGATCGGCATTGTGATCGCGGATGCCCTGCTGGGGGAGATCACCCCGGCCATGGCCGCGGCGGTGTGCCAGAGCGGTGCCAAGCGGGTGCTGATCCCGGTGAACCACTGTGACAACTACATCGTGGGCGTGCCGGAGCAGCCCATCAGCAGTCTGGTGGCCGCCGCAGTGCAGAAGGTGCAGAGCCTTTGCGCAGGCGAAAGCTGCTGAATCCAGAAAAAAGAACGCCCTGCGGATACAACAGTCTGTATCCGCAGGGCGTTTTGCTGTGGAACCCTCTCGGCTTCGCTGCGCTCGGCAGCTCCCCCTTTCGGGGAAGCGGGCAGCGCCGTAGGGCGTTGGCGGAGAGGGTTACGGCCTCTGCCGGGCCGCGATCTGCTCGGCTGTGGGCGGAATGTCGCCCTGAGCGGCATTTTCCAGTACGCCAAGGCGGCGGTCCAGATCGGTCAGACGCTGTGCCACCACATCCGGCAGGTCCTGCTGGTCCAGGTCGTCTGCGGGGTTCACTGCCTTGTTGTTGATGCGCACCACCTCGGCGGGTACGCCCACAGCGGTGCAGTTGGCGGGCAGGTTGCGCAGCACCACGCTGCCTGCGCCAATGCGGGAATTGTCGCCGATATACACCGGGCCAAGCACCTTGGTGCCGGCACCGATCAGCACATTGTTGCCCAGCGTGGGGTGGCGCTTGCCGGTGTCCTTGCCGGTGCCGCCCAGGGTCACGCCGTGGTAAATGGTGCAGTTGTCGCCGATCTCGGTGGTCTCGCCAAACACGATGCCCATGCCGTGGTCGATGAACAGGCACTTGCCAATGGTAGCACCGGGGTGAATCTCAATGCCGGTGCGGCGGCGGCCATGCTGGCTGACCCAGCGAGCCAGAAAGAAATGCTTGTGCTGATACAGTGCGTGTGCAATGCGGTGGTAAACCAGAATGTGGAACCCCGGATACAGCAAAATAACCTCCAGCACGCTGCGTGCGGCGGGGTCTTTGCGCTGGATGTTCCGTGCGTCCTCCAACAAACCCATGGGGAAAACCCTCCCTTTTTGTAAAACCGTGCCCGCCTCACTGCGGGCCTGCTCTCTTGTATGTTTTATAATAACACAGCTTGACGGGAATGTACAGTGATATGCTAGGAATTGCCGCGGCTAACCGCTCCAGGTGCGGGAAAATCCGTCTTTTGGGTAGAGTAGCTAAAAAACCGGGAGAGAAGCGGCAAACCTTTTTACAAACAAAACGGCCGGAAGCATTGACACATTTTGCGCTTCTATGCTAAAATATTATGAAAAGAATTGCAAACCAAAAAGGAGACAACACCATGCAGAGCAACGCAATGTGCATGAAACCGAAGAGCCTGTTCGCGTCCGGTTTTGCCGTGGGTTCGTTGTTTCCTTTTTTTGCTGGATGAGCTTTTCCCTTTGCGGGGAAAAGTTTTTTTTTGCCCGTTTGCGGGCAAACCGCCGCAAACAACACCGGATACAGGAGGGGACTGCAATGCTGCTGGTAAACGCTGTGAACACCGAAGGACGCCCGCTGGAGATCTACGTAAAGGATGGCAAGATTGCTGCTGTGGGGCAGGAGCTGGAAGCTCTGGCCGCTGAAGATGAAACTGTGGTGGATGCAGGCGGCCTGACCGTGCTGCCCGCCTTTGTGGATCTGCACTGCCACTGGCGCACGCCGGGCTTTGAGTACAAAGAGGACATTGAGACCGGCAGCCGCGCCGCTGCCGCCGGCGGCTACACGTTTGTGAACCTGATGCCCAACACAAAGCCTGTGTGTTCCAGCGCTGCCCAGGCCATGATGGTGGAGCAGAAGGCCGCCGAGATCGGCCTGTGCGATGTGAACCAGACCGTTTCCATCACCGAAAATTTTGACGGTGTGAGCATCGACCACCTCAAGACCCTGCCCGCTTCCGTCAGGTTCATCACCGAGGACGGCCACGGCGTGCAGGACAACGCCACCATGGCCAAGGCTTTTGCCATCTGCACCCAGAAGGACATCACGGTCATGAGCCACGCCGAGGACATGGAAATCAGCCCCTGGGACTACCGCCTGGCCGAGGACCTTGAGACCGTTCGCAACTGCTGGCTGAGCGAATACTATCAGACCCGCCTGCACATGTGCCACGTGTCCACCCGGGGTGCACTGGACGCCATCCAGATGGCAAAGCTGCGGGGCGCACCGGTCACCTGTGAAGTGACCCCCCACCACCTGTGGTTCACGAATGACACCTGCGATTACCGCGTGAACCCGCCCATCCGCACCGCCGATGATGTGCAGGCCCTGGTGGACGGCATCCGCAGCGGCATCGTGGACGCCATTGCCACCGATCACGCCCCCCACTCCGAAGAAGACAAGCTGAAGGGCATGGCCGGCATGGTGGGCAGCGAGACCGCCTTTGGCGTGTGCTACACAAAGCTGTGCAAGCAGGAGGGCCTGCCGCTGGAGGTGCTGGTGCACCTGATGAGCACCCGCCCGGCGGAGATCCTGGGCCTGGCCAAGGGCCAGCTGGAGCCGGGCTACGATGCCGACCTGGTGCTGGTGAATCTGGACACCCCCTACACCGTGGACAAGGACAAGCTGCATTCCAAGAGCCACAACACCCCGTTCGATGGGGCACAGCTGTACGGCAAGGTGTGCGCCACCATCAAGGGCGGTAAGATCACCTATCAGGCAGAAGAGTAAGAGCATCGCTGCAATTCATTTTTTATCAATACGACTTACAGGAGGACACCCAAATGACGAACATGGACAAACTGTACGAAGCTGTGGAGGCTCGCGGCCCGGTGTGCGTGGGTCTGGACACCGACTTCAGCTACCTGCCCGCCGATTTTGTGGACAGCACCCTTACCAAGGGCGAGAACATCGTGCGCTTCAATCAGAAGCTCATTGATGCCACCAAGGCTGTGGCCGGCTGCTACAAGGTGCAGATCGCATACTACGAGTCTCTGGGGCTCGAAGGCCTGAAAGCCTACGCTGACACCTTGAAGGCTGTGCGGGCCGCCGGTGTGCCGGTGATCGCCGACATCAAGCGCGGCGACATTGCCAAGACTGCCGAGATGTATGCCATGGGCCACTTTACCGGCGACTTCGAGGCCGATTTTGTGACTCTGGCCCCCTACATGGGTCTGGATTCCATCAGCCCCTATCTGCCCTATGCCGAAAAGCAGGGCAAGGGCATGTTCGTGCTGTGCCGCACCTCCAATGGCGGTGCCAAGGACTTTGAGTACGAGAAGCTGGCCGACGGCCGCCACGTCTACGACCTGGTGGGCGACAAGCTGAACGCGCTGGGCAAGGACTACATGGGCGAGCACGGCTACTCCTCCATCGGCCTGGTCATCGGCGGCACCCACATTGAGGAAGCCACCGAGATCCGCGCAAAGTATCAGGACAGCTTCTTCCTGATCCCGGGCTACGGCGCCCAGGGCGGCAAGGCGGAGGACATTGCCCAGTACCTGACCCGCGGCAACGGCGGCGTGGTCAATTCCAGCCGCGGCATCCTGCTGGCCTACAAAAAGCAGCCCGGCACCGCCTTTGACGAAGCCGCTTACAACGAGTGCGTGAACATGAAGGAGGCCATTGCCCATGCGTGCAGCCTGCTGTGAAGCCACCGTCCTGCGCAATGAAGCCGTTGCCCCGGACATCCGTCTGCTGACGGTGCTGTGGCCGGACCGCGACCACGCCCCCCGCGCGGGCCAGTTCTTTACCCTGCGGGCCTGGGGCGCGGACGAAGCACCCTTCCTGTCCCGGCCCATCAGCGTGCACCGCTGGAACCCGGAAAGCAGCACCATCGAGTTCTTGTATCAGGTGGT
>CAKTGS010000128.1 GCA_934561485.1 uncultured Faecalibacterium sp.
TTGTTTTACATGTTCTTCCAACATGAAAATAGGTTCCTTACAAGTTTTTCGATATTGTTCAATTTTCAAGGTCCTGGGCGCCTCAGCCTTGCGGCTGACGACTTGATTATTTTACCACCAAAGTGGTTTTTTGTCAAGCTCTTTTTTGAAGATTTTTTGAAGTTCTTGTCGAACTGCATTGTTTCTTCGCGTTTGGACGTCCGTTTTGAAGTTTCATGTTCTTTCAGATGTCCGCCTGACAGTTTTGTATTTTAGCACAGCTTTTTTCAAAAAGCAAGTCTTTTTTCAACATTTTTTGAAGAAAGTCCCTCTTTTGACATTTTGTCCAGTTTTTCCCTTTTGGTTTTGGATCCGGTGCACTCATTCTTCCAGCAGCCGGTTCCGCAGCAGTACCAGCAGCTTGCGTTCCCGCCGGGAGATCTGCACCTGTGTGGTATGCAGAACCTTTGCTGTCTCGCTCTGTGTCCGGTTGCCGTAAAAGCGCAGCTGCAGCAACAGACGGTCCTGTTCCGGCAGAGCATTCAGCACTTCCGCCAGACTGATCTTATCTGCCAGCGCTTCTTCCGGAGACTCCACCGGGATATCCAGTTGGCGGCCATCCTCTTCTCCGCTTTCCGGGGTCAGGCTCATGGCGGGCTGTGCCGCCTGAATGGCCAGCGTGATATTTTCCAACGGTTCCTGCAGCTGTTCTGCCAATTGGGAAAGAGTCGGCTCGGTTCCGCACAGTTTCATAGTGTGTTCCCGCGCCGCCTGGATCCGCAGGCTCAGTTCCTTCAGGGAACGGCTCACTTTAACAGTTCCACCCTCCCGGAACAGCTTTTTGATCTCGCCCAGGATCACCGGCACCGCGTAGGTGGAAAAGCAGACGCCGCGTGCTTCATCAAAATTGTCACAGGCCTTGATCAGCCCCATGCACCCCGCACCGTAAAGGTCATCGTAGTCGATGCCCCTGCCGCGGAACCTCCCGGCACAGGCGTGTACCAGCCCCAGATTCTGCTCAATAAACGCTTCCCGCCGGGTCTTGTCCGAAATCATTGCATCGACCGCCTTTCTTTTTATGTACGCGCCGCTTCCCGCTCCGAAAGACGTTTGATCAGCACCACCTTTGTGCCTTTGCCGGGCCGGGAGGTGACCCGTACCTTATCCATAAAGCTCTGCATCACCGCAAAGCCCAGGCCGGAACGCTCTTCCGGGTTGCCGGTGGTAAACAGCGGCTCCATAGCCCGTGGAATATCCGGAATGCCGATGCCTTTGTCCGTTACCGTAATGCGTACTTCCCGTTCCGGATAAACCGCCACCGTGACCAGCACCGGGCCGATCCGGTCCGGATAGGCGTGTACAATGCAGTTGGTGACCGCTTCCGACACCGCCGTTTTCAGGTCTGCCAGCTGGGGAACCGTGGGGTCATACCGCGCCAGGAATGCTGCCACTGCACCACGGGCAAAGGCCTCGTTGACGCTGAGCGAATCGAATTGGATACGGGTCGTATTTTCCGCTTTCATAGTTCATTCCTCCGTTTGTGGTCCGTCTACGCACCGGATCTGTGCCAGCCGCAGCACCTTTTGCAGCTGTGCGGGTGCATGTTGAATGTTCAGTGCCGTTCCCAGAACCTTCGCCCGGCGCTGGCGGCCCAGGATCAGCCCGACTCCGGACGAATCCATAAACCCTACCCCGCCAAAATCCAGCACCATGGTCTGCGGGGCGCGGCTGACCAGTGCATCGTCCAGCTGCATCCGCAGGCTTTGGGCGGCATCATGGTCGATCTCGCCGGAAAGATACGCATACAGCACCTCTCCGGCTGCGCTGAAGCTTACCGTTGCCATTGCCTGTCCATCTCCTTTGTTTTTTATAAAAAGAAAGATCCCGTACACATGGTTCCAGTGTACGGGATCGCTGCGTTATTTTTTAGAAAAGCGTGTCGGCTCAGCTGTTTTCCAGCAGAGCCGCGGCTTCCAGGGCGGCGGCTTCGCTGCCGCAGACCAGCAGACCGCGCCGGGTATTGGCGTTGGCCAGCTTTACGGCTTCGGCCAGGGTAGCGCAAAGCTCCGCGTCAAAGTGGAACTTTGCCTTCTCGGTCAGACGCTCGGTCAGGGCATCGTCTCCACCGGCGGGGGTGATAAGGTAAACCTTATCAAAGGGGTTGTCGCTCATGCCAGGCATCGTGGACTTGTCCTTTTTCTGTTCCTCCGGGGTTAGGCCGGTTTCCAGCGCAGAGAAGAAGGCTTCCGCCCCCTCCTCTTCGGTCAGGCCGATGATGGCACTCATATGGCGCACCTTGGCCATATTGAGCACACGCAGCAGAGCCGATGCCTGCTGCGGGGTGCGGCAGGCATCCAGAATCACCAGCGGACGCTGGGAGATCACCCGGATACTGCTGCGGTTTTCCACAGCGGCAAGGCCTTCCAGAATGGCGTCATCGGAAATATCAAACTCTTTGCGGCAGAGGGCCAGCGCCAGTTCCACGGCCATGGCCGCGTTGCCTGCCGCATGGCGGCCCAGAAAGGCCAGCGGCACGGTGTAGCCGCCGTAGTCCACCCTGCTGGCAAACTTTTCTGCTTCCAGGAAGGTGATGTCCTCGGGGTCCGGCACCACCAGCTCGCAGTCTGCCTTACCGGCGGCCACGATCAGCTCGCTGAGCACCGCCTTGGGCTGCTCCGGAGCCGTAACGCAGATGCTGCCTTTGCGCATCACACCTGCCGCCAGTGCCGCCAGACGCTCCACCGAGCGGCTGATGCCGTCCGGGCCGACTGCGGTCACCGCGCACACCGGCATGCAGGGCAGCGCCTGTGCCAGACCGGCGTCCGGCAGCTCCACCACAGCCAGCGCACATCCGGCTGCGCCGAAGCAGGCGGCCGCAGCGGCCAGCTCGGCGGCTTCCTGCGGCAGCGGCTGGGCAGCAGACAGCGCTTCCGCCGCAAGGCAGAGCAGCGTTTCGTCCACCGGGGCACCGTCCACATGGATGCGTGCCGCCAGCGGCTCGCATCCGGCGTGGTACCAGCCGGCATGGATGCCCGCAGCCCGCAGCGTGGCAGCCAGCAGGGCCGCCACCGTGGTTTTGCCTGCGGTACCGGAAATGCCCACATACTGCACCTTCTGTGCCGCAGCGGGCAGGGCCGCCTGCAGCTGCTCGGTGGAAGCAAAGCCTTCCGGCAGGGACGCAAAATACTGATTTGCCTGTTCGATGGTCATTGGTTACTCCTTCTTACGATGGTTGAACAGCAGCCTGCACAGGGCCATAAGCACCAGGGCGGCCAGCAGACCGGTCAAAACGCCGATCAGATCCAGCCACACATCGGTGACCTGGCTGCTGCGGCCCGGAACGAACAATTGAATGGTCTCGTCCGTCAGGGCCGTGAGGGCACCGCCCAGCACCGGCACACTGATGTGCCGCAGCGGATGACGGCTGTACACCCGCATACACAGCATGAGCAGAAAGCCTTCCAGCAGGTACTCGCAGAAATGGGCCAGTTTGCGCACAAAGTGCATGGTCAGCCGCTGGGCAAGGGCAGGATGCCCCATGCGCTGCAGGATGCCGCGCAGCAGTGTGAGCACCCGGCCGCTGGACCCGGTGGAGGCCGCTGCGATCTGCAGGGAATTGGAAAAGATGAACGCGATGCATGCGATCAGCCCGAAGGTAAAGATCACCCGCCCGGCGATCAGCCAGGGAGATGCCGCTTCCTCCGGCAGACCGCGTTGTTCCCGGCTGCTCACCTCAGCCCAGAGCCTGGATGCTCTGCTCGATGTTGGCCAGCTTGTCCTGGCTCTTGGCGTACTTATTGCGGATATCCTCCACCAGGGCCGCCGGAGCACGCTCCACAAACTTGGGGTTGTTCAGCTGGTTGCCGAACATGGCCAGTTCCTTTTCGGCCTTGGCCTTTTCCTTGTTCAGGCGGGCCAGCTCCTTGTCGCGGTCGATCAGCTCCATCATGGGGATGAAGCCGCGGGCGGCGTGGGTGGACACCTGCACCATGCCATCGGTGCTGCCCTCGTACTTTTCGGTAAAGGTCACATCGGTGGCGAAGGCGAACTTGGCCAGATAGACCTGTGCGTTCCGGAAGGGGGCCGGGTCGGCGGTCTCGATGATCATGCTGGTCTTTTTGGCCGGGTGCACGTTCATCTCGGTGCGCATGGTACGCACGGCCTTGATGTAGTCCATCACCTTTTCAAAGGCTTCCTCCTCGGCGGCCCAGTTGTGGGCCTCGTCGAAGGTGGGCCAGCTCTGGATCATGATGCTCTCGCCGGAGCCGGGCAGGGCCTGATACAGCTCCTCGGTGATGAAGGGCATGAAGGGATGCAGCAGCTTGAGGGCCTTGTCCAGCACATACACCAGCACGCGGCGTGCGGTGTCGGCCTGCTCGGCGTCGCCAGAGTTCAGGCGGGGCTTTGCGATCTCGATGAACCAGTCGCAGTATACATCCCAGATGAAGCTGTTGATCTTGGCAGCGGCCAGACCCATCTCGTAGTGGTCGAGGTTGTCGGTCATGGCACC
>CAKTGS010000129.1 GCA_934561485.1 uncultured Faecalibacterium sp.
GTGCTGCTGGTGCAGCTGGTATTCTGATCGGAAAAAGCTCCCCCGTCATGGCGCTGTGCCATGGGCGGAGGAGCTTTTTGCTCAGTGATAGAAGGTATCAAAGTTCACCTGGCGGTAGAACCGCTGCTGCAGCTGGTCAAAGCTGTCGCAGTTCTGAGCCAGCAGCCACATGCTCTTGGTCACCACTGCCTCAATGGTCATGTCGTGGGCTTCCAGGAAGCGGAAGCGGTTCTTGACCCGCTTGCCCACCTCGTAAATGCCCACATCGCTGCCTTCGTAGGTGACCTGAGTGGTCATGATGAGCACCTTGTGGGTCTGCTCGTAGTCGCCCAGGCCCTCGGCAAAGGCGTCCATGAGCCGCTGCGGAATGCCGCCTACACCAAAGCTCTCCACGATCACGCAGTCGTACCGGCGGAAGATCTCGGGGATCAGATCCGGCGACATGCCGGGCGTGAGCTTGAGCAGGAACACTTTGGCGTCCAGTGCACGGCCGAACTCCACCGGGCCGGTGGGCCAGGGGGAGGGGATGTAGCGCACCAGCCGGTCACCCTGCACCAGGGCCAGCTCCGGAAAGTTGACCGAAGCAAAGGCATCGTAACTGATGGTCTTGTTTTTCTTGGCGCGGGTACCGGCAATGACATGTCCGCCAAACACCACCATCACGCCGCGGCTGCCCGGATCCAGTGCGCAGACCACGCTGTCCCGCAGGTTCTTTTTGGCATCGGTGATCTCGTTGGAGATGGGCTGCTGGGCACCGGTGAGAATGATGGGCTTGTCCGCGTTCTGGATCAGGTAGGAAAGCGCTGCGGCGGAGTAGGCCAGGGTATCGGTGCCGTGGCAGATGATAAAGCCATCGTACAGGGCGTAGTTCTCCTGCACGGCCTTGGCCATCATCAGCCAGTGTTCCTGGCCAAGGTCGGTGCTGTCGATGCTGCACAGAGCCAGCGTTTCGGGGCAGCACAGCTCGTTCAGCTCCGACAGATGGGCCAGCAGCTCCTCGCTGGACAGCACGGGCTTGAGACCCTGCTGGGTGCGCACGCTGGCAATGGTGCCGCCGGTGGTGATGAAAAGGATGCGTTGTTTGGTCATAAAAAGAAGCCCTCCGTGGCGATGAATCAAAGTAACTGCACCAGTATAACACACTCTTTTGTGCTTGAAAAGTGCCCTGCTGCGGCAAAAATCAACTTTTTGCGACCCGGTTACAGAAGTTTGGGGGAAATTGGTGTATACTAAAGGGGAAGCGGATGCTGGGTGCTGCAACCCGTCATCAGCGGCGGCCAATCTAAATGGTTTGACCGGAAGGAGAAGAAGATGCCCAATATTGTAATTATCGGTTCCGGACCGGCGGGGGTCTCCGCCGCGCTGTACGCCGTGCGTGCGGGGGTGGACACCACCGTACTGACCAAAGGCCCCGGCGCTTTGGAGCGGGCTGAGAAAATCGAAAACTATTACGGCTTTGCTGAGCCGGTGTCCGGTGCAGAACTGGAACACCGCAGCATTGCCAATGCCAAACGGCTGGGCGTGCACTTTGTGGCCGCCGAAGCCGTGGGACTGACTTATACCGATCAACTCACAGTAGAAACCCTGGCCGGTGATTACCTGGCGGACGCTGTGATCCTGGCCACGGGAGCTACCCGGGCCACACCGGCCCTGCCGGGGCTGGCCGGACTGGAAGGCCACGGCGTGAGCTGGTGTGCCGCCTGCGATGCCTTCTTTTACCGGGGAAAGGATGTGGCCGTGCTGGGCAGCGGCGAGTACGCCCTGCACGAGGTGCAGGCGCTGCTGCCGGTGGTCAAACGCGTTGCCCTGCTGACCAACGGGATGCCGCTGACGGCGCAGTTCCCGCCGGAAGTGACCGTGTATCCCCAGAAAGTGAATGCCATTCTAGGGGAGCAGGTGGTTGCCGGGGTGCAGCTGGCCGATGGGCAGGAAGTGCCCCTGTCCGGCGTATTTGTGGCGCTGGGCGTGGCCGGCAGCACCGCTCTGGCCCGCAAGCTGGGAGCCGAGGTGGATGGCAGCCGCATCGTGGTGGACCGTGCCACCATGCAAACCACCGTGCCCGGCCTGTACGCAGCCGGTGACTGCACCGGGGGCCTTTTGCAGGTGGCAAAAGCCGTGTACGAGGGCGCACTGGCCGGTTCCGAGGCCGCCAAGGCCCTGCGGAAAGGAGAGACCTCATGGAACATGAAGTGAACCGCCGCTGCCTGGCCTGCGCCTTTCCGTTCTGGAACGACCTGACCGGCGAAGAGCAGGAGATGCTGTGCCGGTACACCCGCCCCGTACAGTATCCCAAAGGCAGCCGGGTGCACAGCCCCGTGGAAAACTGTGTGGGCATTCTGCTGCTGCGCAGCGGCCAGCTGCGGGCCTACCTGCTCTCCGAGGATGGCCGCGACATCACACTGTACCGGCTGTTCGGCGGCGAGGTGTGCATTCTGTCCGCCTCCTGCGTGATGGATGCCGTGAATTTTGACCTGTACATTGACGCGGAAGAGGACACCGAGGCCTACTGCATCAGCGCAGGCATCTTCCGCAAACTGATGCAGCAGAACGTGTACGTGCGCTGCTACGCCTATCAGCTCACGGCAGAGCGCTTTTCCGACACCATGTGGACCATGCAGCAGATCCTGTTCATGAGCGCAGACCGCCGCCTTGCCATTTTTCTCACCGATGAGCTGGCCAAGACTGGCGGGGACGAGGTGCACATGACCCAGGATCAGATCGCGCGGTACATGGGCAGCGCCCGCGAGGTGGTGAGCCGCCTGCTGAAATACTTTGCCCAGGAAGGCCTTGTGCGGCTGTACCGCGGCGGCGTGCAGGTGCTGAACAAGCCCCGCCTGCAGGCACTGGCCCGGGGGCAGGCGCGGTAAGGGTTTCTTCCGCTCAAAAGAGAATGAAAAAAGGGGCTGCTGCACGTTCGGCTAAAACGATGTGCAACAGCCCCTTTTGGCGAAAGCGGGCAGCAAAGCGCTGCGCCCGCCTTACGGTCAGACGATCCGCGTGCCCTTCTGGTAGACCGCCTGGATGTTCAGGTCTTTGTCCGTCAGGATCACATTGCCATAGCGGCCTGCGGCCAGGCTGCCGTAATCGGCATCCACGCCAATGCTGCGGGCCGGGTTCTCACTGGCGGCGCGCACTGCACTTTCCAGCGGCACATTCATTTCCAGCACAGCGCGCTTCATGCAGTCGTACAGGCAGGTATTGCTGCCGGCAATGGTGTCCGGGTGCTCGGTCAGGGTCGCCCGCGGGCCGCGCACCGTAATGGCCTGTCCGCCCAGACTGTACTGGCCGTCCGGCAGGCCGCAGGACATGGCGCTGTCTGCGATCAGGCACACTTTGTCGTCCCCGAAGGTATTGAAGGTAAAGCGCACCATAGCGGGGTGGATGTGCACGTTGTCCGAGATCAGCTCCACCTCCGCACCGTGCTCCAGTGCCGCAATGATGGGGCCGGGAGCGCGGTGGGTAATGCCCGGCATCGCGTTGTACAGGTGGGTCATGTGGGTAGCACCTGCCTCAAACGCCTTGACGGCGGTATCATAATCCGTGCAGGTATGGGCAATGGAAATGCGCACCTCTTCGTGGCATTCCCGGATGAACTCCAGGTTGCCCGGCTCTTCCGGTGCCACGTCCACCAGCTTGATCAGGCCGCCCGCGCGCTTCTGCAGGCGGCGGAACATGCCAACATCTGCCCCCTGTACATACTCCGGGTTCTGGGCACCCACCTTTTGGGGGCTGATATACGGGCCTTCCATATTGATGCCCACCAGATCGGCACCTCTGCCGTTTTTGTGGGCGGCAGCAGCGTCCATCACCTTGCCCAGGATCTCTTCCGGGTAGGTCATGGTCGCGGGGCAGATGGCCAGCACGCCCTTGCTGGCTTCAAAGTCCGCCAGAGTCTGAATGGCCTCTTCTGTTCCATCGCAAAAATCCTTGCCCATAGCCCCATGGAAATGGATATCCACCAGGCCCGGCAGGGCATAGGCCCCTTTGGCATCCACGATCTCCTCGCCCTCTTCCGGCTCGGCAAAGGGCACGATGCGTCCGTTGCGGATGATGATGCTGCCGGTCTCAAACACATGGCGCGGGGTATAAACATTTGCGTTCCGAATGATCATAACAGACTCAGAGCCTCCTCATCGCCCACCAGGGTAAAGTCCGGGTGCATCTGCAGGATGCTGGCGGGCACCTCGGGGGTCACAGGGCCAAAGAAGGCCTTCTTGACGATCTCGGCCTTGGCGGTGCCGTTGACCACCATCAGCACCTTGCGGGCCTGCATGATGGTCTTGATGCCCATGGTGTAGGCCTGCTTGGGCACCAGGTCCACGTTGCCGTCAAAGAAGCGCTTGTTGGCCTCGATGGTCTCCTGGGTCAGGTCCAC
>CAKTGS010000130.1 GCA_934561485.1 uncultured Faecalibacterium sp.
TCGTTCCACTCCGGGATCAGGTTGTTCAGCGGGCAGCCGGAGGCCATGCCGCCGATCATCATGCCTGCCTGGCAGAAGGGAACGCCGCAGTCCATGCAGCGCGCTGCCTGGGTCTGCTGCTCCTCGCGGGAGAGCCAGACGTGAAATTCGTTAAAGTTTTCAATGCGCTCCAGCGGCGGCACGTCCGTGCTGGTTTTGCGCGTATAATCCATAAATCCTGTGGTCTTGCCCATGATGCTGCCCTCCTTACTTCTTCTTCTGCACGGTGTAGAATGCTTCGATCTGCGCCTGCTCGCCGTCCAGACCGCGCTCCTCCACAGAGGCGATCACCCGCAGCATGCGGTCGTAATCGTAAGGCAGAACTTTCTTGAACTTGGGCAGAAATTCGCTGAAGTTGTCCAGAATCTCCTTGCCGCGGGGAGAGCCGGTGGCTTCCACGTGCTCGCGGATCAGCTCTTTCAGGGTGGCCACATCATACTTGTGCTCCACCGGCTCCAGGCTGACGGTCTCCTTGTTGACCCGCTGGTAGAAGTCCCAGTTCTCATCCAGCACATAGGCGATGCCGCCGGTCATACCGGCTGCAAAGTTTTTGCCGGTCTGGCCCAGCACCACCACGGTGCCGCCGGTCATGTACTCGCAGCCGTGGTCGCCCACGCCCTCCACAACGGCGGTGGCACCGCTGTTGCGCACGGCAAAGCGCTCACCGGCCACGCCGGAGATAAAGGCCTTGCCGCTGGTGGCACCGTACAGGGCCACATTGCCGGTAATGATGTTCTCTTCCGGCTTGAAGGCGATGCCCTGCGGCGGGCGCACCACGATCTTGCCGCCGGACAGGCCCTTGCCCATGTAGTCGTTGCAGTCGCCCACCAGGTCCAGGGTCAGACCGTTGGGAATAAACGCACCAAAGCTCTGGCCGCCGGCACCAGTGCAGTGGGCCGTGTACACGTCATCCGGCAGGGTGTTGCCGTACTTGCGGGTGATCTCGCTGCCAAAGATGGCACCAAAGGCGCGGTCGGTGTTGGAAACATCCAGGCTGACGCTCTGGGCTGCTTTGCTGTTCAGCTTGAACTTCTTCATCAGCACCTTCATATCGAGGGTGTTTTCCAGGTGGAAGTCGTAGGTGTCGGCAGGCACAAAGTGCACATTGCTGTTGGCAATGGCGGGGTTGTGCAGGATGCAGTCCAGATCCATCTTGGAAGCGCGGCTGCCGGGAGCAGCAGGCTTGACCTTGAGCAGGTCGGTGCGGCCCACCAGCTCATCCATGGTGCGCACACCCAGCTTGGCCATGTACTCCCGCAGCTCCTGCGCCACGAAGGTCAGATAGTTGATGATGTACTCCGGCTTGCCCTTGAAGTTCTTGCGCAGTTCCGGGTTCTGGGTGCAGATGCCCATGGGGCAGGTATCCAGATTGCACACACGCATCATCACACAGCCTTCGGCCATCAGCAGGGTGGTGCCAAAGCCGAACTCTTCTGCGCCCAGCATACAGCTGATGGCAACGTCCCGGCCGGAGAGCAGCTTGGAGTCGCTCTCAATGCGCACACGGGTGCGCAGGCCGTTCAGGATCAGGGTCTGATGGGTCTCGGCAATGCCCAGCTCCCAGGGCAGACCGGCATTCTTGATGGAAGTGCGGGGGGCTGCACCGGTGCCGCCATCGTAACCGGACACCAGGATGACCTGGGCACCGCCCTTGGCCACACCGGCTGCAATGGTGCCCACGCCCGCTTCGCTCACCAGCTTGACGTTGATGTTGGCGTGGCGGTTGGCATTTTTCAGGTCGTAGATCAGCTCGGCCAGGTCCTCAATGGAGTAGATGTCGTGATGGGGCGGGGGAGAGATCAGGCCTACGCCGGTGGTGCTGTGGCGGGTGCGGGCGATCCAGGGGTACACCTTGGCACCGGGCAGGTTGCCGCCCTCGCCGGGCTTTGCACCCTGGGCCAGCTTGATTTGGATCTCTTCGGCAGAAACAAGGTACTTGCTGGTTACGCCGAAGCGTGCGGAAGCCACCTGCTTGATCTTGGAATTGCTCTCGCTGTGGTAGCGTTCCTCCGGCTCGCCGCCCTCACCGGTGTTGCTGCGGCCGCCCAGGCGGTTCAGTGCAATGGCAATGGTCTCGTGGGCTTCATTGCTCAGGGCACCGTAGCTCATGGCTGCGCCCTTGAACCGCTTGACAATGGAGCTGACCGGCTCCACCTCTTCCAGCGGAATGCCGCCATTGGGGTCAAAGTTGAAGTCCAGCAGGCTGCGCAGGTGCACACCGTCCTGGCCCATGGTATCCACCGTATGAGTGAACTGCTTGAAAGCGTTGTAGTCATTGGTCCAGCAGGCTTTCTGGAACAGGTGGATGGTCTGGGGGTTGAACAGGTGTTCTTCTTTGCCGCTGCGGAACTTGTGGGCACCGCCGTCTGCCAGCTCCATGCTGATATCCAGGCCCAGGGGGTCGAAGGCGGCGTTGTGCTGGGCTTCCACATCGGCCTGGATGTCCTCCAGCTCAATGCCGCCCACACGGCTCACCGTACCGGTGAAGTACTTGTCAATGACGTCCTTGGAGATGCCCACGGCCTCAAAGATCTGGCTGCTCTGATAGCTCTGGATGGTGGAAATGCCCATCTTGGAAGCAATCTTTACAATGCCGCTCAGAATGGCGTTGTTGTAGTCCTCCACGGCGGCGTAGTAATCCTTGTCCAGCAGACCCTCGTCGATCAGCTGGCCGATGGTCTCGTGGGCCAGGTAGGGGTTGACGGCGCAGGCACCATAGCCCAGCAGGGTGGCAAAGTGGTGCACCTCGCGGGGCTCGGCACTTTCCAGAATCAGGGCCAGGGCGGTGCTCTTCTTGGTGCGGATCAGGTACTGGGAAACAGCCGACACTGCCAGCAGGCTGGGAATGGTCACGTGGTACTCATCCACATCGCGGTCAGACAGGATGATGATGTTGGCACCCTCCTTGTAGGCGCGGTCGACTTCCAAAAATACCCGGTCGATGGCCTTTTCCAGGCTGGTGTTCTTGTAGTAGTTGATGGACACCGTGGCCACTTTGAAGCCCGGCACATTCATGTATTTGATCTTGAGCAGGTCGGTGCTGGTCAGAATGGGGTTGTGCACTTTCAGCACTTTGCAGTTCTCGGGCTTATCTTCCAGCAGGTTGCCGTGGGCACCAATGTACACGCTGGTGGAGGTGACCACCTTTTCGCGGATGGCGTCAATGGGCGGGTTGGTGACCTGTGCAAAGCGCTGTTTGAAGTAGTTGAACAGCGGCGGGTGCTGGCTGCTGAGCACGGCCAGCGGGGTGTCGGTGCCCATGGCGCCGGAAGGCTCGGCACCGGCACGGGCCATGGCCAGGATCATGGTGTTCACGTCCTCATACTGGTAGCCGAACACCTTCTGCAGGCGGGTAAGCTGGTCGCCGGAATAGCTGGGCACCTTCACGTTGGGGATCTTGAGCTTGTGCAGCTCCACCAGGTTGCGGTCGATCCACTCGCCGTAGGGTTCGCGGCTGGCATAAAACTCCTTGAGCTTCTCGTCATCCACCACTTCACCCTTGACGGTATCCACCAGCAGCATTTTGCCGGGGCGCAGACGGTCCTTGACTAGGATGTTCTCCGGGGCACATTCCAGTACACCCACCTCAGAGGACAGGATCATGCGGCCGTCCTTGGTGATGTAGTAGCGGCTGGGGCGCAGGCCATTGCGGTCCAGCACAGCGCCCATCACGTCACCATCCGAGAACAGGATGGCGGCAGGGCCGTCCCACGGCTCCAGCATGGTGGCGTAATACTGATAGAAATCGCGCTTCTTCTGGCTGATGTTTTTGTTGTTTTCCCACGGCTCGGGGATGGTGATCATCACGGCCAGGGGCAGGTCCATGCCGTTCATCACCATAAACTCCAAGGCGTTGTCCAGCATGGCGGAGTCCGAGCCGGAAGTGTTGATGATGGGCAGGATCTTGTTCATGTCGTCCTGCATGATGGGGCTGGAAATGCTCTCCTCACGGGCCAGCATGGCGTCCGTGTTGCCCTTGATGGTGTTGATCTCGCCGTTGTGCAGGATGAAGCGGTTGGGGTGGGCGCGCATCCAGCTGGGGTTCGTGTTGGTGGAAAAGCGGCTGTGCACCATGCCGATGGCGGATTCATAATCCGGGTCCTGCAGGTCGGTGTAGAACAGGCGCAGGTCGTGCACCAGGAACATGCCCTTGTACACGATGGTGCGGCTGGACAGGCTGGGCACGTAGGTGCCGTTGCTGGCCTGCTCAAACACACGGCGCACAATGTACAGCTTGCGGTCAAAGTCGATGCCCTTGCTCACCTTGGCGGGCTTTTTGATGAAGCACTGCCAGATGGCGGGCATACAGTCGCGGGCTTTCTGGCCCACGGCGTC
>CAKTGS010000131.1 GCA_934561485.1 uncultured Faecalibacterium sp.
CGGAAGGCCAGGCTGGTCTCGGTGGTGGTGCCGGACTTGGAAATAACATTGATGGAGAAGCGCTTGCCCTTGCACAGGCTGATGATGTTGTTCAGATAGGTGGGGCTGATGCTGTTGCCGCAGAAGTAGATCTTGGGGCCGTTTTCCAGCTCATTGTGGAACTGGCCCTTGACGGCCTCAATCACGGCGCGGGCACCCAGGTAGCTGCCGCCGATGCCGGCCACCACCAGCACCTCCGAGTCCTCACGGATCTTGGCGGCTGCTGCTTTGATGCGGGCAAACTCTTCTTTATCGTAGTCACGGGGCAGGTACATCCAGCCCAGGAAGTCATTGCCCGGGCCGGACTTTGCTTCCAGCTGATTGTGGGCAGCTTCCACCTGCGGATAGATGGCTGCATATTCCTCTTCGCTGATAAAGCTGGAGAGGTGCTTGGCGTTCAACGAAACACTCATTTGTATTCTAACCTCCAAACGAATTTCCGGGTCCCTTGGCCCGTGAGGAAATATCTTGGTATAAGTGTACCGTTCCCACCCGGCAAAGTCAAGGTCAAAATCCTTGGATTTCATACAATTTTAATAGTGTTTTTTTGTTTCTTCATCCAGATTTGTTCAGCCATCCAGTTTTGTCCGGCTGTCCGTTTTGCGCTTTTGTGCGCTGAAGCGTCCGTTTCGGCATCTCAACCGGTCAGGGCGTCCCACAGCAGCTGCAGTGCCGTGCCAAAATCCATTCTGGGGGCGTCCGCCGCTGCGCGCACTTCATATTCGCCCAGAAGCGTTTCGCCGTTGCAGATCCGCACGCTGCCCACGGCCTGGCCCTGCTCCACAGGCGCTTCCAGCACCTGCGGCAGATCCAGTTCTGCGGTGAGCTGTGCTGCGCTCTCTCTGGGCAGCAGCAGGGTCTCGGGCAGGGCTGCGTAGTCCAGCGGCACGCTGTCCTCTGCGCTGCCCGTTACCTGCAGCTGCAGCGGCCGGTTCTCCATGGCGGGCAGCGGTGCGGCCTGCCATGCCCCAAAGCCGTAGTCCAGCAGGGTTGTGGCCGCTTCAAAGCGGTCTTTGCTGGAAGGCGCTCCCAGCACAACGGCAATCAGCTGCAGACCGTCCCGGGCAGCGCTGGCGCTGATGCACACGCCTGCCCCGCCGGTGGTGCCGGTTTTCAGCCCGGTAATGCCGGTGTAGCGGCGCAGCAGCTTGTTGGTGTTTACCAGCTGGGTTGCCCCGCCGCGCAGGGTATCCGTCCAGATGCCGGTGTAGTGCAGCACTTCCGGGCAGGCATTCAGGATCTGGCAGCTCATCACCGCCACATCCCGCGCCGTGGAAAGATGCCCTTCCGTGTCCAGCCCGCAGGCATTGTGGAAGGTGGTGCTGCTCATGCCCAGCTCAGCGGCCCGAGCGTTCATGCGCTCCACAAAGGCCGGTTCGCTGCCGCCCACCAGCTCTGCCACCGCCACGGCGGCATCGTTGGCCGAGGACACGCAGATGGCCTTGATCATCTCATCCAGCGTGAACTGCTCCCCCGGCTCCAGCCAGATCTGGCTGCCGCCCATGTGGTAGGCGTGCTCGCTCACCGGTACCGGCGTGTCCATGGTCAGGCGTCCGTCATGCACGGCTTCAAAAGCAAGCAGCAGCGTCATCACCTTGGTAATGGACGCAATTGGCATCTGCTGGTCTGCGTTCATTTCATACAGCACCGTTCCGGTGGTCTGCTCCACCAGCATGGCCGCCCGGCAGTTGAGGTTCAGCTGCGGAGCTGCCGCCGTGGGCAGAGCCGGTTCCGCCGCCTGAGTCTGCATCGCAGGGGCTGCCGTTTCCACCCGCAGTCCCCTGCCCTGCGCCGTGCCGAACGCCAGTGCAAACAGCCAGAAACATACCACGCCTGCACACAGCAATGCCAGATTTCTCCGTTCCATTCCTGCACCCTCCCCGCAAACTCTTGTCTGGTGCAGTGTATGCGGCAGGCGGCAGCAAAATACGGGCCAGGTGATCTGTGCATTTTTTGCACGCTGGAACGTGCCGCCGGGCAAAATCTGCTCTTGCGTCCGAGGGCTGCTGTGTTATATAATAAGGAGCAATGCATTTGCAACCCTGTTTTTTGTCGAAAGGATATCCCCTCATGCGAGTTTGTTTTTATACTCTTGGCTGCAAGGTCAACCTGAACGAGACCGGCGCGCTGGAACAGATGTTCCGGTCCAACGGCTTTGCCATTGCGCAGGAAGGCGAACCGGCGGACGTGTTTGTGGTAAACAGCTGCACCGTGACCAACTTCGGTGATCAGAAAAGCCGCAAGTGGCTGCGCCGTGCCAAGCGCGAAAACCCCGGCGCAGTCACCGTGCTCACCGGCTGCTACCCGCAGGCCTTCCCGGAGGAAGCCGCTCAATTTATGGAGGCCGACCTGGTATGCGGCAACGGTGACCGCAAGGCCATTCTGGACAACGTACTCAAGCTGCTGGACGGCCACGAGCGCATCGTGGCCATTACCCCGCACCAGCGCGGCGAACAGTTCGAAGAACTGCCGGTGGAGCGGTTCGAGACCCACACCCGTGCATTTATTAAGGTAGAGGATGGCTGCAACCGCCAGTGTGCCTACTGCGTCATTCCCCGCGCCCGCGGCCCGGTGCGCAGCCGCGCCGAGAGCAGCATTCTGGCCGAACTGCGCCAGCTGGCCGCTTCCGGCTACCGTGAGGTGGTGCTGAGCGCCATCTCCCTGCCCAGCTACGGCCTGGACACCGGCACAAACCTGGTGGAGCTGGTGGAGCACTGCGCCCAGGTGGAAGGCATTGAGCGCATCCGTCTGGGCAGTCTGGACCCGGACATGCTCACACCGGAGTTCATCGCCCGGCTGGCTGCTGTGGACAAGCTGTGCCCGCAGTTCCACCTGAGCCTGCAGAGCGGCTGCACCGCTACCCTGCGCCGGATGCGCCGCGTGTACACCGCCGAGCAGTACGCCCAGGTGGTGGATCAGATCCGCGCCGCCTACGGCAGCCGCCCGGTGAGCTTTACCACCGACTGCATCTGCGGGTTCCCCGGCGAGACCCCGGGGGACTTTGCGGAAAGCTGCGAATTTTTGAAAAAGATCGGCTTCCTCAAGGTGCATGTGTTCCCATACTCCCGCCGCAGCGGCACCCCGGCCTATGACTTCCCGGATCAGGTGCACGAGCGGGAAAAGCAGGCCCGCAGCCGCGAGATGAACGCCCTTGCAGAGCAGCTGCGCTGCGAGGTGCTGGCCTCCTACGAGGGCACCGAGGATGACGTGCTGCTGGAAACACCGCTGTCCGGCACCCTGTTCACCGGCTACACCCGGCTGTACATCCCGGTGGTGGTGTCTGCCCCCGGCCATGCCAGCGGCGAGATCGTACACGTAAAACTGGGCCGCTACGATGGCGAGCGGGTGCGTGCAGCACTTTGCTGATTTTTTAACGTGAAATTTGTTCACTTTTATCCATTTGCGATTTGTTTAACGATTTTTAAGATTTTCTCTTTTCAGCACGGCTTCTTTGTGTTAAAATGAACATGGAATATTCGGGCCGGGGTGCTGTTTGCAGCAGTGCCGTTACCAACCGTCTCGTTTCACCGCAGGCCATGGGTGTGTGCCCATTTGCCGCGGGCAGTGCATATTCTGTCGTTTGAACGCAAAATAAGGAGAGATTGGAATGAGTTTTCGAGGAATCAATACTACGGTCATCCAAATCCGCCGCCAGGTGTTTACCGAAGTGGCCCGGATGGCTTACGCCAACGTCAAGGGTGAACAGGCCAACCACCTGATGCGCAAGATCCCTTACACCATCATCCCCGGTGAGGAAGGCAAGCTGCGCAAGGACATCTTCCTGGAGCGCGCCATTGTTGAGGAGCGTGTGCGCCTGGCCATGGGCCTGCCCACCCGCCGCATGGACGAGCACAACAGCGTGGTCTCCGGCCTGGAAGACGCTTCCATTGCCGATAAGTATTACGATCCCCCGCTGGTGAACGTGGTCAAGTTTGCCTGCAACCGCTGCCCGGAAAAGCTGGTCAAAGTCTCGGACCTGTGCCAGGGCTGCCTTGCTCACCCCTGTATGGAAGTGTGCCCCAAAAAGGCCATTACCTGGGAGAGCGGCCGTTCCACCATTGATCAGGACAAGTGCATCAAGTGCGGCCGCTGCGTTAGCGTGTGCCCCTACAACGCCATTGTCAAAACCGAGCGTCCCTGCGCCGCTGCCTGCGGCATGGGTGCCATCCACTCCGATGAGCTGGGCCGTGCCGAGATCGACTACAGCAAGTGCGTTTCCTGCGGCCAGTGCCTGGTCAACTGCCCCTTCGGTGCCATTGCCGACAAGGGCCAGATCTA
>CAKTGS010000132.1 GCA_934561485.1 uncultured Faecalibacterium sp.
CCGTGATCATCGGCATCGAGATCGCCGTCATGTTCCCGGACCCCTCTTCCAGCGCCCCCATCTGGCTGGCCTGCATCTCCAATGGCATCTCCGTGGGCATCGGTGAGCTGATCAGCTGCACCATTCTGGGTGTGCTGCTGGTCAAGATCATTGAGAGCAACAGCAGCCTGAACAAGATCTTTGCGGACGCATAAAGCGGAAGCAGAACACTGCGTCTGCTCATTTCAACAGGAGGTTTCCATGCAGCCAAACGGCATGATTTTCTGGGACTGGAACGGCACCCTGCTGGACGATGTGGACTTTACCCACAGCTGCCTGAACTGGATGCTGGAAACTCACGGCTACCCGCAGCGGTACGACCTTGCCGCTTACCGGGAGATCTTTGGTTTCCCGATTGAAGAATACTACCGCAAAGCCGGGTTCGACTTTGCGCACCACCCGTACCCCATGCTGGCCGAGCGCTTCATGGAGCATTACAATGCCGGAGTGGATGCCTGTCCGCCTTCCCGCCACGCTGCCGACACCCTGGCCGCACTTTCGCGCCGGGGCTGGCGGCAGAGCGTGCTTTCCGCCTCCCGCCGGGACTACCTGATCGAGCAGGTAGCCGCACGGGGTCTGCAGGGCTTTTTTACCGAGTTGCTCGGCCTTACAGACATTTACGGCGTAAGCAAGGTGCAGGTGGGGCTGGACTATCTGCACCACAGCGGGCTGGACCCTGCCGCCTGCGTGATGGTGGGCGACACCACCCACGATGCCGAAGTGGCCGCCGCGCTGGGTGCCCGGTGTGTGCTGTACACCGGCGGGCACCAGTCCCGTGCGCGGCTGGAAGCCGTGTGCCCCCATGTAATTGACGACCTGGCCCAGCTGCCGGGTCTGCTGGAAACGATCTGAACTCAAAAACAGGCACTGCCGTGCCCCTTACAAAAGGGAGGCAGTGCCTGTTTTTTATTGCGCAGCTTACTTTATGCGTTGGGTACCGGGGTCAGCGCAGCAATTCATTATGCATCACTTCATTTACAAGCAGAGATGCACCATGCCTTGTCACCGACAGTTTAAAGGTTCCACTGCTGCCCATGGCGGTCAGCAGCGGCACGATTTCCACACGGACGGTGCCCTGCGGCGTGACAAATTCCAAGATGCGCACCCCCTGTTCCAGCAGCTTTTGCAGCACGGCAGATGTACCGGTCAGGGTCGTGACTTCTTCGTATTCCGAGGTCACGATCAGGGTATCGCCCTGCTGCCAGATCTCAAAATACCGCTCTTCGTTTGTTTTATCCAGCACATGCAGGCGGGGCTGTTCTTCCGTGCCAAGTGCCGGGATGGTGCGGGTCTGAGTCTCGCTGCAATACAGGCACTGGCTTTCTTCCTCGCCTGCAGCGGCTTCCGTTGCCCGGATGGTCACATACCACTTGCCAAACACATGGCTGCCCCGTGTAGGCACTACTTCCTGCTTGGTCAGAACTTCATTGCAAACACCGCAGTGGCTGCCCTCGGTCAGGCCCGTTTCGGTGCAGGTGGCTGCAACGGCAGCGTCCACGACCGGGGTGTGACCCTTCGCGGGCACTACTTCCTGCTTGGTCAGGACTTCATTGCAAACGCCGCAGTGGCTGCCCTCGGTCAGGCCCGTTTCGGTACAGGTAGCTGCAACGGCAGCGTCCACGACCGGGGTGTGACCCTTTGCAGGGGCATCCGGGTCATCCACTTCTTTCTCTCCGTAGAACTCCTGCCCACCCAGCGGCACGGTGACCGAGTAGATTCGTTTGCCGCCTGTCGTGCAGGTGGCATTTGTCGTATGCCAGTAGGTAACGCTGTTTGCGATTGCGGAGATCGAATTTCCGCACTTCTGGCACGGGGCAGAAACCGTCACGGTAGCAAAGCTGCCGTTGTCCGGAATATTCCAGTTCCATACCGTCTCGGCATTTTTCGCCACCGCATGGCCGGTGGCCGGTATGCTCGTCTGCATCTGCTTGACCCAGCTGCACACCGAGCAATGACTGCCTTCCGTCAAGCCGTTCTCCGTGCAGGTAGCTGCCTTGGCGGCATCGGTGACGATGGTGTGGCCCTTTGCGGGCACCTCTTCCTGCGCCACCAGAACTTTCTTGCACACGCTGCAGTGTTTGCCTTCCGTCTTGCCCGCTTTGGTGCAGGTAGCCGCAACCGCAGTGTCCACTACTTCTTTGTGGCCCGGGGCCGGGATGCGCGTTGCTTCCTGCACGATCTGGCCGCAGGTCCGGCACTTCTTTTCTGCTTTATAACCATCTTCTGTACAGGTATACGGCTGATACTGCTTGGTGGTTACAATGTCAGATTTCAGATGATCTGTTTTCGGGATCACCGTCTGTTCTACGACCCATTTGCCGCATAGCTGGCACTGTTCTCCCTTCGTCAGACCGATCTTGGCACAGGTTGCTGCTTTTCCCCAAACCGTTCTTATACTGTGTGCCGTCATCGTGCCCGGCACTTCTACCTCCTGGGTATCCGTGTAGTCTTTTCCACCTAAGTTAGCCTTGTTTGTATAAATTGCAAACTTATTTCTTGTACAGGTTGCCGGTCTTGAAGAAGTCATTGCAACCATTTGTCTGCCGCTGGAAAATTCTTTTCTGCAGTCCAGACAGGTTGCTGTTGCTGTGTAATACGCTGCACCACTGCCCGGTGTTGCCGGGAACTCCCATTCCCAGTTTGCTTTGTCCGGCATGTTGTGACCATTTTCACAGGTCGAGCTCGCTGTTCCATCTTCGCCAAACGCCGTTACCGGTATCAGCAATGCCGCCAGCAAAAATACGGCCAGCAGGCTTTGCAGCAGTTTCTTGTTCATAGCGTACCTCCTTTGGGTTTTGAGCGGGCAGATTTTCCCGCTGCTTTCCTCTTTCTCTATTTTATAGGGGGGGGGGGGTATATTATCAAGCATTTTAACGCAATTTTGTCGCCATGCCGAATTTGATCGTCAAAAACTGTAATTTTTTACCAAACGCCGTTCACCCACCATTTCTATGGAGTTTATGGTCAAAAAAAGTATCTTCCGCCGGTATTTTTCATGCGGCGCGGCCCAGCCGGGCCGCGCCGCGCACAAATTTACAGAAAATTCATTCAAAAAGCGGCTAAAATAGCACTGTGGATTTGACGCCCCTGCCGCTTTGGTGTATCATATAAGTTGTATTGTTATGTTCTTTCGGGCGCGTGCGCCCTGATCTTATTTTATGAGGTGTAACGAATGTCCCTTGTTGAAAAACTCTTTGGCAGCTTCTCGGACCGGGAGCTGAAAAAGGTGAACCCCATCACCAAACAGGTGCTGGCACTGGAGTCCAAGTATGCGGCCCTTTCGGACGCAGAGCTGCAGGCCATGACGCCCGCTTTCAAGCAGCAGCTGGCCGAGGGCAAGACCCTGGACGACATCCTGCCCGATGCCTTTGCCGTCTGCCGGGAAGCCGCCTGGCGTGTGCTGGGCATGAAGCACTTCCCGGTGCAGATCACCGGCGGCATTGCCCTGCACCGGGGCGACATTGCCGAGATGCAGACCGGTGAAGGCAAAACCCTGGTGGCCACCCTGCCCGCCTACCTCAACGCCCTGACCGGCGAGGGCGTGCACGTGGTGACCGTGAACGACTACCTGGCCAAGCGCGACAGCGAGTGGATGGGCAAGCTCTACCGCTGGCTGGGTCTCTCCGTGGGTCTGATCGCCCAAGGCATGGACGGCGATGCCCGCCGTGCCGCCTACGCTGCCGACATCACCTACGGCACCAACAACGAGTTCGGCTTTGACTACCTGCGCGACAACATGGTGACCTATAAGGCCAACATGGTGCAGCGCGGCCACGCCTACGCCATTGTGGACGAGGTGGACTCCATCCTGATCGATGAAGCCCGCACCCCGCTGATCATCTCCGGCAAGGGCGAAGATTCTTCCAGCCTGTACACCCAGGTGGACCGTTTTGCCCGTACCCTGCGCAAGAGCGTGGTGGTGGAGCTGGAGGACAAGGTTTCCACCGATGAACAGGCCGATGGCGATTACGTGGTGGACGAAAAGCACAAGACCTGCACCCTGACCGCCAGCGGCATCAAAAAGGCCGAAGCCTATTTCCACATCGAAAACCTGGCCGCCGCCGAGAACATGACCCTGGCCCACCACATCGACCAGGCCATCAAGGCCTATGGCGTGATGCAGAAAGACATCGACTACGTGGTGAAGAACGGCGAGGTCATCATTGTGGACGAGTTCACCGGCCGCCTGATGATCGGCCGCCGCTACAACGAGGGCCTGCA
>CAKTGS010000133.1 GCA_934561485.1 uncultured Faecalibacterium sp.
CTCACCTTGGCGGGCTTTTTGATGAAGCACTGCCAGATGGCGGGCATACAGTCGCGGGCTTTCTGGCCCACGGCGTCCGGGTTTACCGGCACTTTGCGCCAGGCCAGAAACTCCAGCCCTTCCTTGCGGGTGACCACCTCAAACAGTTTCATGGCTTGGGCACGGGTATGCTCGTTCTGGGGGAAGAAGAACATGCCTACGCCGTATTCGCGCTCGTTGCCCAAGCGGATATTCATTTTCTCGGCCACTTTGGAGAAGAACTTGTGGCTGATCTGCAGCAGAATACCCACGCCGTCACCTGTTTTGCCTTCTGCGTCCTTACCGGCGCGGTGTTCCAGCCGCTCCACAATGGACAAGGCATCATCCACGGTCTGATGGCTTTTGCGGCCCTTGATGTCCACCACAGCGCCGATGCCGCAGGCATCGTGCTCGAACTGTGGATCGTACAGGCCAAGGGTGTTCTTCTGCTCTGTAAAGTTTTCCATAGACTTTCCCATCCTTTTAAATCAAATCCTCACCGGATGCGGCACCCTCCGCATTCTGACAAAAAAGAAAAGCGCTCCGCAAGGGCAGAGTATCCCCTTGCGGAACGCCTTTGTTCCGGTACTTATTATTATAGCGGGCCGTGAAGAATCTTCAAGTGACAGCTGCACCAAATCTGATAGCCCCTTTGCGCTGCATTCTGTGCGAAACGTCTTGAAGAAACACTTCTGTTTCTGCAAGGCGCACAAAACCCGCCGCTCCGGCGGGCATCGTGAAGGTGGGAACGGCGGGTCAACCGCATGGCTGCTGTGTTTCAGGAAGTCAGTGCCGGGCGGCGGCCTGTCTGTGAGTGAAGAACCATCCGACTGCCAGCAGGGCAGAGCCTGCACCCAGCAGGATGCTGCCAGCCCCGGCAGAAGTGCCGGTCTGCGGCAGAGTGTCCGGCACTTCATTTTTGGCAGCTGCTTCCCCGGCAGAGGATTCTGCAGGAGCCGGGGTGGAACTGCCCACCTGCTCCAAGGTTTCCGGCACCTCATCTTCGTACATTTCCGGGGTAATATAGCTGATCATCGTGGGCGGATTTTCCGGCAGGATGGGCTGTTCCGCGGGTGCTTCCGGCTCGGCCGCTTCAGAGGAAACGGCTGCTTCCTCGGGCAGAGCATCGGCAGCGGCCCCCATGGGGGCAAGGCAGAGCAGCAGGCCCAGAGCCAGGACTGCAAAAAGATGGTTCCGCTGCATTCTGCCACCCTCCTTTCCGATAGAGAATTGTTGTGGTGCTTTGCCGCCTTTATCTTAGCAATTCCGGGCAGAAAAATGCAAGCGTTTTGCGGAAAAAACTGGTTTTACGCGGAAAAATTCGGAACTTTGAATAAATCTGAGCCTTATTCATTTTGCAAGATGGCAAAAAGACACCGACACTATTGTTGCAAATGCGTTGCGTTGGTGTTGCACTTTTTGGCCTTACAGGCGGCCAAGAATCGCACGCAGATCCTCTTCCGGGGTGGTGATGGCCTTCAGGGCGTATTTGTCCTGCAGGGTGCGTACCACCCCCGGCGAGAGAAAGGCCGGCAGGGTAGGCCCCAGCCGGATGCCCCGGATGCCCAGCGCCAGCAGCGCGATCAGGATGCACACAGCTTTTTGCTCAAACCAGCACAGTACCAGCGAAAGCGGCAGATCGTTTACGCCGCAGCCAAAGGCCTCGGCCAGGGCCAGCGCAATGCGGATGGCGCTGTAGGCATCGTTGCACTGCCCCACGTCCAGAATGCGGGGCAGCCCGGTGCCCGGAACGGTGCCCAGGGGCAGATCGTTGAGCCGGAATTTACCGCAGGCCAGCGTGAGAATGACTGTGTCCGGCGGGGTGAGCTTGGCAAACTCGGTGTAGTACCGGCGGCTTGGCCGGGTGCCATCGCAGCCGCCCACCAGGAAAAAGTGCCGGATCTTTCCGTCCTTTACGGCCTGCACGATCTCACCCGCGTGGCGCAGCACAGCAGTGCGGGCAAAGCCGGTGGTTACCACTTTGCCGCCGTTCATGCCGGGCAGCAGGGTGTCCTCCGGGTAGCCGCCCAGTTCCAGCGCTTTGGCAACGACCGGGGAAAAGTCGCGCCCTTCGTCAATGTGCACAATGCCGGGGTAAGACACTACCGATGTGGTGAACACCCGGTCGGCATAGCTGGCCCGCAGGGGCATGATGCAGTTTGTGGTGAACAGAATGGGAGCAGGAATGTCCTCAAATTCCCGCTGCTGGTTCTGCCACGCCGTGCCGAAGTTGCCCTTCAGGTGCGGATACTTCTTTTTCAGTTCCGGGTAACCGTGGGCAGGCAGCATTTCCGAGTGGGTGTAGACGTTGACGCCCCGGCCTGCGGTCTGCTCCAGCAGCTGCTGTGCATCGTACAGATCGTGACCGGAAATTACGATGAACGGCCCCTTTTCAATGGTCAGGGGCACCTGCACGGGTTCCGGGTCTCCAAAGGCCCCGGTATTGGCAGCATCCAGCAGCTCCATGCAGCGGTAGCTGGCCTCTCCGGTGGACTGTACCAGTTTCCAAAGCTCCTCTGTGGATGTGCCGTCTGTGCCAATGGCCTGCAGTGCGGTGCAGAAGAACCGGTCCAGTTCCGGGTCAATGCGGCCCAGCACCCGGGCGTGATAATTATAAGCCGCCATACCCCGCAGGCTGAACAACACAAAGCTTTTCAGGCTGCGCACGTCCTCGTCCGGCTCCTGCCACAGCCGCCGCATGTCGTAGGCGAGGGCCGTGCCTGGGCTGGCATCCTGTACCCGCCGGGTCAACTCGTCCACGGTGGAAGCATCAAAGTTGACGTTGGTAATGGTGGTGAACAGCCCCTGCATGAGCAGCCTGGCCTGTTCCGGGGCGGGGGAGCGCCCTTCGCCGATCAGCTGCCCGGCATAGGCAATCAGGGTGCCGGTGAGCCGGTCCTGCGCAGCAGCGGTTTCGGCAGATTTGCCGCATACCCCGGCCGCCCCGGTGCAGGCTTTGCAGCCTGCGGCCTGTTCACACTGAAAACAAAACATTTGCTCGTCCATAAACGACTCCCTTTCCAGCAGAAGATACCGGGAGTATGGGCGGCGGGGAACTGTTTTATGCAGAGAAAGGCTGCGGGATGGGCTGCGGGCCGGCAGCTTTCTCCTCGGACAGCCCGGGACCCAAGTCCCGCCCCAACGCTTACGCGCCGGGGCCCCACCTCCCGGAAGTCCTCGGAGAAACTACCGGCCCACAGCCCGGTCAGCAGTATCTTCCCCGCTGGTCTGCCATTTGCACAACAAAAAGAGCCGCGCTCTCACGAACGCGGCTCTTGAAATACCGGATGAAACTTAGTAGGTAATGCCCTGTGCCATCATAGCGGTAGCAACCTTCAGGAAGCCGGCGCAGTTTGCACCGACCATCAGGTTGCCCTCGGAACCGGCGGCAACGGATGCATCGTAGGAAGCATGGAAGATGCCCTCCATGATGCCCTTCAGCTTTGCATCCACCTCTTCAAAGGTCCAGCTCAGACGCTCGGAGTTCTGGCTCATTTCCAGACCGGAAGTAGCCACGCCGCCTGCGTTGGAAGCCTTTGCGGGTCCGTACAGGATGCCATTGGACAGGTAGACCTCGATGGCCTCCGGGGTGCTGGGCATGTTGGCGCCCTCGCACACTACGGTGCAGCCACCCTTCACCAGAGCCTCAGCAGACTCCTTGTTGATCTCGTTCTGGGTTGCGCAGGGCAGGGCGATGTCGCAGGGGACCGTCCAGACCTTGCTGCAGTCTGCCACATAAGTAGCACCCTCGTGGGTCTCGGCGTACTCCTTGATACGGCCGCGGCGCACTTCCTTCAGATCCTTGACGTAAGCCAGGTCGATGCCATTGGGGTCGTAAACATAGCCGTTGGAATCGGACATGGTGACAACCTTGGCACCCAGCTGGGTAGCCTTCTCGCAGGCGTAGATAGCCACGTTGCCGGAGCCGGAGATCACCACGGTCTTGCCCTCGAAGCTGTCGTTGCGCATGCACTTCAGAGCTTCAGCGGTGAAGTAGCACAGGCCGTAACCGGTAGCCTCGGTACGGGCCAGAGAACCGCCGAAGGTCAGGCCTTTGCCGGTGAGCATACCGCCCTGGAAGCTGTTGGTCAGGCGCTTGTACTGGCCAAACATATAACCGACCTCACGGCCGCCAACGCCGATATCACCGGCGGGGCAGTCCACGAACTGGCCGATGTGGCGGTACAGCTCGGTCATAAAGCTCTGGCAGAAGCGCAT
>CAKTGS010000134.1 GCA_934561485.1 uncultured Faecalibacterium sp.
CGCAACTACGGCGGCAACTACGGCGATAACAGCGATGTGCCGCTGTGGAACGGTCTGGCCCGCTCCCTGAACACCATTGCCGTGCGTGTGGGTGACCTGGTGGGCGCAAGCAACATGTTCAATTTTGCCTATAACACCCTGCAGCTCACCACCTTGGACCCCACCAATGATGTGGGCCTGGCCCAGATGGTCATGGGCAGCCAGACCCATGGCGTAACGCCCATGGCCCTGGCTGCAGCATTCCAGATTTTCTACGATGGCCGCTACACCACCCCGCACCTGTACACCCGTGTGCTGGACCGTGACGGCAACATCTACCTGGAAAACAACGCCACCAGCTACCAGGCATTGACCAGCGATACCGCTTACGTGATGAACCGCCTGCTGAAGAACGTTCTGTACTCCAGCGTGGGCACCGCCAGCGGCCGCTACCCCAACTCCAACGGCATGGAAGCCTTTGGCAAAACCGGTACCGCCAGCGATGAAAAGGACCTGTGGTTCGTGGGCGGCACGCCGTATTATGTCACCGCCGTGTGGTGGGGCTATGATGCGCCGTATGATATGACCAAGACCCTGGGCAAGCAGCAGGCCAAGACCCGTACCTGCGTCATGGCCTGGAAAGCTCTGATGGAGCAGGTGCAGGCCGACCTGCCGTATAAATCCTTCCCGACTTCGCAGGGTGTGACCGAGCAGCGCTACTGTACCCAGAGCGGCTTGCTGGCAGGGCCTTCCTGCCCGAGCACCGCAGTGGGTTACTACCGCGCAGACGACCTGCCGGATGTGTGCAACTACGCACACCGTTCCACGGCTGCGGCATCGTCCAGCACCGATACAACGGCAGCGCCGGAGCAGACTGTCATTCCTGCGGATACAAGCAGCCTGGATACAGACTGATCCTGTAGCTGACGGGCACACAAATGCCGAAAAAAGACGTACTTCTCCGGGAAGCGGCAAGCATTCCGGTAAGGAAAACCGGCACTTCACAATTCAAAACTGGGTAATCTGCCAAAATCGCATCCGACCTCTTGCATTGCAGGGGGTCGGATGTTATTATATTCACTGCAAGAACACTTGTGTTTGTGAGGTGAACAAGTTGGAACGCCGCTTTTATCTGGTGGATGAACAGGTCCTGCCGGAAGTTTTCCTCAAGGTGGTACGCGCCAAGGAGCTTCTGGCCAGCGGGGAGGCACGCAGCATTTCGGCTGCCACCCGTGCGGTGGATCTGTCGCGCAGCGCTTTTTATAAGTATAAGGACTGCATTTTTGATTCCGAGAACGGCCGCGAGGTGATCACCGTTATGGCCACCCTGCGGGATGAGACCGGTGCACTGCAAAGCCTGCTGGCCGGCATCAGCGCCGCAGGTGCCAGCATTGTGACCATCAACCAGTCCACGCCGGAAAATGGTGCTGCCCTGGTGGCGGTTACCATCCGCACCGATACCATGCAGATGACCCCGGAAGAACTCACCGAAAAGCTCTCCCGCCAGCGCATGGTAGTAGGCGTGCATTGTGGGTATAACCTGTAACGCGAACGTACCGAAATAGGAAAAAACGAGGGGAACAATATGGCTAAGATTGCAATTTTGGGCTTTGGCACGGTGGGCAGCGGTGTGTACGAGGTGCTGTGCCGCAATGCCGCAGGCGTTTCCCGCCGCGCGGGCGAGCCGGTGGAGGTCAAATATATCCTTGACCCCAAGGATTTCTCGAACCATCCGGCCGCACATCTGTTTGTCAAGAATTTTGATACTATCCTGCAGGACCCGGAGATCCGGGTGGTGGTGGAGACCATCGGCGGCACCCGCTTTGCGTACCCCTACGTCAAGGCCTGCCTGGAAAGCGGCCGCAGCGTGTGTACCTCCAACAAGGAAATGGTGGCCACCTACGGTGCCGAGCTGCTGGGCCTGGCCAAGGAGCACAATTGCGCCTTCCTGTTTGAGGCTTCGGTGGGCGGCGGCACCCCCATCATCACCCCTATGCACCAGTGCCTGGCCGCCAATGTCATCAGCGAGGTGCAGGGCATTGTGAACGGCACCACCAACTTCATGCTCACTAAGATGGTGCGCGAGAATCTGGGCTTTGACGATGCGCTGAAACTTGCCCAGGAGCTGGGCTATGCCGAGACCAAGGACCCCAGCGATGATGTGGACGGCCGTGATGCCTGCCGCAAGATCGCCATTCTGTCCTCGATGGTCTGCGGCCATCAGATCTACCCCCAGAATATTCCCACCCGCGGCATCCGTGCCATTACCACAGCGGATGTGGAAGCGGCCGAGAAGCTGGGCTGTGTCATCAAGCTGATTGCCTGGATGAAGCGCCACGAGAACGGCACGGTGGCTGCCGGTGTGGAGCCGTGTCTGGTGCCCAAAGCGAACCAGCTGGCCAGCGTGGACGATGTGTTCAACGCAGTGCTGGTCAAGGGCGATATGCTGGGCGATGTGGTGTTCTACGGCAAGGGCGCAGGCAAGCTGCCCACCGCCAGCGCCGTGGTGGCCGATGTGGTGGACGCCCTCAAACACGGCTCCAAGGTGCACGACAGCCTGTTCTGGCAGCCTGCCGAGCCGGTGGAGGGAATGCTCACCGACCCGGCCCCTGCCGCATATTATGTGCGTGTAGCGGGCATTGCTCCCGCCGTGGTGGAAGCCATTTACGGTTACGGCAAAGTGGTGGATGAGCGATACGATGGCTGCGCTTATTTTGTGGAACGTGCGGACGACAAGGCCTTGGCCGAAGCTGCCCGCAAGGTGGAGGCCGTGGGCGGCAGCGTGAAGCTGGTGCTCAAGCGCCTGCCCGAGGAAGCATAACAGAAAGGGAAGGCGGCTATGAAGATCAAAGTTTCGGTTCCCGCCACCAGCGCAAACATCGGCTCCGGCTTTGATGCGCTGGGTCTGGCAGTGACCCTGTACAACACGGTGACCTTTGAAGAGAGCGATGTGCTGAACATTTCCGCCTCGGACGGCACCCGCATCCCGCGCGGCGAAAGCAACCTGGTGTATCGCTCGGCCAAGGGCCTGTTCGACAAGGTGGGCAAGCAGATTCCGCCCCTCAAGATCACTCAGACGAATCCCATCCCCATGGCGCGGGGCCTTGGCTCATCCTCGGCCTGCATCATTGCGGGCCTGCTGGGCGCCAACCGGATGCTGGGGGATATCCTCAACACCCAGGAGCTGCTCACGCTGGCTACCTCCATTGAGGGCCACCCGGACAATGTGGCCCCGGCCTTGCTGGGCGGTTTGACCAGCAGTGTGTTTGAGGATGGCGTGGTGTACTCGGTCAAGCGCAATGTGGACGAAAGCCTGTGCTTTGCCGCCATTGTGCCGGACTACAAACTGCTGACCGAGGCTGCCCGTGCCGCCCTGCCCAAGGAAGTGTCCCACAAGGATGCGGTGTATAACCTGTCCCGTGCAGCGCTGATTCCGGCCGCCTTCTGTGAGGGCCGCCACGACCTGCTGGGCATTGCCACCGAGGATAAGCTGCACCAGCCCTACCGGATGCCGCTGATGCCCGGCTCCAAGGAAGTGTTTGACATGGCGCGGCTATGCGGGGCAAAGGCCGTTTATGTGTCCGGTGCAGGCAGCACCGTGATGGCGGTGGCTGAAAAAGCCAATGCCGAAAAGTTCTATTCCAAGCTGGAAAAGGGGCTGGAGCTGCTGGAAGGTCTGGACGGATGTGAAGCATTTACATTGCTGCGATTGGATGCCGATAACACCGGCGCAACAGTGGAATGATAAATGGGAGAGGGAAGTGCAAGGCAAGGCCGACCGCTTCCGCCCGGTGTATCCCCTCGCAAGCCGAGGGAGAAAAAGAGGAGAGTGACAAGATATGGCGTTGATCGTACAGAAGTTCGGCGGTTCTTCGGTGAAGGACCGTGACCGTATCTTCAACGTGGCACGCATTGTGGCAAACACCCACAAGGCGGGCAATGACGTAGTGGTGGTGGTGTCCGCACAGGGCGATACCACCGATGACCTGATCGAAAAGGCAGCCGAGATCACCCACAACCCCTCGGCCCGTGAAATGGATATGCTGCTGGCCACCGGCGAGCAGATCAGCATTTCGCTGCTGGCCATGGCGCTGAACGAGCTGGGCTGCCATGCCATCAGCCTGAC
>CAKTGS010000135.1 GCA_934561485.1 uncultured Faecalibacterium sp.
GAGTATGCCCGCCGCCATCTGGGCGAGTGCTACGAGGGCCGCATTTCCGGCGTGACCCAGCGCGGCCTGTTCATTGAACTGGAAAACGGTGTGGAGGGCTTTGTGCCTGCTTCCAGCCTGACCCCCTCCGGCACTACGCTCACCGAGGGCGTGCGCCTGTCCGACCCCGTCTCCGGCAAGACCTGGAGCCTGGGCGACACCATGATGATCACCATTGTGCGTGCAGACGTCAACCTGGGCAAGATCGACTTTGAAGTGGCCCAGGCCAACGCAAAATAATGGAATAGCTTCCCAAAAGACGGAACGGCTGTGGTCGTTCCGTCTTTTTTCGTTACAGCGCTGTCGATCCTTCATGCTGGACAGTGTCACAATTTATACGCATTTCCTACAAAACGCGGGAGTTGTATAAATTTTATACACTGCCGGAAGTTTGTTTGTTGTGGGCGGGACAGTATCGGGGTATACTGTTGCCATAGGAACGGCACAGCGGTGCCGAATACGAGAAGATCAAAGCAAGGAGGCTCACTTTTTATGTATTATTCCAGTGGCAACTACGAAGCTTTTGCACGCCCCAAAAAGCCGGAGGGTGTCGATCATAAATCTGCTTATATCATTGGCAGCGGTCTGGCAGCCCTGACCGCTGCCTGCTACCTGGTGCGTGACGGCCAGATGAAGGGCGAGCACGTGCATGTGTTTGAAAAGGAAGCTCTGCCCGGCGGTGCCTGCGATGGCTACAAGTACAGCATTGGCTATGTGATGCGCGGTGGCCGTGAAATGGACAACCATTTTGAGGTTATGTGGGACCTGCTGCACTCCATTCCGTCTCTGGAAACCGAGGGTGCCAGCGTGCTGGACGAATACTACTGGCTGAACAAGGAAGACCCCAACTTCTCCCTGTGCCGTGCCACCGTCAACCAGGGCCAGGACGCCCACACCGATGGCAAGTTCGGCCTGTCCGATAAGGGTGCCATGGAGATCATGAAGCTGTTCTTCACCCCGGATGAGCAGCTGCAGGATAAAAAGATCACCGATTTCTTTGACGATGAGGTGCTGGGCTCCAACTTCTGGCTGTATTGGCGCACCATGTTTGCCTTTGAAAACTGGCACAGCGCACTGGAAATGAAGCTGTATATCAAGCGTTATATCCATCACATCGGCGGCCTGCCGGACTTTAAGGCTCTGCGCTTTACCCGCTACAACCAGTACGAGTCCATCATTCTGCCCATGGTGGAATACCTCAAGGGCTTTGGTGTGCAGTTCCACTACGACACCAAGGTGACCGATGTCAAGTTCGACATTCAGGGCAATAAAAAGATGGCAAGCTCGGTTACTGTGGAGCATGCAGGCGAGACTTCCAACATCGATCTGACCGAAAACGATCTGCTGTTCATCACCAATGGCGGCTGCGTGGAGAGCTGCACCGTGGGCGATCAGAACAAGGCTGCCGGGTTTGACCCTGCCATCAAGCCGGGCAACGGCTGGGATCTGTGGAAAAAGATCGCCGCACAGGACCCGTCCTTCGGCCATCCGGAAAAGTTCTGCTCCGAGCCGGAGCTGTCCAACTGGGAGAGCGCAACCATTACCACCCTGGACAACAAAATCCCCCAGTATATCCAGAAGATCTGCAAGCGCGACCCCTTCAGCGGCCACACGGTTACCGGCGGCATTGTCACCGTCAAGGATTCCAGCTGGCTGCTCAGTTGGACGCTGAACCGTCAGCAGCAGTTCCGCGACCAGCCCAAGGATCAGCTGTGCGTCTGGGTCTACGGTCTGTTCAGCGATAAGCCCGGCGATTACGTTAAGAAGCCCATGCGCGACTGCACCGGCAAGGAGATCTGCATGGAGTGGCTGTACCACATTGGCGTGCCCACCGATCAGATCGAAGAGCTGGCCGAGCACAGCGCCAACACCGTGCCGGTGATGATGCCCTATATTGATGCTTTCTTTATGCCGCGTGCCATGGGTGACCGCCCCGACATTGTGCCGGAAGGTGCTGTGAACTTTGCCTTCCTGGGCCAGTTTGCCGAGACCAAGCGCGACACCATCTTCACCACCGAATACTCTATGCGCACCGGTATGGAAGCTGTGTACACCCTGCTGAACATTGACCGCGGCGTGCCCGAGGTCTGGGGCAGCACCTACGATGTGCGTGACCTGCTGAATGCAACGGTCAAGCTGCGTGACGGCAAAAAGATCACCGATATGGATCTGCCGCTGATCCCGCGTCTGGCCATGAAGGAAGCCCTGAAGAAGATTGAGGGCACCGACCTTGAGAAGCTGCTCAAGGAGTACGGCGCGATTTAAAAAGCCCTTTCTCCGGCCTTTTGCAAAAAAGGTCTCCCAAACACAAGAGAACGCCCCGGTATGCTGAGACGGCTGCCGGGACGTTCTCTTTTTTGCTCAAAAAGGATTGCTTTGCATAAAATGGGACGAAATAGTTGAATTTCTTTGTCAGAAAAGGCTGTTTTTGCTTGCTCTTGGTGTGGTTCTGTGTTATGCTTAAAGCAGTCGGGGGCAGAGGAGAGTCTGCCCTGTAAAAAATGCCAGAATAAAAAGAGGAGGTCGTTTTCCTGTGAAACATCTTATCTCCCGCCGCAGCTTTTTGAAGGCTGCCGGTGTCTCTGCCGCTGCTGCCGCAATGGCAGCGGGTGCACCCGCCGCATCCGCCTGCTGGCCCGGTGAAAAATCAGAGGTCACCATTCTGTACACCAACGATGTACACACCTACATTGACAAGCAGGCACCGGAGCTGACCTATGCCGCCATTGCTGCCCTGAAGCAGAGCTATCAGGATGCAGGCAAAAAGGTGCTGCTGGTGGATGCCGGTGACCATGTGCAGGGCACCGCTTACGGTTCCATGGACCAGGGCGCTTCCATCATCCAGCTGATGAACGCTGCCGGTTACGATGCCGCCACCCCCGGCAACCATGAGTTTGACTACGGCATGGACCGCGCCAAGGAACTCATGAAGGAAGCGGATTTCCCGTATCTGTCCTGCAACTGGCTGGATCTGCGCACCAACCTGCGGGTCCTGCCTTCGGTCAAGGTGTTCGTGCGCGGTGGTGTGCGCATTGCCTTTGTGGGCATTACCACGCCGGAAACCTTTACCAAGTCTACGCCGGCCTACTTCATGAACAAGGCACAGACCAAGTACATCTACGACATTCTGGGCGGCGAGGACGGCCAGAAGCTCTACAGCGCCGTGCAGAAGGCCATTGACAAGGCAAAATGCATGGCGGATGTGGTTATCGGCCTGGGTCATCTGGGCGTGGACCCCTCGTCCTCTCCCTGGACCAGTGAGGAAGTCATTGCCCACACCACCGGCCTGGATGCGTTCATTGACGGCCATTCTCACACCGTGGTGGAGAACCGCCAGGTGCTGGATGCTTCCGGCAAGGCAGTCACCCTGACCCAGACCGGTTCCTACTTTGCACATGTAGGCGAGATGACCATTGCCGCAGACGGCACCATTTCCACCCGCCTGTTGGACACCTACGAGGGCGCAGACGCCAATGTAGCCGCCATGCAGAGCGCCTGGATCAGCTCGGTGGACGAGATGCTGGGCGAGAAGATCGCTGTGGCCGATACCGATTTCTACATCAGCGATCCGGCTACCGGCAAGCGCCGCATCCGCTCCGGCGAGACGAACCTTGGCGACTTTGTGGCAGACGGTATTTACACCTACTTCAATGAGGTGGAGCAGCTGCACTGCGACATTGCCATTATGAACGGCGGCGGCATCCGTGCGGACGAAGATGCTGGCTACTGGACCTTCAAGACCTGCAAACAGGTCAGCCCCTTCGGCAATGTGGCCTGCCTGATGTCGGTAACCGGCAAGCAGATCCAGGACGCACTGGAGTTTGCAGCCCGCTTTGCCGGTGCAGAGGGCAAGGAGAACGGCGGCTTCCTGCAGGTGGCCGGTGCAACCTATGAGATCCACACCGACATCCCCAACACCGTGCAGACGGACGACAAGAACGTCTGGATCGGCAGTGCTACCGGCACGCCTCGTGTGCAGAACGTGAAGATCTACGACCGCGCGAACGGTACTTATGTGCCGCTGGACGAGA
>CAKTGS010000136.1 GCA_934561485.1 uncultured Faecalibacterium sp.
CTGAAGTACACGGACGCGCGCTGAAGAATCTAAAGTAAAACCCACTTTTTGCAAATTTAATAAAGAAAATGTGCCCGCCATATTGCAAAAGCTGTTTTTTCCGATGTATAATGGAAAGGATAATTTTTTGGGATATGGCGGGCGCTGTTGTTTGGCATCCGCCGACATGGAGGGTGAATTATGGCAACGAAGTATATTTTTGTGACCGGCGGCGTTGTGTCGGGCCTGGGCAAGGGCATCACGGCGGCCAGCCTGGGACGTCTGCTCAAGACCCGCGGACTGAAGGTGGCCAGCCAGAAGCTGGACCCCTACATCAACGTTGACCCGGGCACGATGAGCCCGCTGCAGCACGGCGAGGTGTTCGTGACCGACGACGGCACCGAGACCGACCTCGACCTCGGCCACTATGAGCGCTTCATCGACGAAAACCTGAACAAATACTCGAACCTGACCACCGGCAAGGTCTACTGGAACGTCCTGAACAAGGAGCGTCAGGGCGCGTACCTCGGCCAGACCGTGCAGATCATCCCCCCCATCACCAACGAGATCAAGAGCTACATCTATAATCTGGCCAAGAGCACCGAGGCGGACGTTGTCATCACCGAGATCGGCGGCACCACCGGCGACATCGAAAGCCAGCCCTTCCTGGAGGCCATCCGTCAGGTGGGCCTGGAGCAGGGCCGCGACAACTGCTGCTACATCCATGTGGTGCTGGTGCCCTACATTTCCGGCTCCGATGAATACAAATCCAAGCCCGCCCAGCACTCGGTCAAGGAACTGCAGGGCATGGGCGTGAACCCCGACATCATCATCCTGCGCGCCGATGGCAGCGTGGGCGGCGAGATCCGCCGCAAGATCAGCACCTTCTGCAACGTCAAGCCGGAGTGCGTCATTGAGAACCTGACCATGCCCAGCCTGTACCAGTGCCCGCTGATGCTGCACACCAACGGCCTGGACGATGTGGTGGTGGACAAGCTGAAGCTGGATGTGCCCCCTGCCGACCTGACGGAATGGAAGCAGGTGGTCTCCCGCATTGCCACCCGCAGCAAGGTGTGCACCATTGCGCTGGTGGGCAAATACGTCAAACTGCACGATGCCTACCTTTCCGTGATGGAGAGCCTGTATCACGCCGGGTTTGAAAATGACAGCCAGGTGGAGATCAAGTGGGTAGAAAGCGAAGATCTGACCGATCAGGCCGCCTGCAAAGAAGCCTTTACCGATGTGGACGGCATCATCGTGCCCGGCGGCTTCGGTGACCGCGGCATCGAAGGCATGATCCAGGCTGCCCGGTATGCCCGCGAGAACCACGTGCCTTACTTCGGCATCTGCCTGGGTATGCAGATCATGGTCATGGAGTTTGCCCGCGGTGTACTGGGCTACAAAGATGCCAATTCCAGTGAGTTCACGCCGGACGGCAAGCACAACGTGATCGCTCTGATGGCAGACCAGCAGGGCAACATTCCCAAGGGCGGCACCATGCGTCTGGGCAAGTATCCCTGCAAGGTGATGCCCGGCACCAAGATGGCCGAATGCTATGGCGAAAGCGAGATCTGGGAGCGTCACCGCCACCGTTACGAATTCAACAACGAGTTCCGGCAGGAGATGCAGGACGCAGGCCTGGTCATTTCCGGCACCAGCCCCGATGACCACCTGGTGGAGACCGTGGAGCTGCCCGGCCGTGACTTCCACCTGGGCGCTCAGTTCCACCCCGAATTCAAGAGCCGCCCCAACCGTGCACACCCGCTGTTCAAGGCCTTTATTGCAGCAGCTCTCAAGTTCCGCGCCAATGCTCAGCGCAGCCTGCTGCACATGTAATTTCTCCTCGTAATTCCAAACAAAGCAGCGCCCCCGCACGCTCCGCCTTTCTTCAAGGCTCAGAGCGCACGGGGGCGCTTTTTGCATTCTATCCGATCCTGCTGGCTCTCAGAAAGTCAACCGCATCTGATACCACACAACGTTGCCGTGAACGGAAGCGGACAGCCCCTCATTCACAAAGCCAAACTTTGCATAGTATGGCACCAGCTTCTGCTTGCAGGTCAGCACCAGGCCTTTACGGCCCTGCTCCTTTGCATCGGCAATAGCCCGGTTCAGCAGCTGGCCCGCATAGCCGCGGCGGCGATACTCCGGAATGGTGTTCACGCCAAAAATCATCTGCCATGCACCACTCTCGTTGTGCATGGATGCCTTTGCGTACATTTCATCGGTCAGGTCGGCTGCATCGGTCACCATGCCATCCACAAAGGCAACCACACGGTCCCCATCCAGCAGCAGCCAGAAATGGCCGCTGTAGCTCTGCAGACGCTCCCGCAGCTCTTCTTTGGTAGCTGCCTCCGAAACCGGAAAGCACACCGCCTCCACGGCCGCTACGGCGTCCAGATCGGCCTCTGTCGCGGTCCGAATCGTCATCATTATTCTATCCCCTTTTTCCGCCCGAAAGCGCATTGTTCTGCCCCATATATACCATATTTTCTGCTGCAGTGCAAGCCCCCGGCTGCTGTGCCGTCAATGTCCGGCGCGCTCCGTTGCCAGCAGGCTCTCACAGCCCCGCAGAAGCCGCACAGAGGGTTTTTCATGGCGGCATGCAAAGAATACCGTCCGCCACTTCAGGGGCCTTTCAAACGCTTCTACGGAGTCTTTTTCGTTTTCTCTCCGAACAGCAGAAAAACAAAAAAGCCCTTCCCGCTCTCCGGAACGGGAAGGACTTTAAAACTTTAACCTTTTGCCTTAGGACAGGCGCGAAGGGTCAAAATCACTCAATGATCTTGCCAACAACGCCGGAACCAACGGTACGGCCACCCTCACGGATAGCGAAACGCAGGCCCTCTTCCATAGCAACGGGGGTCAGCAGCTCAACGTGCATCATGACGTTATCGCCGGGCATGCACATCTCGGTGCCTTCGGGCAGAGTGATGATACCGGTCACGTCAGTGGTACGGAAGTAGAACTGAGGACGATAGTTGGAGAAGAACGGGGTGTGACGGCCGCCTTCGTCCTTGTTCAGGACGTAGACCTGAGCCTCAAACACGTTGTGCGGATGCACAGTGCCGGGCTTAGCCAGAACCTGACCACGCTCAATCTGGGTACGATCAACACCACGCAGCAGAGCGCCGATGTTATCGCCAGCCTCAGCGAAGTCCAGAGACTTACGGAACATCTCCAGGCCGGTGATGGTGGTGGACAGACGATCGGGCTTGATGCCAACGATTTCCATCTGATCGCCAACCTTAGCAACACCACGCTCAACACGACCGGTTGCAACGGTACCACGGCCAGAAATGGTCATGACGTCCTCGATGGGCATCAGGAAGGGCTTGTCCTCTTCACGATCGGGGTTGGGGATATAGCTGTCAACAGCATCCATCAGTTCCTTGATGCAAGCGTAAGCAGGATCCTCAGGATCGTTGGGAGCCTCCAAAGCCTTCAGAGCGGAACCACGAATGATCGGGGTGTCATCGCCGGGGAAGTCATACTCGGTCAGCAGCTCACGGATCTCCATCTCGACCAGATCCAGCAGCTCTTCGTCATCGACCATATCGCACTTGTTCATGAACACAACGATATAGGGCACGCCGACCTGACGAGCCAGCAGGATGTGCTCACGGGTCTGGGGCATGGGACCATCGGTAGCAGCAACGACCAGGATAGCGCCGTCCATCTGAGCAGCACCAGTGATCATGTTCTTAACGTAGTCAGCATGGCCCGGGCAGTCAACGTGAGCATAGTGACGAGCGTCGGTCTGATACTCAACGTGAGCGGAGTTGATCGTGATACCACGAGCACGCTCCTCAGGAGCCTTATCGATGTTGGCGTAGTCCATGAAGTCTGCGTCGCCCTTCAGAGCCAGGAACTTGGTGATAGCGGCGGTCAGAGTGGTCTTGCCGTGGTCAACGTGACCGATGGTGCCGATGTTCACATGCGGCTTAGAACGGTC
>CAKTGS010000137.1 GCA_934561485.1 uncultured Faecalibacterium sp.
CCCCCATCGTCACCGAGATCATGAACACCGAGCACCTGCCCCTGTTCGAGAACGTGGACCTGATCCAGGTGGGTGCCCGCAACATGCAGAACTTTGAGCTGCTCAAGGCCGTGGGCCGCCAGAAAAAGCCTGTGCTGCTCAAGCGCGGCCTGGCCAACACGCTGGAAGAATTTGTGATGAGCGCCGAGTACATCATGGCCGAGGGCAACGAGAACGTCATCCTGTGTGAGCGCGGCATCCGCACCTTTGAGACCAGTATGCGCAACACCCTGGACCTGGCCGGTGTGGTCATGCTCCACAAAATGACCCATCTGCCCGTGGTGGTAGACCCCAGCCACGCCTGTGGCCACGCCTGGATGGTACCCCAGCTGGCCAAGGCCGCTGTGGCCGCCGGTGCCGACGGCCTGATGATCGAGGTGCACAACAACCCCGCCAAGGCCAAGTGCGATGGTGCCCAGAGCCTGACCCCCGACCAGTTCGATGAGCTGATGCAGTTCATCGGCAAGGAAGTGGAGTTCTTTGGCAAAAAGATGAACTGATCCCGATTTAAATATCCTCCGCTTCGCTCTGGATATTTTCAGCGGAAGCATTCTTTTATAAGTAGAGAACGCCGGAAGATCTGCGGATCTTCCGGCGTTCCCTTTTCACGGGAAAGGCCGCGGCAGAACAATGCATCTGACCGTCCCGGCCTTCTCTGCGAAACTCCAGCTCCCGGCAGACCGCAATCTGCCGGGAGCTGCTCTATCAAGAACATTCCCACTGTTTATGGCGCAGCGCATGCGAAGCCATTTCAAATCGTTCTATTCGCATTTTCTTTTGCACGTTTTTGTGTTATACTATGGTGTATTTTGAATTTTCCTTTGGAAACGAGGTTTTTTATGAAAGCACATATTGCACGCAATCAGAACGCCGGGGTTCCCCTGGCGCTGGGCTGGAATCTTTCCGCCGCAGACCGCGGCAAGCTGGAAGGCATGGCTCCCGCTTTTGGCATGAAGCTGCTGCCGGTGGCCCCCGCCGATGCCGGAAAAACCGTGGCCCAGCTGCTGGGTGAGGTGGAGACCATTGCCCCCCGCACCCTGGTGCTGGAACCGGGCGCTTATCCCCCGGCCCTGGTGCTGGCCAACTTCCGGGACAAGGATGTGGACACCCTGCTGGACCTGATGAAGCAGGCCCAGGTGACCATTCCTCTCAAGGCTGTCGTAACGCCTTCCAACCGCAGCTGGGTATTCGGTGACCTGCTGGCCCACCTGCAGGAAGAGCACACCGCCTTTACCGCCGCAAAGGAGAACACGACTGTATGAAACGCACCCTTGCCTGCCGCCTGACCGCCGCCCTGCTGGCCGGGGCTTTCTGCCTGACCTTGCTCACCGGCTGCAGACCCAAAAAAGAGCTGACCCGCTACTCCACCGTGTTCTACGATGTGTTCGACACCGTGACCCAGGTGATTGCCTACTGCGAAACAGAGGAAGAGTTCACCACCCAGATGGATGCACTGCACGCAGACCTGGTGACCTATAACCAGCTGTACGACATTTACAACGATTACGATGGCGTGACCAACGTGAAAGCCATCAACGACAACGCCGGCAAAACCCCCGTGCAGGTGGACGACCGCATCCTGTCCATGCTGGAACTGGCCGATCAGATGTACACCACCACAAACGGCAAGCTGAACATTGCCATGGGCAGCGTGCTGAGCATCTGGCACAATTACCGCGATGCTGCGGAGAAAAACGCCAACGAGGCGGACAACCAGCTGCCCACCCAGGAAGAGCTGGACGCTGCCGCCCAGCACTGCGACATCAACAACGTGATCATTGACGAAAGCGCCAAGACCGTTTACCTGGCCGACCCGGATATGTCGCTGGACGTGGGCAGCGTGGGCAAAGGCTATGCCGTGGAAATGGTATGCCAGGCTGCTGAGAAGCGCGGCCTGACCAGCGCCCTGGTGAGTGTGGGCGGCAATTTGCGGGCCATTGGCACCAAACCGGACGGCAGCAGCTGGACCGGCGGTGTGGAAAACCCGTGGAATGCCTCGGACGTGTACACCTCCGACTCCATGCTGGGCGATCCCATCAACATCAGCGATCTGGCCCTGGTGACCAGCGGCGACTACCAGCGCTATTTTGTGGTGGACGGCAAACGCTACCACCACCTGATCGACCCGGACACCCTGTGGCCCGCCGCCTATTTCAACGGCGTCACGGTGCTGGCCCCGGATTCCGGCCTGGCCGACTGCCTGACCACCGGACTGTTCTGTATGCCGCTGGAAGAGGGCCAGGCCCTGATCGAATCGCTGGACGGCGTGGAAGCCATGTGGTGCACCACCGACCAGCAGACCATTACCTCTTCCGGCTGGGACAGCCACCTGAAGAAGTGATTGGTCCGAGCAGAAAGCTTTCTCTTCGGACACGAATCGGGCCATTCCATCGCCCGCCCTACCGCCTGCGGCGGCAGGGTCCCACCCCAGCGGACGGTCCTCAGAGAAACTTTCTGCCCTGTCATTGTTCTGCCTACAAGCAAAAAAGCACTGCGCCCGGTTCCAACGCCGGATGCAGTGCTTTTCTGTTTGCGGTTAAACGCCCTTTGGCGCATAGTAGCTGGGAATGGCCCCCAGCCTGGGGGCAGCCGCCTGCTGCCGCAGAGCGGAGCGGGTCACCTCGGCCCAGGCGTACTGGGTCATATATTCGCCGCGGTAAGAGTTGATGGCGGAGTGGTCGCCCCGCAGGAAGTTGTAGTAATCACATTCCACCTTGCTGGTGTCAATGGCCAGGGTGCTGCGGCCGCGTACCAGCAGCCCGCGCACACCGGCATCCTCCAGCGTGTGGTTCAAGTCAAAGATCAGGTTGCGCAGGTGGCTGTGCAGGGACGCCGTATCGGGCTTGTCCTCCCACAGCACGGCCAGCATTTCGCTGTTGGTGCAGGTGGCACCATTGCGGTCCACCAGATAGGCCAGCAGCTCCTTGCTCTTGCTGCGCTTGAAGGCCAGCGGACGCCCGCCCACAAAGATCTCAAAGTTGCCGAAGCACTGGATCTTGATGCCGGCCGGGGCATCCTCCGGCGGGTAGCGCAGGTTTTCCAGCACGCTGCGCACCTCGGCCTCGCCTGCCGGCTTGAGCAGAAAGCCGCTGACAAAGATCTGCAGCGCCTCCACCGCATACTCCGGCCGCTCGGTGACCACGATCAGGTTGCAGCGCGGCTGGATCTTCTGGATCATCCGCGCCAGTGCCAGGCCGTTCATGCCCGGCATTTCCAGGTTCAGAAAAGCCGCATCCATCGGGCTTTGACGCAACCAGGTCAAGGCGTCATCGGTCGTCATGGCACTGATATAGTCACAGTCCGGCGCAACTCTGCACAGAATGCGGATCAACGAATTGATCGCAAGCTGACCGTCATCCACGACCAGTATTTTCATCGCGCACACCTCCTGCTTGTTTCCCCAAACAAGTTCATCTTCATGTTCTGCACAACTGCAATGTGCTGCTCCGGCAATTTTCAGACCCGCCGGGCCAATGGCCGCAAATCTTTGTGTTCTGCATTGCCGCCATGCGCTTTCCGCCAAGCGCCAGCTGCCGACCTTTCCGTGGGCGCAGCAATTCTTTTCCGCATTCATCCTCCTTTTATTATATCCTTGCCGCTACAGGGTTGTCAATTCCAATTTCCCGTTTTTGCAGGGTTTTGCCGCTTTTTCACACAAAGCACAGCAGCCCCTGCCCGGCCGGAATCATTCCCGGCAGGCAGGGGCTGCTATGTGGCATTTCAGTGCAGGTCCAGCTCCGGCGGCACGTCCAGCTGGTCCGAAACATATTTGCCGTTTTTCTTGCGCTGGCGCACGCACTCGGTAAGCAGATATTCGATCTGCCCGTTCACCGAGCGGAAGTCATCCTCTGCCCAGGCGGCAAGGGCATCGTAGAGCTTGGCGTTCA
>CAKTGS010000138.1 GCA_934561485.1 uncultured Faecalibacterium sp.
GGCTTGTTGTCCACCGGCTCGCCCAGCAGGTTGAACACGCGGCCCAGGCACTGGTCGCCCACCGGCACCTTGATGGATTCGCCGGTATCCACGGCATCGGTGCCGCGCACCAGGCCATCGGTGCTGTTCATGGCAATGCAGCGCGCCACATTATCGCCGGTGTGCTGTGCCACCTCCACCACCAGCTTTTCGCCGTGGTTGTCGATCTCAATGGCGTTGAGCAGCTCCGGCAGCTGGCCATCCTCAAACTGGATGTCCAGCACCGGGCCGATGACCTGGATCACCTTGCCGATATGTTTTTCGGACATAGGCTACAACTCCTTTTTGATAGTCTTTTCCACTTAAGCTCCCCCTCTCGGGGGAGCTGCCGCCGTCAGGCGGCTGAGAGGGTTGTTAAATCTCCGCGCCGGCCACGATCTCGGTGATCTCCTGCGTGATGGCAGCCTGACGGGCACGGTTGTAATACAGGTTGAGATGGTCGATCATTTCCCCGGCGTTTTTGGTGGCGGCGTCCATGGCGGTGCGGCGGGCAGCCAGCTCACTGGCCACGCTCTCGCACACGGCACCGTACACAATACCGGCCACATATTCCGGAATGATCGCGCTGAACACTTCCTCGCTGCTGGGCTTGTACAAAATCTGGCTGCGGCGGGCTTCGGACTTCTGCTGTTCGGTAGGCTCCATGCTCAGGGGCAGCACCTCCATGGTGGCAGCCGTCTGGGTCATCATGGAATCGAACCGGGTGTAGCAGATCTTCACCGCATCGTACTCGCCCTTGAGGTATCCTTCCGTGATCCGGCGGGACAGCTGGAAGCACTCGCCCACCGTAATATCCGCCGCCAGCAGCACTTCCTGCGTGAACAGGGATACCCCGTGGTGGACAAAATACTCTGCCGAACGCTTGCCGATGGGCAGCACCACCACATCGCCGGTTTCCTGTGCGGCCTGCTTGAGCACGTTGGAATTGTATCCACCGGCCAGGCCGCGATCGCCTGCAATGACGATGAGCAGGGTCTTTTTGATCTCGGCACGGCGCAGGTAGGGGTTGCGGGCGCGGGGGTCTGCCGCCGCGATCTTGGTCAGCGTTTCGTACAGGGTTTCAAAATAGGGGCGGCTGTGCTCCACCCGCTCCTTGGCACGGCGCATTTTGGAGGAAGCCACCAGTTCCATCGCCTTGGTGATCTGCATGGTGCTCTCTACGCTTTTGATGCGCAGCTTGATGTCCTTCATGGAACCAGCCATGCGGGATGCCTCCTCTCTTTAATGCGCCTTGACAAAGCCATCGGTATAGGCCGTGAGCACGGCTTTGAGCTGCTCCTCGGTGTCCTTGTCCAGGTTGCCGGTGGTGCGGATGGTCTCCATGACGGCAGCACCGGCAGCGTCATTGTCCAGATACTCGTACAGGCCTTTTTCGTACTCTGCAACATCCGGCACCTTGACCTTGACGAGGTAGTCGTGAATGGTCGCGTACAGAATGGCCACCTGCTTTTCCACAGGCACGGGCGCCGAGCGGTTCTGTTTGAGCACTTCCACAATGCGTTCGCCCTGGGCCAGACGAGCCTTGGTGTCGGCGTCCAGGTCGGAACCGAACTGCGCAAAGCTCTGCAGCTCACGGTACTGGGAGTAGATCAGCTTCAGGGTGCCGGCCACCTTCTTCATGGCCTTGATCTGGGCGTTGCCGCCCACGCGGGACACCGAGATGCCGGGGTTGACGGCCGGCATGACGCCGGAGTGGAACAGCTCCGTCTCCAGGAAGATCTGACCGTCCGTGATGGAGATGACGTTGGTGGGAATGTAGGCCGAAACGTCACCGGCCTGGGTCTCGATGATGGGCAGAGCCGTCAGGCTGCCGCCGCCCAGCTCGTTGGAGAGCTTGGCAGCACGCTCCAGCAGACGGGAGTGCAGATAGAACACATCGCCGGGGTATGCTTCGCGTCCCGGCGGGCGGCGGATCAGCAGGGACAGGGCACGGTAAGCCACGGCGTGCTTGGACAGGTCATCGTAGATGATCAGCACGTGCTTGCCCTGATGCATGAAGTATTCGCCCATGGCGCAGCCGGAGTAGGGTGCGATATACTGCAGGGGCGACAGCTCGGAGGCCGTGGCCGACACCACGATGGTGTAGTTCATGGCACCGGCTTCGGTAAGGCTCTGCACAAGGTTTGCCACGGTGGAGCGCTTCTGGCCGATGGCCACGTAAATGCAGAGCACATCCTTGCCCTTCTGGTTGATGATGGTATCGGATGCGATGGTGGTCTTGCCGGTCTGGCGGTCGCCGATGATCAGCTCACGCTGGCCGCGTCCGATGGGGATCATGGAGTCGATGGCCTTGATGCCGGTCTGCAGCGGCTCCTTGACCGGCTGGCGGTCGATGATGCCGGGGGCGCGACTCTCAATGGCGCGGAACTCGGTGGTCTCAATGGGGCCTGCGCCGTCAATGGGCTGGCCCAGTGCGTTGACCACGCGGCCGATCATGGCTTCGCCCACCGGCACGGACACGACCTTGCCGGTGCGCTTGACGATGCTGCCCTCTTTGATGCCAACGTCGGAGCCGAGCAGAACGATGGAGACCGTGTTTTCCTCCAGGTTCTGGGCCATGCCGTATTCGCCGTTGTCAAACTGGAGCAGCTCACCTGCCATGCATTTTTCCAGACCGCTGGCCCGGGCGATGCCATCGCCCACCATAATGACCGTGCCGGTCTCGCTCTGCTCGATGGCATTTTCATAATGCTTGATCTGCGCACGGATGATCTTGGAGATCTCTTCAGGTTTCAGTTGCATCTTTGTTTGTTCACCACTCAATTCTAAAAATCATTTCGGGTGGAAATTCGATTTCATTATAAGGTCACGGAAGCAATGTTCCGGCGCAGGCTGGCCAGACGGTTCTGCACCGTGCCGTCCAGCTCGGTGCCCTCAATGTCCAGCCGGATGCCGCCCAGCACGGCCGGATCGATTTTGGTTTTCAGGTCGATGGTCTTGCCGGTAAGCTTTTCCAGCTTTTCGTGCAGGCTCTTTGTCTGCTGCTCGGTCATCGCCACCGCCGAGGTGGCCGTTGCTTCCAGAATGCCGTGTGCTTCGTTGTAACGCACACGGTAGGCCCGTGCACAGCCGGGCAGCTCCCGCAGGGTGCCCTTCTCGCACAGGATCTTCAAAAAGTTCAGCACATAGAGGTGGACCTGCCCCCGCAGTGCTTCGTCCAGCAGGCCGCAGCGCTCCTTCTTGGGGATGCTGGGGGTGCTGAGCAGCCGCAGGTAGTCCGGGTTCGCCTTGAAAAGCGCTGTCACTTCATCCAGCTCACCCAGAATGCGGGGTTCCAGCCCTTCCTCTGCCGCCAGATCGTACAGGCTGCCGCCGTACATCTTTGCAGTTTCGGTCATGATGCTTCACCCACGTTTTTGATAAATTCATCGATCAGATCCTTGTGGTCCGCTTCCTTGATCTCACGTTCCACCACCTTGGAGGCGATCTCCATGGCAATGCCGCCGATCTCGTCCTTGACCTCGTTCACCGCCTTCTTGCGCTCCTGGGCAATGTCGGCCTCGGCCTTCTGCTTCAGGGCAGCGGCCTGGGCGCGGGCTTCGCCCACGATCTCTTCGCTGCGGGCAGCAGCCGTTTTTTGCGCGGATGCCACGATCTGATTGGCCTCGGCCCGGGCATTCTGCAGGTTCTGCTCATACTCCGTTTTCATGGCCTCGGCTTCGGAACGCAGCTTCTGCGCATCGGCAATTTCGCTGTCCGCCTTGGCCTTGCGGTCGGCAATGACTTTTTTGACCGGGTTCAGCAGGAACTTTTTGAAGATCAGCAGCTGGATCATCAGGTTGCAGATCTGGGCCAGAAAGGTCCAGCCATCCAGGGTGATCAACGCCTGGTACAGTTCCATAAGCGTC
>CAKTGS010000139.1 GCA_934561485.1 uncultured Faecalibacterium sp.
GGGCCGTTCACCTGGAACAGGGTGGGAGCTTCGCTCTTTTCCATCTCGCTCATCAGGGTGGTCTCGTACTGGCCGGAAGCTGCGGTAACCACGGTCACGGGCACGCCGGTCTCCTGAGTGTAAGCAGTGGCCAGATCCTGCCATGCAGCATCCTGTTCCGGCTTGAAGTTCAGGTAGTAAACCTTACCGTCTGCCTTTGCGGCAGAAGAGCTGGCGGCAGCAGAGGAAGCGGTGGAAGCAGCGGTGCTGGTGCTGCTGGAGCCGCCGCAAGCGGCCAGACCCAGAGCAGCGGCGGAAACGCCAGCGGCCTTCAGGAAGTTGCGACGAGTGATCATCTTTTTCATAATAAGTTCTCCTTCTTATTAAAAATTAAAGACAAATTATCGAATCTCCGGCACCCGCCGGAGGGAATACAAAGTAGGGAGAAAAGCCTTTCCCCGAGGGGGGAAAGGTGCGCGTCAGCGCCGGATGAGGGGAAAGCCAAAGATTAAAGCGGCTTCACGCTTTCGCCCTGCTGCAGCTCCGGCTGCAGGGTCACGGTCCGGGCCGGAGCGCCGTGTTCGATCTGCCGCACCAGCAGCTCAATGCTCTGCAGGGCGATCTGTTCGCTGGGCTGCACGATGGTGGTCATTACCGGCACACAGTAGCGGGACATTGTAATGCCGTCAAAACCGATCACGGAAACATCTTCCGCCACCCGAAGGCCTGCGCTTACCAAGGCACGGATGGCACCAAAGGCGATCACATCGCTCATGGCGAACAGGGCGGTAAACTCAGCCCGGCGGGCCAGCAGACTGTTCATGGCGTGGTAGGCGGACTCAAAATCGTAGTTGGACAGGCCGTAAAGATTGTCGTCAAACCGGATGCCTGCATCCTCCATGGCCTGCTGTGCACCCTGACGGCGCATCATGCTGGGGTAGCTGGTGACAGGGCCGCCCAGCACTGCAATCTTGCGGTGTCCCTGCTGAATGAGGTAGGACACAGCCTGATAGGCCGCTGCCCGGTCATCCACGCCCACCATGGAAAGATTGGGAAAGTCCAGCTCGTCCGAAACAAGGGTAGTAAGTACGGAAGGAACACTGATGCTAGCAAAGCCTTTCTGGAAGTTGGCTACGCTGCCGCCCAGGAAGATGATGCCTTTGGGCTTGATTTCCCGCAGGATCTTTTCGGCGGCGTCAATCTCGTTGGCGTTCTCGTCCAGATAGGAGACGATGCCGTTGTACCCATACAGGGTGGCGGCCCGCTGCAGCTGCACGAGAAAATCCGAGAAGAAGATGTTGCGGGTGCCTTTGACCACAAACACCAGGCTGCGCGACTGCTGAATCTTGAGCTGCCGGGCGTTGGTGTTGGGCACAAAGCCTGCCTCACGCATGACCTTGAGAACGTGTTCCTTGGTTTCCGGCCGGACATCGGGGCGATCGTTGATGACACGCGAGATCGTGCTGACAGAGCAGCCGCTGATGCGGGCGATGTCTTTGATCGTCATGTTTGCCATGTCGGAAAACCTCATTTCTGAAAGAACTGCCGGGAACGTTGTCGGGAACGTTTCCAGTGGCTATAGTATGGCATATTCTGCACAAAAAATCAAGAACCGAAAAACACTTTCGTGCAACGTGTATAAATCATCGACCCTCTTTTGTGCAGGTTGAATTGCCCGCAAAGCGAAACAAATTGCCTATTCCGTAAATTCCCGGAACAAATCGGGAATAACCGGAACGACCGTACCGATTTGTAATCTTTTGCACGGATGTTGCATTGATATGGATGCTGGTATACAAGAAAGCACTTCGGAAACGGTACCGGAGAAATGGGGGAGAATGCCTCAGTTTTTCTGCAGGCAAACAGTATCTAATGGAAAGCAGTCATTCCCAGGACAGCGCAAACGTGCTATAATCGGGAAAAGGAGGGGAAACTATGATCCTGTCTCTGCAGGGCTGTATGGCGGTGGGTAAAACCACAGCGGCTTATTATTTACAGGCCCATCTGCCGCAGGCACACGTTTGCCTGGAAGACAATGCTTCTGTGATCGCGGAAGTGAAGCGCCGTAGGCTGGATAAAAACAAGTACAGCGATTATCTGGAGATTCAGCGGCTATTCCTGCAAAATGAGATGGAGCGCTGGCAGACGGCACAAGAATACCCTCACACCGTTATGGATTTCGGTGCGGAGGAAATTGAATTTTATACGCTGAATTATCCCAAAAGCAGGGGCCTGGACTGGGATACCGATGCCATTCGGCAGGCGCTGGCCCCGGAGCTGGCAGCGGTGCAGAGGTGTATGCCGGAGCAAATTCTGTTTCTGGATGCATCGGAAGAAACCCTGCGCGCCCGCAAGGCAGGAGATGCCACTCGTTCCCGGGAATTTTTTGAACATTACTGCATCCGCCTGCTGCCGCTCAAACGGGAATGGTTCCGGAAAAAACCAAACGTGACCGTGCTGCCCACCGATGACCTGACAGCCGAGCAGGTAGGGGAAAGGGCAAAGCAGTGGTGTGAACAATGGATAGCACCCGCATTGCGCAGCAGCACCCTTTGAACGGGGCGGAAAAAACGCTTCCCGGTTCGGCTTTCTTCTGCAGGTGGAGCCAGGCCTGTGCCAAAGGGCCGCGTTGAACAGCCTAAAACACAAAAAGTGCCCGCACCTTGTCATCGGTGCGGGCACTCTGCTGATTGCTGATTATTTTGATTGGGTTGATGTTTTAAAGATTAGTCGCTGACGTAGGGCATCAGAGCAACGTGACGAGCACGCTTGATGGCGATGGTCAGTGCGCGCTGATGATAAGCGCAGGTGCCGGTCACACGGCGGGGAATGATCTTAGCACGCTCAGAGACGTACTTACGCAGACGGGGCACGTCCTTGTAATCGATGGTGTCGATGCGATCGACACAGAAGCTGCAAACCTTCTTGCGGCCGCGACGCATGGGGCGTGCGGGGCGAGAGCCTTCGGTTCTTTCAAAAGCCATTGCTTATTACCTCCTATAGTATTTTTAACGGGTTGACCGTTTCGTGTCAGAACGGCAGATCATCACTGTCATCAATCACAGCGAAATCGTCTGCACTGCCGGCAGAGTAGCTGGGAGCTGCCTCCACAGTAGCCGGGCGGGCAGGAGCTGCGTTCTGGTAGGACGGAGCAGAATTCTGATAATTTGCTCCGCCGCCTGCATTGCTGTTCTTGGAGCCTGCGAAGTTGATGTTGTTTGCTACAACTTCCACAGCGGTGCGGTTGTTGCCGTTCTTATCCTGATACTGGCGGGTCTGCAGACTGCCTTCAATGGCAATCAGACTGCCTTTCTGGAAATACTTGCTTACAAACTCTGCCTGCTGGCGCCATGCAACGATGTCAATAAAATCGGCCTGGCGCTGTTCGCCCTGACGCGCAAAATTGCGGTCACATGCGATACGGAAGCTGCACACGTTCGTGCCCTGCGTAGTGGTACGCAGTTCCGGGTCTGCCACAAGGCGGCCCATGATGGCTACAACATTCAACATAACACGATCTCCTTTTCGGTCACAAGGAAATTACTCCTCGTGAGCAATGATCAGGCTGCGCATAACGCCTTCGGTGATCTTGTACACACGGTCCAGCTCAGCGGGGAAGCTGGGCTCGCTGGTGA
>CAKTGS010000140.1 GCA_934561485.1 uncultured Faecalibacterium sp.
TGCTACCGGCACGCCTCGTGTGCAGAACGTGAAGATCTACGACCGCGCGAACGGTACTTATGTGCCGCTGGACGAGAACAAGACCTACGCGCTGGCCGGCATGAACTACACCCTGCGCAATCTGGGCGATGGCTTTGCCATGTTTGACGGCGCAGAGCTGATCAAGGACTATGTGTCGGAGGATTACCTTGTGATGGCTACCTACGCCATGACCTTTGGCGGCGTGGATGCCGAGGGCCTGCCGCACCTTTCCACGGCCAACAGCCCGCTGGCCGAGTACCCCGGCTACCTGCTGGATTACGAGAATCCCTACGGCGCAGGCCGCATTGCCATTCTGTAAGGGGAAAAACTCTCCGTCTTTGCTTCGCAAATCCACCTCTCCCGAAGGGCGAGGTTTTATGGTGCTGACGGTGATGCTTTTATAAAAGCTCCCCCTTCGGGTGGATCTGGCATCGCGCAGCGATGACTGAGAGGGTTAGACCGCTGACCAAGAAAACAAAAAACGACCCGTACCATCTGTTCCGGAAAACCGGATGTGGTACGGGTCGGTTTTTTATGTTCTGTTTACTTGCTCAGCACTGTGCCATCGGCCAGGGTAATGGTATAGCCATTAAAGTTGATGGTACCGTTGTTGGTCAGGCTGGTCAGGGTGCAGTCCCCGGTCAGGGTCCAGGTGCAGCCGCTGCCAATGGTGACCACGGCGTTGTTGTCCACAGCCGTGCCACCCTCAGCGTTGTCCACAATGTTGATGGTGCCGGTAAAGCTGGAACCATTCTGCAGGGTCATGTTCAGGGTGGAAATGCTGTCCACTACAATTTTGCCTTTCAGGGTCTGGCTGTCTGCGGTCAGCTCTACCTGAGCACCATTGCTGCCGGCGGTGCCCCAGCCATGGGAAGCCGAGTTGCCGGAAATGGTCATCAGGTTGGCGTCTGCGTCCTCGTTGGTCAGGGCTGCGCCGGACAGGTTGATCACACTGTGGGTGTTGGTAATATAGAACAGGTCACCGTTTTTGCTGGTCAGGCTGCCGCCGGTCATGGAGAAGGAAGAAGTACCAACCTCAGCATCGCCGGACATGGACTGGTAGATCATCACGTTATGCACGTTCTCGTCCGAGCTGGTGCCCTTGTCATCACTCATGTTGCCGGTTACGGTGCAGTTTTCCAGTGCAATGGAGTTCTGGCCTTCGATCACCAGTGCTTCCGAGTTGTTGGCGGTCAGGTCCGCATTTTTTACGGTAATGTTGGCCGTGGAGTACACGGCAGGGGAGTTGTAACCATTGGAAGTGTAGGTGCCGCCGTCCACATTCACGGTGCCGCCGCCGCGGTCCGAACGGATGGCAGCTGCCGAGTTGCCGGAAGTCTCCACGGTCAGGTTGGAAGCATTGGTGGTGCCACCGCCGGTGGTCTGGATGCCGCCGGAGTTGTCTGCACTGGTTTTGATGGTGGAGTTGGAAATATTCACGGTGGTGCCGCTGCCATAGCTGAACACACCGTTGCCGTTCTGCGTGCTGGAAGTAATGGTGGAGTTTTCAATGGTCAGCGTTGCACCATTGGTAGCCAACAGAGCGGCATTCATGCCGTAAAAGTCGCCGTCCTCGGTGTTGGAGCTTTTGCCCTCGCTCTTGTTCACGGTCACACCGCTCAGGGTCACAGCGGCACCGTCCACCCGCAAAGCGTTTTCATCATCGCCGGTGGATGTGTAGGTGGAACTGTACACAGTGGTGTCGGTATCAATAGTATTGGCGCTGGTTCCCTGGGTTACCTCACCGCTGCCGCCAAAGCCGCCGGGTACACTGCCTATGCCGTTTGCCGTCACAACTTCTGCTGCGGTGGCTTTGCCGCTGGCGTTCAGGGTTACGGTCAGGATATCGTCCACCGCCAGGTCGCTGGTGGAAATGCTTTCACCGTTTTTCGTCAGGGCCGCATCTGCCAGGTCCAGGGTCATGCTTTCATCCCCGGCCGTAAAGCTGCTGCCGCCGGGCATTCCGCTGGGTGCGCTGCCGGAAGGCTGCTCCGGGGCAGAGGCGTTGCTGTCCGAGCTGCCGTCACCATCCGGCTTTGCGGGCGGGGCTTGCGTGCTGTCGGTGCCGTCTGCACTGCCCGCAGGGGCCTGCCCATCCGGTTTGTCCGGTGGAGTCTGGGGGCTGTCACCACTGCCGGTGGAATTGCCCGGCATCTCCGGCGGGTTGCCCTGCGGGGGTTCTGCTTCGGTCAGGGTGCCCAGCTGCAGGGTGACGGAAGTTCCGTCCACCGAAAGCACCTGTCCGGTTACTTCGGAGTTTTCACCGCTTTCGCTGCTGCTGGAGGAAGCTCCGCACGCTGCAAGGCTGGCCAACAGAGCCGCCGCACAGGTAAGGGATACCAATCGCTTTGTGATCCGCTTCATATCAAATCTCCTTACATTCTGAAAAAAACAGATTAGATCGGGAAATGTTCCGGATCATTTCCACGCTTTCAGTCTAGTCTCTGTTTGTGTAAAAGATTGGAAATGGATGTGATGAAATTGCAAAAAAGCAAGGAGATAAGCCGATTTTTTTGCTTTTTTGTGAACAAATGTGCGGCGAAATATGGACGCATTTCCGGCACAGAATTTCCCGCCGGAGCGGACAGGTGAATATAACAAAAAAGCCATCCGGTCAAATGACAGGATGGCTTTGAGCTGGTTGGGGATGAGAGAATCGAACTCCCACAAGTAGAGTCAGAGTCTACCGCACTACCACTATGCAAATCCCCATTATTTGGTTCGTGTCTTGCGGGGTTGGCCGCTCAACGTGTGCTATTATACGCACAAATGCGGCACTTGTCAAGCATATTTTTGAAAAAAGTTGTGCTTTTTTAAAATGCTGCGTTGATACGCTGGAACTTTTGAAAAGCTGCTTTCCGGCAATGATTTTCCTGTGCGCATTCCACAAAGCGGCATTCTTTGCACGGCGGCTGCATATACTGAAAAGCAGAATGAGCAAAGATGCCAAAAAGGAGGATGCCGTTTATGATGGAACTGACCCGCACGCCCCATGCGCAGACCCTGCTTTCGCCGCATATCCCGCGCGATACCGAGCATGAGCGCTACCACCCGGAACTGGAAGAAGAACTCAAGGAATGCCTGTTCTGCCTGCAGCGCAACGAGATGATGTTTGATCTGGAGGTAGACACCGATCTGATCGAGCAGCGCATCTACGAGCGGCAGGCGCTGCTGTGCCGTTACCGGTACTTACTGGCACGCGCCCGGGAGCTGGGGCTGCATACGGTGCTTACCCGCTACCAGCCTATGAGCGGGTGAAGGCTTATGCTCTGGGTCAGGCCGCAAAACTGATTTCTAGTACGGTCAGCGAAAAAATCTTGACAAAAGGCGCGCTGCGTGATATCCTATTACAAGATAAAAGCGTACCGGGATTTATGCCCGGCGCGATAAATTTTTGAGAGTTAGAGAGGTTTCTATCATGGAGCGTATCAAGACTATTGCTACTCGTGACCTGACCAAGAGCGTTAAGACCGGCGGCTGCGGCGAGTGCCAGACTTCCTGCCAGTCCGCTTGCAAGACCTCCTGCGGCGTGGCTAACCAGCA
>CAKTGS010000141.1 GCA_934561485.1 uncultured Faecalibacterium sp.
CTGCCGGCAGAGCCGATGCGGATGATGTTGTCCACATCGTAGAACTTGAACAGCTCATAGGAATAGATGCCGATGGAGGGCATCCCCATGCCGCTGCCCATCACGCTGATGGGGCGGCCCCGGTAAGTGCCGGTAAAGCCCAGCATACCGCGCACGCCGGTCACCTGGCGCACGTCCTGCAGGAAGGTATCTGCAATAAATTTTGCCCGCAGGGGGTCACCGGGCATGAGGACAGTCTTGGCAAAATCGCCTTTTTCTGCGCTGATGTGAGGGGTAGCCATAAATAATCTCTCCTTTTATGTTATCGTAATTTATCGGTTGCGATAGCTGCTGCGGTTGAACACCGTCTGCGGGGAAATGTAAGAGCCGTTGCGGCGGATCTCGAAGTGGCAGTGGTTGCCGCTGGAACGGCCCGTGCTGCCCACATAGCCGATGAGCTGACCCTGGCGCACCGTCTGCCCGGCGCTGACCACCAGCGAGATGCAGTGTGCATACACGGTGGTATAGCCGCCGGAGTGGCTGATGATGACCGAGTAGCCGTAGCCGGTGCCCGCACCGGCCTTGTTGTAGCCGGCCTTGGTCACAGTGCCGCCCGCCGAGGCGTAAATGGGGGTGCCCGCCGGAGCGCAGATATCCACACCCTTGTGGCCGCTGCCATACCAGCGCGAGCAGTAGGAATACTTCGGCACCGGCCAGATGAACTGCCCGCTGCCGGTGATGTAGGTCGTCTTGTTGGATACGGCCTTCTTGGTGCCCTCCACGATCTTTTCGGTCACAGGCTCCTTGACCACCTCGGTGCTCAGGATCTGCTGCGAGAGCTGCACGCCGTTGGTGTCGTACACGCGCTGTGCCGTCACACTGCGGATGCCCTTTTCACCGTTCTGCACAGTCTTTTTGGTGCCGGAAGCGTATTCGTTCGATTTGGTGGTCTCGGTGGTGTAGGGGATCTCCTCCTGCCAGGTCTCCACCTTGGTGATGCGCACTTCCAGCAGGGCTTCCTGCTTGGTCACGATCAGTTCATCGCCCTGCTTGATCTCCGAAGTCTCGGTCAGCGGGGCACCCTTGAAGCTGGGGTTCAGTGCACACAGCTCCCGGAAGGTCAGGTCGTTTTTCTGGGCAATGCCCCACAGGGTATCGCCCGCCTGCACAGTATAGATCTTTTCCTGCTGCTGCACACCGGAAAGATTTTCTTCAATGGTCTGATAATCCTGGAAGCTCTCGTTGAAGTAAATGCCGTTTTCCAGCACCACTTCCTTGTTGAAGCCCACGGTCACATTGGAGTTGTCCGGGTCCTCATAGGGGGACAGCAGGCTGCTCAGGTAGCTCTGCAGCGCGGTGCCGTCTGCACACACGGCAGTCAGCTCGCCGTCCAGATACAGCGCCGTGCCCTGGCTGATCTCATCGCTGGACATTTTCAGGATAGCGTCTGCCATGGAGTTTTCGTCCATTACGGTATGGGAGATGGCCACGGTATAGGTGGGTTCCACAGTCCACTCGGTCTTATCGGTGCCTGCATAGCTGATACGCTCCTGCACCGCCTCCCGCGCGGAGTTGAACACATCCTCGTTGGCCACATAGCCCACAGTCTGCCCATTCACCTGCACTTCCAGCGCATAAGGCTGCTGAATCGTGTAGTCGAACACGGCAAACATTCCGGCCAGCGCCGCCGCCGGAAGAATGTACATAGCCATGCGCGGCAGCATTTTTATGTTGCGGCGCACACCATCGGCCAGGTAATGGCCGCTGGCCCGCACGGCTGCTCCAAGGCCCTGCTGCTTCCGGATGCGGTACGCGTGCACCAGCAGCGTAACCATGCCGCGGAACAGCAGAATGATCGGCCCGAACAGGTCCCGGAACATCTGGGCTGCCCCCGGGAAGGCAATGGCCTGCGTGTTGGCAAGTACGGCCTGCCCCCAGTGCAGCAGGCTCAGGGCAGCGCGGCACACGGCGCGGCCCGCCCGCACAAATGCATATTCCGTGGAAAAACCCAGCGCATACAGCATCTCGCCCACAATAAGGACTGCCGGGTTCTGCCGCAGCTTCTGGGACAGGTCATTCACATGATGCTGCGTTTTGCGGCGCAGCCTGTGCCGGCGCAAAAGCCCCCTGCACTGGAGCTGCGCCCACATGGACCGCAGCTTCTGCCTGCGCTGGCCGGATTGCTGCGCTGGCTCCGCTGTCTGCGGTTCCTTTGTTTTCTCTTCGATCAAAAGGTTTTTCTCCTTCCTTGCCGCTGCCCGGCAAACGCAATTTTGCCCTCAGATGCAGCAGCGATCTCCCGCACATCTCTGCCGCAGCGGCGGCAGACAGCAGGTTGCTCTCAGTTTATTATACACCCTGTCCGCATTGAAACAAGCGTCTGCACAAAATTCGGGCACTTCTTTCACTTACTTTTCACGTTTTTCACAAAAGCAGTGCAGCCATATCCGGCGGCAGCGGGCTTTCTACGGTTACAGGCGTCATGCTCTCCTCCCGCACCGGGGCCTGGATGCAGATGCCGTCCGGCAGTTCCGTGCACACCGGCACCCGGAAGGTCTGCCGCGCACAGTGCAGTGCCTGCCGCCCGATGCGGTCCCGATGTCCGCCGTAAAGGTCGTCCCCCGCCAGCGGGTGGCCGATGGACGCAAAATGCACCCGGATCTGATGGGTGCGGCCGGTTACCGGCACGCAGGCAGCCAGGCTCAGGCCGCCTGCCGCTTTTAATATGGTATACTCGGTGCGGCTGGGCCTGCCCTCCGGCGTCACGCAGCGGCCAATGATGCTGCCCGTCTGCCGCCCGATTGGAGCATCAATCACACCCGGGCCAAGGGGCAGCTCCCCTTCCACAATGGCGTAATAGAGCTTTTCCACCCCCTGGGCCAGCAATGGGGCCGCATAGGTGTTTTTGGCGGCCAGCACCAGGCCGCTGGTATCCTTGTCGATCCGGTTCACCGGGCGGAACACCGGGCTTTTGCCCTGCTGCGCCGCCCAGGCCGCGTAGCCGTTGGCCAAGGTGCCGTAAGGGTAGTTCAGGGTGGGGTGCACCGCCAGGTGGGGCGGCTTTTCCAGCACAATGGCAAAGGCGTCCTCGTACACCACCCGCACCGGGATCTCCGGCTGCGGGGCCACGCCCGGTGCTTCCGGCGGCAGATCAAAGGCCAGCGTCTGCCCCGGGAAGATCCGGCGGTTGGCCAGCACCGGCTGCCCATCCGCCCAAAAGCCCTGCCCCTGAAATTTGACCGCCCGGGCCAGCTCCGTGGAAACGGCGCACTGCCGCAGGAAATTGCGCACAAGCGTGCCATTTGCTCCCTGCGGGGTGCCCGGCACCGTAAAATACAGGCGCACACGCACCCCTCCCTTGCATAAAAAACAGATATTGTTAGTATAGCAAAAAACGCTTTTGCTTGCAAATCTTATTTTTTTATGGTATCATGGGGAGCGGAAAATGAGTGGAACATACGGCGGCGGGGCGGCTTTGACCGCTCTGAGGAAAGTCCGGGCCTCACAGAGCACGGTAACTGCTAACGGCAGCCGAGGGTGACCTCAGGGAAAGTGCAACAG
>CAKTGS010000142.1 GCA_934561485.1 uncultured Faecalibacterium sp.
GAAAAAGGCACCCCCTGCTTTGTGAGCATGGAAAAGAAGATGGCCTGCGGCATCGGGGCCTGCCTGGGCTGCACCTGTGAGACCAGGAGCGGCGAGGGCAAAAGCGTATGCAAGAATGGCCCGGTCTTTGATGCAACGGAGGTGTTCTTCTGATGGCTGACCTGAAAACGAACCTGCTGGGCTTTGCGATGAACAGCCCCGTCATCGGCGCTTCCGGCACCGTGGGCTACGGTGTGGAATATGAGGAGCTGGCCGATTTTGCCAAGATCGGCGGCATCTCCGGCAAAGGCCTGACCCTGCACGGCCAGTACGGCAACAAGGGCGAGCGCCTGTGGGAGACCCCCTCGGGCCTGATCAACAGCATTGGCCTGCAGAACCCCGGCGTCCAGCATTTTCTGGATGTGGAACTGGCCGAGATGCTGGAACTGAAACAGAAATACGGCACGGTGGTGCTGGCCAACCTGGGCGGCCACAGTGAGGAAGAGTATGTGGAAGGTGCTGCGATGCTCAGCGAGAGCGCTGTGGACATTGTGGAGCTGAACATCTCCTGCCCCAACGTGAAGGTGGGCGGCATGGCGTACGGTGTCAAGGCCGAGGCCGCAGGCGAAGTGGTGCGCATGGTGCGTGACGCCTGCAAAAAGCCCCTGATGGTCAAGCTCAGCCCCCAGGCCGAGAACATTCCCGAAATGTGCAAAGCCGTGGAAGCCGCCGGTGCGGATGCCATCAGCCTGACCAACACCTTTCAGGCCTGCGCCATTGATCTGGAAAAGCGCCGCCCGGTGTTCAACAACATCTTTGCGGGCCTGTCCGGCCCGGCGGTGCGGCCCATTGCCCTGCGCATGGTGTGGCAGGCCGTGGGGGCTGTGAACATTCCGGTGGTGGGCCTGGGCGGCATTGCCACCGGCCGCGATGCACTGGAGTTCATCATGGCAGGTGCCACGGCGGTGCAGGTGGGCGCAGCCAACTTTGCCAATCCCCGCGCCATGGAGACCATTGCGGACGAGATGGCCCAGTGGATGGACGCCCACGGCGTGAAAACGCTGGACGAGATCCGCGGCTGTGCCCGGAACGCTGAATGATCCGACTGATATACCAGCAAAATGCTGATTTATACGCATAAAAAACACGGTACCGCATAAATTTGCAAATCCTGCAAAAGCGTGGTACAATACCGTTCAAACAACTGTTTTTTGCAAAAGAGAGGGAGAAGTACAATGAGTGAAGCACTTGAAATTCTGAAGAGCTGTGACGCATTCCTGGAAGGCCATTTCCTGCTGTCCTCCGGCCGCCATTCCAGCGCCTACTGCCAGATGGCTTACCTGCAGCAGTACCCCGACCGCTGCGCCGAGGTGATGAAGGCCGTGGCTGATAAGGTCAAGGAACTGGATGTGGACGTGATCGTTGGCCCGGCCATGGGCGGCATCGTGTACGCTTACGAGCTGGCCCGCCAGACCGGTAAGCGCGCCATCTTCACTGAGCGCGTGGACAACGTGATGACCCTGAAGCGCTTTGCCATCCACCCGGGTGAAAAGTGCCTCATCGCCGAGGACGTGGTGACCACCGGCATCTCCTCTCTGGAGACCAAGCGGGTGATTGAAGAGAACGGCGGCATCTGCATGGGCATTACCTGCGTGGTGGACCGCACCAAGCCCGAAGCTCCGTCTCCCATTCCCATCGTGGCCAGCGCCCTCAAGCTGGACCTGCCCAACTACGCCCCGGAAGAGTGCCCCATCTGCAAGGAAGGCAAGCTGCCGCTGGTGCACCTGGGCAGCCGCAAGATGAAGCAGGAAGCAAAGCAGACCCTGTAAATGGTTGAAGCGAGGAAAACTATGAACGCATATCTTCTTTTGGCAAACGGCATGGTGTTTGCCGGGCAGTCTGTGGGTGCCCAGGGCGTGACCGTGGGCGAGGTGGTGTTTGCCACCGGCATGGTGGGCTTTGAAGAGACCCTGACCGACCCCAGCTACTACGGCCAGATCATCACCCAGACCTACCCCCTCATTGGCAACTACGGCATGAACAAGGACGACATGGAGTCCGACAAAATCTGGGCTAAAGGTTATATCGTCCGCGAAGCCTGCACCACGCCTTCCAACTGGCGCTGTGAGGAGACGTTGGACAGCTTTTTGAAAAAGAACAACACCATCGGCATCGAGGGTATCGACACCCGCCACCTGACCCGCATCATCCGGGAAAGCGGCGTGATGAACGGTGCCATCCTGACCACCTTCGACCCGGCCGACCCCGCCAACAAGGCACAGACGGAAGAGCTGCTGGCACAGATCCGCGCCTATGCCGTGACGGATGCCGTGAAGAACGTGACCTGCGCAAAACCCGAGGTGTACAACGAAAAGGGCGAGACCCACATCGTGCTCATGCACTACGGCTGCAAGCGCAACATTGTGCGCTGCCTGGTCAAGCGCGGCTGCAAGGTCACGGTCATGCCGGCCTTTGCAACGGCTGAGGAAGTGGCGGCCCTGCACCCGGACGGCATTATGCTGTCCAACGGCCCCGGCGACCCTGCCGAGCCGGTGGAGGTCATTGAGAACCTCAAGCACATCTTTGAACTGAACATTCCCACCTTTGGCATCTGCCTGGGCCACCAGCTGTCTGCTCTGGCTGCCGGTGCCAAGACCATGAAGCTCAAATACGGCCACCGCGGTGCCAACCAGCCCGTGACCGATTTTGCTTCCGGCCGCACCTTCATCACCAGCCAGAACCACGGTTACGCCGTGGTGGGCGAGGAACTGCCCGCTGCGATGGGTGAGGTTGCCCAGGTGAACGCCAACGATGGCACCTGCGAGGGCATCCAGTACAAGAAGTGGAACTGCTTTACCGTGCAGTTCCACCCGGAAGCAAACGGCGGCCCCAAGGACACCGAATTCCTGTTCGACCGCTTCCTGAACAACGTCAAAGCAGCAAAAAAGGAGGCACGCTGACATGCCGAAGGACCCTAGAATCAAAAAAGTGCTGGTCATTGGCTCCGGCCCCATCATCATCGGCCAGGCGGCCGAGTTCGACTACTCCGGCACCCAGGCCTGCCGCGCCCTGAAAGCAGAGGGCATCGAGACCGTTCTGCTCAACTCCAACCCTGCGACCATCATGACCGACCCGGATGTGGCCGACCATGTTTACATCGAGCCTATGACCCTGGAAGTCGTGGAGCGCATTCTGGACATTGAAAAGCCGGATTCCGTGCTGCCCAACCTGGGCGGTCAGATGGGCCTGAACCTCTCGATGGAGCTGGCCCGTTCCGGTTATCTGGACCGTACCGGCATCCGCCTGCTGGCCTGCAAGCCCGAGACCATTGACCGCGCCGAGGACCGCGAGCTGTTCAAGGAGACGATGGAAAAGCTGCACCAGCCCATCATCCCCTCGGAAGTCGTGGAGACCCTGCAGGACGCCCTGGCCTGCGCCGACCGCATCGGCTACCCGGTCATCGTCCGCCCGGCCTTCACCATGGGCGGCACCGGCGGCGGCATCTGCGAGACCCGCGAAAAGCTCATCGAGATCGGCACCAACGGCCT
>CAKTGS010000143.1 GCA_934561485.1 uncultured Faecalibacterium sp.
GCATACACCTCCATGGTCTCGCGGGCTTTGTCGCGGCGCTTCTGCTCCGGCCAGGCATCGCCGGTGCGCATGTTGTGCAGCCGGTCGCACAGCTTGATGATCATCACACGCACATCGCGGCTCATGGCCAGCAGCATCTTGCGCAGGTTTTCGGCCTGCAGTTCTTCAATGTTGGAAAACTGGATCTTGGTCAGCTTGGTCACGCCGTCCACCATCTGGGCCACTTCTGCCCCGAACTGGGCGGTCAGGTCCTCGAGGGTGGTGGGGGTGTCCTCCACCACATCGTGCAGCAGGGCGGCGGCAATGCTCTCCGAGTCCATGCCCAGATCCAGCACCAGCCGGGCCACGGCCAGCGGGTGGCAGATATACGGCTCACCGCTGCGGCGGCACACGCCCTTGTGGGCATTGTTGGCAAGGTTGTAGGCCTTTTCGATCATCTCCATGTTGTAGGTACGGCCGCTGGCCTTGATGGCCTCGCACAGCTTTTCCCAGGTTACGATCTCGGGCCGCACCTCAGACGGCAGCGCCCCCTCCGGGGCATCGGCCAGCTGCGCAGTGGCGGCCACGGTGGCCGTTTCCTGCACCGGCTGATGCAGGTGCGTCTTGGCCGAGTAAGAGTCCTCGTCCCGCAGCGGGGCCGGGGCACTCACATTTTTTCCCTCAGGCATTTACATTCCCTCCAGACATTTCAGGATCGGGGCATCGGCCAGGTTCTTCTTGCCTGCCGTGGGCACCAGTTCCCAGAATTTTGCCCCGCCCTTTTCCACGGCGGCGATCAGGCCCACCTGTTCCAGGGCCGTGACTGCCACCAGCGTTTTTCCGGTGTTTTCTTCGCCCAGTTTTGCACACAGCGGCTGCAGATCCTCTGCGTGCCAGCGGCGTGCCTGCAGCTCGCGGTACACCGCGATGATATCGCTGCGGGCGGGTGTGATCAGAATTTTCTGTTCGGTGGTCAGCGGAGTACCGCGGCGCAGCGCCTGCACCAGGGCAGCCTGCTTTGCCAGTTCCTGCCCCGTACCCGCCGGGTGCAGGTCCAGAACGCGGCCCGACAGCTGTGCGCCCCGGGGAGCATCGTAGACCGAAAGATTCAGTGCTGCATCCACCACATCGCCCACGGCGTAGGGCAGCTGTTCCGGCGTCATGCCGAACCACACGGCATACAGGCTGGCATTGCCCTGCCGCAGGCGCAGGCGGCTGTGCCTGCCCTCCGACACCGGGTAAACACCGTCCACCACCGCGTGCTCCAGCAAGAACACCGGGGTGGGGTTTTCGGCCCCAAAGGGGGCCAGCTGCTCCAGGCGGCGCACGCTTTCCACCGTGACCTTGTCCAGATGAATGGACAGATCACAAGTCAGCGGCGGGGTATGCAGCACCGGGCACTCCCGGGCCGCCCACTCGTTCAGGCGGCGGCGCAGTGCTTCCAGGTTTTCTTCCCGGACGGAAAGGCCGGCCGCCATGGCATGGCCGCCGTAGCGGATGAGCAGGTCGGCGCAGGCCCCGATGCAGGCATGCAGGTTGAAGCCCTGCACGCTGCGGCCGCTGCCCTTGCCCTCGCCGTGCTCGTCCACTGTCACCACGATCACCGGGCGGCCGGTGCGCTCCACCAGGCGGGACGCCACAATGCCGATGACACCGGGGTGCCAGTCGCGGCCCCACAGCAGGATCACCCGGTCCTCCAGGCGTTCCGGCTGCTGTTCCAGCAGCTCCTGCGCAGCCTTGAAGATCTGCAGCTCGATCTCCTGCCGTTTGACGTTGATCTCGCCCAGTTTATGGGCCAGCTCCTCGGCACGGTCCGGGTCCTCGCACAGCACCAGCTGCAGGGCGGTCACCGCGCTGTCCATGCGGCCTGCCGCATTGATGCGGGGCGCAATGGCGTAGCTGATATTTTCTGCTGTGATGGGTTTGCCCGCCAGGCCCACTTCTTCCAGCAGCGCTTCCAGCCCGGGGCGGTCGGTGTTCTGCAGCTGCCGCAAGCCGGCCTTGACCAGGGTACGGTTTTCGCTGGTCAGCGGCATCACGTCCGCCACGGTGCCCACTGCGGCCAGGTCGCCGCAGTAGTCCAGCATTTCTTCCGGCGGGCAGCCGTCCAGCGCCGCACACAGTTTAAACGCCACGCCCGCGCCGCACAGACCCTTGAAGGGACTGGTATCGTCCTTGCGGCGGGGGTCCACCACGGCAACCGCCTTGGGCAGGGTCTCCGGCGGCAGATGGTGGTCGGTGATGATCAGGTCCATGCCCAGCTCTGCGGCAAAATCGGCTTCTTCCACCGCCGAAATGCCGTTGTCCACGGTCACGATGAGCCGACAGCCCTTGTCGTGCATGGACTGGATCGCCTTTTTGGAAAGGCCGTAGCCGTCCCCTTCGCGGCTGGGCAGCATACATTTGACGGAAGCCCCCATGCCTTTGAGGTGCTGATACAGCAAGGCCGTGGCGGTCACGCCGTCCACATCGTAATCGCCGAACACGGCAATGATCTCGCCGTTGTCAATGGCCTGCCAGATGCGCTCGCAGGCTTTTTGCATATCGGTGAGCAGTTCCGGAGCGCTCAGCTCTTCTTCCCCGGCCAGCAGGGTCCGTGCTTCGGCTGGGTCGGTGATCCCCCGCGCCGCCAGAATGCCCGCCAGCAGGGCGGCTTCTTTCTGCTGGGCGGCCAGGGCCGCGGCATACTTCTGCTCGCTCCAGGGTTGCCCGTCCGCCGCCTGATATTCCAGCTCTTCGGTGCTCTGCTCTGCCAGAGCCTGCGCCAGCTCCTTGACGGCAGCACGGTCCAGTGTTTTCAGTTTCCAGGAACGGTAGTTCATTCAAACTCCCTCCCGGTCAGGCCGTCATTGGCCAGCATTCCCTGCAGGGCAGCGATCTCGCTGGAAACATCCATGGCCACATCCGACAGCAGGTTGTCGTACAGGTTATCGTAGGCCTGGTTCAGCGTGTGCAGAATGCCCGCAATGTCCCGCCGGATGCTCTCTGCGTTCTCCCCCTTCTGGCCCTGCACATCGTTGTAGGTGTGCAGCAGCTTGAGGGTGGTGGGAATATAATATTCCGCAAAGCGGCGGGCTTTGGGCAGGCTTTCGGGGTGCGCTTCCAGCCAGTCGCAGATGGCGGTAGTGGTCTTATACATCGCCGCCAGCTCTTCCCGCGCCTGTGCGTCCTGCATGAACTGCTGTTCTTTTTCCAGCACGGCGGCAAAGCGGCGGGCGGTGTCCAGATTGAGCGGAACCTCGCCGGTTTCCGCCTTTTCCGACTGCGGCGGCACGGCGGCAGCGGCGGCTTTCTCCTTGGCGGCGCGGTAGTCCTCCGCCGTCAGGTAGAGCGTCTCGGTGTCATCGTCCAGCCATGCATTCAGCCAGCCTTTATGGATGTAGCTGCGCAGCTTTTTCAGCGCCTTTTTCTTGGTCTGGTGGGTCAGGTCTGCCAGCATCTCCACCGAAAGGCCCTTCTGCGCGTTCAGCTTTTCGGCTGCATCTGCCAACGCCCCCAGCTTTTTGGAGGCCGACAGCCGGGAGGCACC
>CAKTGS010000144.1 GCA_934561485.1 uncultured Faecalibacterium sp.
GGCATCACAACGTAGTCAACGCCATCGTTGATGCGCACAGCAGGAGTTTCACGGTCGTCCGGGCCGAACGTGTTGTCCACGATCTTGCCATAGACAAAATAGCCGATGATCAAGAGCGCCAGACAGAGTAAGAAACTAATCATACCAGAAACCTCCTTTTTGATTTCAAACCACCGGCCTTTTTCCGTTCCTGCCGGTAGTTTTGACCAATCTCTGGCTTCATGTTAACACTTTTTTCATAAACGTGTTAATATTTTTCCGGTATACTTCCTATATAAAAAAATATATGGTCCCATACTGTTCCCGCATAGCAGCAAAGAATTTTTTACGTTCTTCCGGCAAAATTTCTTATCCACGCGGCAAATGTTCTTTTCCGGGAACGGTCAATTCCGTCCCCGCCAAACTTTGCAGCCCATTTTTGTGCACATTGTTCAATTCATTCCGATTTTCTCCTGCAATCGTCAATTCCTTGTATAAAAAACACCCCGCCGCCGCAGGTGCTGCGGCAGCGGGGTGCAGAGGGATCTGTGACGTATTTCAGGCTGTCAGGCCTTTGCAGCGCTCTTCTTGGTGGCATGGAGGAAGATCGCCAGCATGGCAATGGCAAAGATGATGCCAACGGGGTATGCCACTGCGGTATTGTAGATGGTAGCGCCCTCTGCGGTCTTGCTGTTCAGCAGGCCGCCCAGGCACTCAGGAGCCAGAATGAAGTAGGTGGAGGACACTGCGCTCATGAAGGTCGCAGGCACTGCGGTGATCCAGAAGTTCTTCTTCTCCTTGAACAGGTACATGGAAGCCGCCCACAGCACGATCATGGCCAGGGTCTGGTTGGTCCAGCTGAAGTAGCGCCAGATCACGGTGTAGTTGATGAAGCCCAGTGCGTTGCCGATGCCCAGGAACGCGCCCACGCCCAGCACGGGGATGCACAGCTTCAAGCGGTTTGCGTAGCTGTCCTGATCGATCTTGAACCAGTCGGCCAGGGTCAGGCGGGCAGAACGGAAGGCGGTATCGCCGGAGGTGATGGGGCACACCACAACGCCAACCATTGCAAGTGCAATGCCCACACCGCCCATAGTCTTGGAGCACACATCGTAAATGGCCTTGGACTGGCCCATGGCCAGTGCCTGTGCCAGACCGGTGTTCAGGCCGCCGGTCACTTCGTACAGGCTGCAGCCGGCTGCGGCCCAGATCAGAGCGATGACGCCCTCGCACACCATGGCACCGTAGAACACGAAGTGGCCCTGCTTCTCACTCTTCATGCAGCGAGCCATCAGAGGCGACTGGGTGGAGTGGAAGCCGGAAATAGCACCGCAGGCAACCGTGATGAACATGAAGCTCCAGATCGGGGTGCCGGAGGGGTGCATACTGCCGAAGTGATCCCAGATCTCCGGGATGGTATAAGCAGGGTTGGTGAAGATGCCGAAGATGACGCCGATGGCCATGATGATCAGGCAGATGCCGAACACGGGGTAGATCTTGCCGATGACCGCGTCAATGGAGATAAAGGTTGCGATAAAGTAGTACACCAGGATGATGATGAGCCAGAACAGCAGCGAGGTGAGCACGCCGGAAGCGCCGCTCTGGCTGCACAGCTCCACGATCAGGCCTGCGGGGCCGACCGCAAACACGGTGCCCACCATGATCAGCAGCACCACGGAGAACACACGCATCACGTTCTGCATCACGGGGCCTAAGTACTTGCCGGTGATCTCGGCAATGGAAGCGCCATCGTTGCGCTCGCTCATCATGCCGGAGAAGTAATCGTGCACGCCGCCGGCAAAGATGGTGCCGAAGGTGATCCACAGGAACACCACCGGCCCCCACAGGGCACCCTGCATGGCGCCAAAGATGGGGCCAAGGCCTGCAATGTTCAGCAGCTGGACGAGGAACAGTTTCCACTGGGGCATTACAACGTAGTCCACACCATCGTTGATGCGCACAGCAGGCGTTTCACGGTCGTCCGGGCCAAACGTGTTGTCCACGATCTTGCCGTAGACAAAATAGCCCACGATCAGGATTGCCAAACAAAGTAAGAAGCTAATCATAATCAGAAACCTCCTTTTGGTTTTCGCTGCGGAGAAATTGGAAAGTCATGCCATCTTTTCCAATTTCGCCGCCAACTTTCTGCCCTCATGTTAACATATTTTTCATAAAATGAACAATATCGTTTCGGCATACAGCCATATCAAAAGGCATATAGCAGCAAAGATTTTTTGCCGCCGTTTCGTGTATTCTTTGCACGAAACAACAACAAAAAAGCAGCCAGGGCGCACATCGCGTCCCGGCTGCCGTACAAATTTCTTTGCCGGAGGCCCGGTTCCGATTCTTTTACTTTTACCAGTTCTTAGCCGCCCTTCCGGCTCATTTCACGGTCAGCTCTGCCTGTTTGTGCAGCAGGCGCACAAACTCCTGCTCTTCCGGACGCAGGCTGCCCTTGTCCGGATACACCAGCACATCCTTCATGCGCTGGCGCTGGGCCGGGCACCGCTTCAGCACCAGGTGGTACTGTTCCAGCGCCCGCTGCGGCATGGGCGAAGCCCACATATAGGCCGTGGGCAGGCTTTGCAGGATGGAAAACTGGCTGCACCGCTCGTACACATGGATGCGGCGGTTTGCGTTCACGTGCCAGCGCAGGCCGCTGTCCTCTTCGCCCGGCAGCTGAAAATCATCGTGCAGGATCTCGGTGTAGCGGTTCAGCTCCTCAATGTCGTGCACTTCGTGCCGGGCCAGCGGGCTGTCCCGGTTCACCAGCAGCCGGTACTCAAACTCCATCACGGTCTCCCGGCGCAGGCCGCGGCGGGCACAATAGTGGGCGTAGTAGTCCTCGTCCTCTTCCGCGTAGCGCAGCAGCGCCAGGTGATACCCCCGCCGCAGCACAAAGTCCAGCGCATCCATGGAGCCGCCCTCTCGGATGTGCACCCGCAGCTGCTCGTTCTGGGCCGCCTGCTGCAGAAAATCCACCGCCGCATACGAAGCATAGGTGGCATGGGGCAGCACCACCCGCAGCTCGGCGCAGCTTTCCTGCTTCTGGCGGGCGTCCATGTCCAGCCGGTCCACCTCCTGCAGCACCCGCTGGGCCTGCTCGATGAAATGCCGCCCCTGCTCGGTGGGGAGCATGCCGGTAGAGGACCGCTCAAAGATGCGGATGCCGTATTCTTCTTCCAGATTTTTCAGGGCCTTGCTCACATTGGGCTGGGCCGCGTACAGCTGTTTTGCCGCTGCACTCACCGACCCCCACTTCCGAATGGCCACAAGATACCGCAGTTCCGTGATATTCATGCTGTTCCCCCATTTTGTGTAATACAGCTTATTGTAGCAATTCTGCCGCCGTGCTGTCAAGCCGAATGCAGTTGACGCGATGGAAATCAATTTTTGCAGCTTGACCCAAAGCGAAAGCCTTCACCCCTTGGGGGGAAGGTGGCGCGTAGCGCCGGATG
>CAKTGS010000145.1 GCA_934561485.1 uncultured Faecalibacterium sp.
CCCTGGAATCTGTTCGCGGAATGATGCCGCGCCTTGGTGAAAACGATGGAACAATACAAAACTGATGCTGAGATCTACGCGGTGCTGGAGCGGGAGATCATTGACCTGACCCTTCGCCCCGGCTCCTTGCTGAGCGAAAACCCGCTGTGCACCCGGTTTGGTGCGCCGCGCACCTTGATCCGCGTGGTGCTGCAGAAGCTGCAGGAAAACGGGCTGGTGAAGATCGTGCCATACAAAGGCACCACCGTTACCCGGCTGAACCGCCGCATCGTGGACGAGCTGATCTACGAGCGTACCGCCGTGGAAGCCCGGGTCCTGCGGGACTTTACCCCCAAATGCACCCCGGAACAGCGGGCACTGATCCGCACCCGGGTGGATACTTACGAAGCCCTTGCCCGGGCCGAAGCCCCGGACTACAACCGCCTGTACGAGGCCGACCGCCTGCTGCACGAGACCTGGTTTGCCGCCATGGATAAAATGTACCTGTGGAGCACCCTGCAGAACGCTCATGCCGACTACAGCCGCTTCCGGATGCTGGACACCATGACCAGCGGCGGGCTGGACGAGGTGATCGCCGACCACCGCAACCTGCTGAACACCATTGAGCGGTGCGACCTGGCCGCCTTTGAGCCGCTGATGGAGCGGCACCTGTACGGCGGCATCCGCCGCCTTGGCAGCAAGCTGACCCAGGAATACGCCGACTTTTTTGAGCCGGAGAACGTAAAATAGTGTAACATTGTTCCACGGGGAACAAAGACGATATAACAAGCCCGGAGTGTCCGCAGACGCTCCGGGCTTGTTATATTCAGAACACTCCAGTGATGAAGATCTCCAGCCCGATGCCAATGAGGATGACGCCGCCCAGGATGGATGCCTTGCCGGAGAGCTTGGTGCCAAACTTTTTGCCGATGTGCAGGCCCGCCATGCAGATGAAGAAGGTGACCGCCGCAATGATCAGCGAGGCCGCAAGAGCCATCAGCCAACCGTACTCCGAGATGGTAAAGCCCACGGAGAGCGCATCAATGCTGGTGGCCACACCCTGCATGAACAGTGCCCCGGCGCTGAGCTCGGCAGCTTCCTCGGCCTCCTCGCCATGGATGCCGTCCAGCAGCATCTTGCCGCCGATGTAACTCAGCAGCGCCAGCGCGATCCACGGAATCAGGGTCTCAAAGGACGAGAACAGCTCCACGATGGTATGCACGCACACCCAGCCGATCATGGGCATTGCAGCCTGAAAAATGCCGAAGGTACCCGCAATTTTCACCATGGTGCCCTTGCCCATTTTGGGGTCGTGCAGACCGTTTGCCATGGACACCGAAAATGCATCCATTGCAAGGCCCACACCCAGCAGGGCGCTGTTGAGGAAAAACACAAAACTCCATTCCATATTGTCTGCCTCCTGTTTGCAAAACCAGAATGTTGGGGCAATACAAAACCCGGTCCCGGGCGCGTGCAACGTCCGGGACCGGGTAAGTTTTTGAGTAAACTGACTCCATGTGCCGGGCGCATCTGCCACGCCAAAAAACACATGAGTCTCGCAAATGAAAGCAAGCCAGGCCGGAACCAGCGGCCATTGTGTTGACTTGCTGCGCCCTGCAAAAGCGCCTGCTACTCCCCCACGGGTATTGTGATTGTTTGTTTATCCTATCACAATTTTATGGAGAAGTCCAGACAAACTTGCGTGTTTGCCGTAAGTTTTCCGGTTTTCAGGCACTTTTCCTGGCCAGTGGGCCGGGAGTTTCTCCGAGGACCGTCCGCTGGGGTGGGACCCTGTTGCCCGCAGGGCAATAGGGCGGGCGATGGAATGACCTGCAACGGCAGCGACTGCCGCCTGCGGCGGAAACAGGGAGCTGCTGTTGGGGCAGCGGCCAGCAAGACGCGAGAGCCGCTCAAGGCACGAAGCGGATGCTGGGGGCCGCAACCCGTATCTGTCCGAGGAGAAAGCTACCGGAACGCTGGCCTATGATGCCTTATTCTTCCGTGTCAGCTTCCGGCGTTTCGGCAGCGGCGGCAGCGTCCTCCGCTTCCATGGCGGCCAGCTGCTCGGCAGTCGGTTCGGTTTCCGTCTCCGAAGTGTCGATCTGCTCGGTCTGGGCCTCGTCATCGTGGTCGGTGCGGGCCAGCACCATCACCTTGTCGTTCTCGCCCAGGCGCATCACCCGCACACCGGAGCCGTAGCGGCTCTGCAGCGGGATCTCGTTGGCGTGCAGGCGGATGATGATGCCCTCCTGGCTGCTCAGCAGCACATCGTCCACATCGTCCACGATCTTCACGGCGGCCACCTTGTCGCGGCTCACATCGTAGTTGCGGATGCCCTTGCCGCCGCGGGCGGTAATGCGGTAGGTGTCAATGTCAGAGCGGCGGCCCTTGCCGTTTTCGGTCACGGTGAGCACCGTGCCGCCCTCGCGGCAGATGCACACGCCCACCACTTCATCGCCTTCGGCCAGCTTGATGGCGCGCACGCCGTGGCCGTTGCGGCCCATGGGGCGCACGTTTTCTTCGTTGAAGCGGATGGCCTGGCCGTTGCGGGTAGCCACAATGAGCATATCATGGCCGCTGGTCAGGCGGGTCCAGGCGATGGAGTCGCCATCGTTCAGGGCAATGCCGATCAGTCCGGACTTGCGGATGTTGGCATACTGCTCCAGCGGGGTGCGCTTGATGAGGCCCTGCTTCGTGACCATGGTCACAAAGCCGCCCTCCGTGTCGGCTGCCTTGCTCTGACAGATCATGTTGGTCACCTTTTCGCCCTCGGCCAGCTGCAGCAGGTTCACGATGTTGGCGCCCTTGCTGGTGCGGCTGCCCTCGGCAATGGTGTAGCCCTTGATGCGGAACAGGCGGCCCCTGTCGGTCACGAACAGCACATAGTCGTGGGTGGAACCAACGAACATTTCCTGCACGATGTCCTCTTCCTTGCGGGTCATGCCGGAAATACCGCGGCCGCCGCGCTTCTGGGCCTGGTAGGTGGCCTTGAGCTGGCGCTTGATATAGCCAGCCTCGGTCAGGGTGTACACGCACTGCTCCTCGGCGATCAGGTCCTCAATGTCCACCTCGCCGGTGACGGACTGGATCTCGGTGCGGCGCTCATCGCCAAAGCGCTTCTTCATGTCCAGCAGCTCTTCCTTGACGATGGCCAGAACGCGGGCATCGTTGGCCAGAATGTCCTCCCAGTCCTCGATCTTGGCGTGCAGGCCGGCCAGTTCTTCCTCGATCTTGAGGATTTCCAGACCGGCCAGACGGCCCAGCTGCAGCTTGACGATGGCATCAGCCTGCGGGTCGTCAAAGCCAAAGGTGTCCATCACGGCAGCCTTAGCCTCGGCCATGCCGCCCTTGCAGGCCCGGATGGTGGCGATCAGCTCGTCCACGATGTCGGTGGCCTTTTTCAGGCCTTCCAGAATGTGGGCGCGCTCCTTGGC
>CAKTGS010000146.1 GCA_934561485.1 uncultured Faecalibacterium sp.
CCGGGGATCATGGCGGCGATCATGGGGTTCTGCATCATGGCCTTCATGCTGTCCACGATGCCCTGCTGGTAGGTCTTGGGGTCGATGCAGCGGAAGTGCAGGATGTCGTTCAAAGCGTCTGCATCACTGAAATAGTGACCGTGGAAGTTGTATTTTGCCATCCGGCGGGGGTCCTGGGTATCGGCAAAGGTCATGCCCATGCCCTCCATCATCAGGTTGGTGAACTCCCAGCAGGTAAACCGCCAGCCCTTGCCGGAGCTGAGGTTATAGGCCTTGCGCCAAAAGCTCTCCGGCACCCAGTTTTCGCAGATATTGGCCATGCAGATGCCGCTCTCGATGGAAGTGGACCACTCCAGCACGTTGTTGGGCGGCTGGTGGAAGATGATGGGCTCCTCGCCCGCACCCTCGTTGGTGGGGTACTGCCCGGTCTGACGGATGGAGACCCAGTGCTTCAGGCCGCTCTCAAAGACGGCAAATTCGCTGAACACCTTGCTGATGGCGTAGTAATCGTGGATGGAGGGGTTGATGGGGTCGCCGCAGCGTCCCATCTGCACTGGATACTGCCGGTCGCCGGTCTCTGCCACCGTGCCCACATAGACCAGGTGGATATCATCGGCGTTGGGCTGCTCCTGAATGGCCTTGATGATGGCAAGGGTGGAGCCGATGTTGGTGTACAGAGTCTTTTCCGGGTACTTGTCTGCCGCCGGGGAGACCATGGCACCGATGTGCAGCACATAGTCTGCGCCAGCTACGCAGCGCTGAACGCAGGCAAGGTCTGCCATATCGCCCCAGACCACTTCCAGCATGGGGTGCGCCATTTTCTTCAGCAGGGCGCGGTTTTTATCGCTGGGACGTGCCAGCACACGCACCTTGAAGCGCGGGCTGCGGGCCAGCAGCTGCTTGACGGTCTCCTGACCCATGGTACCGGTAGCGCCGGTGACAAAGACCGTCTTGGGGCCCGCAATGATGTCCTGCATAAAGACGGCATCGTCCACCCGCAGGGCGGCATCAAAGGCCTCCCGGGTAGCGTTCATGGCACGGCGGGCACCGGCGGCATCGCCCAGTGCCAGATAGCCGATGCCCAGCTTGCGGCAAGCGGCCTCCAGCGCAGCACCATCCCGTTTGCGGCTGCCGATGGCCAGCACCGCCCAGTCGCAGGGGTATTCCACGGTCTTGCCGTCCTTTTCGCCCAGAACAGCGCCCTCGCGGATCTCGGTGACCTTCACCTCGGTCACCGGCGTGATGCCGTGGGCATAGATGCTCTCGGTGACACAGATCTTCCGGGCAGAGCCCAGATCGGCACAGAATTCCTTCATCATTTCCAGATCGGTGACGGTGCAGCCCTGCTCTGTCAGCAGCTCAGCTACCTCCATGCCCACCATGCCGCCGCCGATGATCACCACCCTGCCGGTGGGCTTGACCTTACCAGCCAGAACATCATGGCTGTTGGCAACGTGTGCGCCCTCTGCGCCGGGGATCTTGGGGATCAGGGGCGTTGCGCCGATGCAGTTGAACACGGCAGCGGGCTTGATTTCCTCAATAAGCTCCGGGGTGACCGGGGTGTTCAGACGGACATCCACGCCCATCCGCTGCACCTGAGAAGCCATGCTCTGGATGGCAGCCTCCATCTCCTCCTTGCGGGGAGCCTTGCCTGCCAGCACGAACTGACCACCCAGCTCATCGCCTGCCTCGCACAGGATGGGATCGTGTCCCTTCAGCTTCAGGGTGCGGGCAGCTTCCAAGCCTGCAATGCCGCCGCCTGCGATCAGAATGGTCTTGGGGCTCTGGGCAGGCTGCATGGCTGCGGCGCACTCGGTCTCACGTCCGATAGCGGGGTTGCGCAGGCAGGTGATGTGGGGCATATTCAGGTCGGCAAAGCCGTCCAAGCAGCCCTGATTGCAGCCCACGCAGCGGTCGATGTCCTCTACCCGGCCCTCTTTGCACTTGTTGCAGAAATCCGGGTCTGCCAGCTGGGCACGGCCCATGACCACCATATCCACCTTGTCGGCTTCCAGAATGTCCTCGGCCTGCTGGGGGTCGTTGATGCGGCCCACGCCGATGGTCAGCATCCCGGTGCCTTTGCGGATACGAGCGGCGTTGTCCACGTTGAAGCCCCGGGGCAGGTCCAGCGGCGGCACCTCGTACTTGCTGGCGGCGGTGACGATGTTGCCACGGGAAACATCCAGCACATCTACACCGGCATCCTTTGCCCAGTTGCAGAAGGTGATGGTGTCCTCCACGGTCAGACCAGCCTCGCCAAAGCCGTCATCCTGTGCATCGATGCGCATGAACAGGGGCATTCCCTCCGGCATGGCGGCGCGGATGGCGCGGATGCATTCCAGCGGGAAGCGGGCGCGGTTCTCCAGGCTGCCGCCGTACGCATCGGTGCGGTGGTTCAGGCCATCCGACAGGAAGGAGTGGGGCAGATAGTTGTGGGCGCAGTGGAACTCGATGCAGTCGAACCCGGCAGCCACGGCACGGGCAGCCGCCTTGCCGTAGCAGTCCACCACCTCGGCGATCATTTCCTTGCTGATGCCGGGAACGGTAAAGCCGGGGGCCAGCTCGGTATCGCTGGAAAGCAGGATCATGGCCGTCTGGTCCATGCCGACCGCCAGACCGCCCTGCCAAAGCTGGATGCCTGCCTTGCCGCCCTCGGCATGGATGGCATCGGTGAGTTCCTTCAGCTTGGGGATGTACTTATCCTCTGCGATAGAGAGGAACATCTTGGGGGCGCTGAGGGCGTGGACGGAGGAGACCTCCACGATATTCAGAGCGCTGCCGCCCCGTGCGCGGGCGACATGGTACGCAATGTGCTTTTCGTTTACAAAACGATCCTCAGTAAAGCGGGTGCCCATGGCAGGCATGATGATGCGGTTGCGCAGGGTCATGTCCTTGATGGTGATGGGCGTGAATAGCTTGTCGAACATAAGCAGCCTCCTTTTGAATCAGTGCTTTCAATGATCTCAGGATATCACGCACCGGCGGAGGCTGTATACTAAAATTGAGAAAACCTTGTCAATTTTCGGAAGGTGGAAATCGAGTGTTCTCGTATGAGCTGTACATACCGCATCTGATCTGCAGGTCTGGCGTTCCTGTGATCCTGCAACACTGCCAACCGGCTGGCAGCAAGCCTTTCCCCATTACTGTCCGCAGCCTTCGCATTGCATAAGTTTTTGTGCATCAGCTTGACACTCTCGCCAAGGCATGTTAAAGTACCCATAAAATCGTAATTGTTGGGGCACGCTCTGCTATATGCTGCTGATCCATCTTGTTTAACCCTCTCACATAAAAATAAAGGAGAATACACTATGGAACATCTTTATGAAAAAGCACTGGAAAGTGCAGAGTACATCAAGGC
>CAKTGS010000147.1 GCA_934561485.1 uncultured Faecalibacterium sp.
CATCCGGCGCTACGCGCCACCTTCCCCCCAAGGGGTGAAGGCTTTCGCTTTGGGTCAAGCTGCAAAAATTGATTTCCGTGGACTGGCAGAATTTGTGCTGGCAAAGTGCCCTGCAGCTGTGGTACAATAAAAAGAAGAGAGTTCCGCCTGCGCAATGTGCGCAGTGCGTTTGCATAAAAATTGTAGAGAAGAAATCGAATGGAGTAATCACGAATGGCGAAACTGGTAATCGTGGAGTCGCCGGCAAAGGCGAAAACCATTGGCAAATATCTGGGCGATGATTACGAGGTCACCGCCAGCATGGGTCATATCCGGGACCTGCCCGCGTCCCAGCTGGGCATTGATGTGGAGCACGGCTATGCGCCGCAGTACATCAGCATCAAAGGCAAGGAAAAGCTCATCAAAGAGCTGAAGAGCAAGGCCAAACACGCAGACGGTGTGCTGCTGGCAACCGACCCGGACCGTGAAGGCGAGGCCATCAGCTGGCATCTGGCCAACATTCTGGGGCTGGACCCCCACGCGCCCAACCGCGTGACCTTTGACGAGATCACCAAAAAAGGTGTGAAGGAGGGCATGGCCCACCCCCGCGCCATTGACGAGGACCTGTTCAATGCCCAGCAGGCCCGCCGTGTGCTGGACCGCCTGGTGGGCTACAAACTCAGCCCCTTCCTGTGGCGCAAGGTGCGCCGGGGCCTGTCGGCCGGTCGTGTGCAGAGCGTGGCCGTGCGGCTGATCGATGACCGCGAAAAGGAGATCGAGAGCTTCAAGCCGGACGAATACTGGAACGTGGATGCTACCCTGGGGGCCGGGCACAAGAGCTTTACCGCACGCCTGGCATCCGACAGCAAAGGCAAGAAGCTGCTGCCCAAAAACGAAGCCGAGGCCCGCGCCATCGAAAAGGGCCTGGAAGGGGCCGAGTACGTGGTGGCAGAGCTGAAAAAAGGCAAGCGCGCCAAGCAGCCCACCCCGGCTTTTATCACCAGTACCCTGCAGCAGGAAGCTTCCCGCCGGCTGGGCTTTACAGCCACCCGCACCATGCGCGCCGCCCAGACCCTGTACGAAGGCGTGGACATTGCAGGCCATGGCACCATGGGTCTGATCACCTACATGCGTACCGATAGCCTGCGCATCTCGGACGAAGCTGTGGCTGCCGCCAAGGAGTATATTGCGGACGCCTACGGTGAACAGTATATCTGCCCCTACAAGCGTGTGTGGAAAACCAAGAGTGCTACCGCCGCTCAGGATGCCCATGAGGCCATTCGTCCCTCGGTGCCGTCCCTGACGCCGGACGAGGTGGACAAGAGCATCAGCGGCGATACCGCCAAGCTCTACCGCATGATCTGGAGCCGCTTTATGGCCAGCCAGATGGCGGACTGCCAGCAGGATACCGTGTCCGTCACCGTGAGCGCGGCAGACTACCGCTTCAAGGCCAGCGGCTACACCGTGACCTTTGATGGCTTTACCGCCCTGTATGAGGAAGCCACCGATGAAAAGGAAAAGAAGGAGACCGCGCTGCCCCCGCTGGAACAGGGCCAGGTGCTGAAGCTCAAGGACCTGAAGAGTGAGCAGAAGTTCACCCAGCCGCCTGCCCGCTACACCGAAGCGACCCTGATCAAGGCGCTGGAAGAAAACGGCATCGGCCGCCCCTCCACCTATGCGCCCATCATTACCACCATCATCGACCGCGGCTATGTAGAGCGTGATCAGAAAAAGCTCAAGCCCACCCTGCTGGGCCGGGCTGTGGACGGCCTGATGCTGGAGCAGTTCCCCCACATTGTGGACGTAGACTTCTCGGCCCAGATGGAAAAAAATCTGGATAAGATCGAAAGCGGCAAGGCCGACTGGCACAAGACCGTGGACGACTTCTACCAGGGCTTTGCCTCCAGTCTGGAACAGGCCGAAAAGAATATGGAGGGCAAAAAAGTCAAGGTGCCGGACGAGCCTTCCAGCGAGGTGTGCGACCTGTGCGGACGTCCCATGGTGATCAAGGTGGGCAAGTACGGCAAGTTCCTGGCCTGCAGCGGTTTCCCGGAGTGCCGGGGCACCAAGCGCCTGGTCAAGGACACCGGCGGCATCTGCCCCAAGTGCGGCAAGGGCCGCCTGCTGGAGCGCAAGAGCGCCAAGGGCCGCATCTACTACGGCTGCGAGCGCTACCCGGACTGCGATTTTATGACCTGGGATATGCCGGTGGCCACCAAGTGCGAAAAGTGCGGCAGCACTCTGTTCCGCAAGGGCAGCAAGCTCTACTGTGCAAAAGAGGACTGCGGCTTTGAGATGCCGGTGCCGAAGAAGGATTAAAATGATGAACGGGCTCGCCCTCTCAGTCACCTGCGGTGACAGCTCCCCCAAAGGGGGAGCCCTTGGCAAAACCATGAACTTTGCGGGGACTGCCAAGGCCTCTCACTTTGGGAGAGGTGGCAGCGCGTGAGCGCTGACGGAGAGGGCGAGGACGCTAAAGGATAAGATATGAACTACAATGTAACGATTCTGGGCGCGGGTCTGGCAGGCTGTGAAGCAGCCCTGTGGCTGGCGGGCAAGGGCGTACAGGTGGACCTGTACGAGCAAAAGCCGGTGCACTTTTCTCCCGCCCACAAGAGCGCAGGCTTTGCGGAGCTGATCTGCTCCAACAGCCTGAAAGCCGAGCGGCTGGACTCTGCTTCCGGCCTGCTGAAAGAAGAGATGCGCCGCATGGGCAGCCGTCTGCTGCAGGCTGCCGAAACGGCCCGCGTGGCCGCCGGTGGCGCACTGGCAGTGGACCGCGATGCTTTCAGTGCCGAAGTGACCCGCATGGTGGAGGAATGCCCCAACATCACCGTGCACCGCCAGCAGGTGGAGCACATTGACGAGAGCGCTCCCATCCTGGTGGCCACCGGCCCCCTGACGGACGGCGCACTGGCAGATGAGATCGGGGCCTTGACCGGGGACGAGCGGCTGCATTTCTACGATGCCGTGGCCCCCATCGTCACCGCCGAAAGCCTGGACTACAACAAGGTGTTTGCCGCTTCCCGCTATGGCCGGGGCGAGGCCGACTACCTGAACTGCCCCTTCAACAAGGCCGAGTACGAGGCCTTCCACGAGGCGCTGGCTTCTGCCGAGCGTGCCCCTCTGCACGACTTTGATACCGGGGCCGAGCAGAGCGCCAAACCAGACCCGGATGCTCACGGCAAAAAGGCCGACACGGTGACCGTGTACGAAGGCTGCATGCCCATTGAGATCATGGCTGCCCGGGGTGCCGATACCATGCGGTTCGGCCCCCTGCGCCCGGTGGGCCTTGTGAACCCCAACAC
>CAKTGS010000148.1 GCA_934561485.1 uncultured Faecalibacterium sp.
ACCGTTTGCCCGGTTTTTTTCAAACAACAAGGAGGGCAACCGTATGGAACTGAGCAAAAGGGCAGCGTATCTGCAGGGCCTTGTGGAAGGCCTGGGCGTGGATGAGTCCACCAAGGAAGGCAAGGTCATCAAGGCCATGGCCGCACTGCTGGGCGAAATGGCCGAAGCCGTGGAGGGCCTGGACGAGGACCTGTCCCGCGCATACGATCAGATCAACGACCTGAGCGATGAGCTGGAGGACCTGGAAGCAGACCTGTACGAGGAAGAGGACGAAGAGGACCCGGACGCAGAGGATGCCGATGAGGATGCTTCGGACGATGAGGATGCTTCGGACGAGGACGATGCCAACGATGACGACATTGCCAGCGAGCCGTTCTATGAGGTGGCCTGCCCCAACTGCGGCGAGACTGTTTACGTCAGCGAGGATGATCTGGACGCCGGGGAAGCCAACTGTGCCCACTGCGGCGTGACCTTTGAGGTGGCGCTGGAAGGCGATGACACCGAGGAAGAAGCCGATGGCCCTGCCCAGTACGAAGTGACCTGCCCGGCCTGCGGCACCACCGCTGTGTTTGAAGAGGACGAGCTGCTGGACGGTGAGCCGAAGTGCCCCAACTGCGGCAAGCCCCTGGACTTTGAAGTGACCGAGGAGTAAAAATATTCCCGGAACGAAAGCAAAAAGGACGTGCGTCTTTGAGGATGCACGTCCTTTTCTGCTGTATAACCCTCTCAGCCACGGCTTGCGCTGTGCCGGCTCTCCCGAGAGGAGCGCTTTCGCCGGTTGTTTATAAGATGCAAAAAGCTCCCCCTTTCGGGGGAGCTGACGAACAAAGTGAGCCTGAGAGGGTTACTGTGCGTTTGCCTTCTGCAGCCAGATACTGCCGATATCCAGCGCGGTGTACAGGCCATGCCTGGTGGCCTGGCGTGCCACGCGGTCCTGCGGAGCCTTGGAGGTATCGGTAGAGAGCAGCATCAGGTGTACCTTATCTGCTACCTGCTGTTCGCCCACAGGGGTGGTGGTCAGGATCTGGAGATAAAGCACATAAGGGTCGGTCATACGGCCGTAGTACAGCTCGTTGTCCTTGCGGACGAGGGGTTTGCCTTTATACATCAGTTTTGGAGTAAATGCCATTGTAAAAGCCTCCCTATCGTTTTTTGTTTCAATCTAGTATAACACAGATGCAATCCCGGATGCAAGCATTTGCCGGGTGTAAATGGAATCTTTTGCACAGGCGGGGCATGTTTTGTGCAAAAAGAACGCGGCAGCGTGCAGATAAAAACTGCCCGTCCGGGCAAGATTTCCCCTTGCTGTTGCGGGCAGATATGTTATACTAGAAGCAGAAAACTGTGCGGCAGTGCACAAAGCAGGAGGGAATACCGGATGGCAGATTATCAGGAATACCGGCGCAGGGTGCTGCACCGGCGCTGGCGCAGGCGGTTTATGGCGGCAGGACTTTTGCTGCTGCTGGTGCTGCTGGGGGCCATCGGTGTGCTGTGGAAAACGCTGCACCGGGACCGCGCCCCTGCGGCTCTGCGGGAAAACACGATCCTGCACGAGGTGACCCAGGACAATACCTGGAACACGGTGAATTACCCGGCGGTACGGCAGCTGAGTGTGCAGAAGCTGGCCGACAGCACCGAGACCGCACTGGATTTCCGCATGGCGGCTTTGCCGGAAACGCAGGCAGTGGACAAAGCGTGGTTTACGCAGGTGAGCTTTGTGGGCGACAGCCTGACCCAGGGAATGCAGATGTACGACAGCGGCCTGCCGAACGCCATGTTCTGTGCCTACCGCGGCGTGGGGCCGAACGCCATTGTCAACGGCACCAGCTGCAAGCGGGCAGACGGCGTGGCCGAGGTGCCGCTGGAAGCGCTGACAGCCCAGCAGCCCAAGGCGGTGTACATTCTGTTGGGCACCAATGTGCTGGTGCGCGACACCGACTACACCAGCTTTCTGAACTATTACCGCCTGATGCTGGACATGGTCGCCCAGGCACTGCCGAATGCGGACATCTATGTGCAGTCCATTACGCCGGTGCGGCCGGAGGTAGCCGCCCAGAAGAACCACGAGGGCCTGAACCGGGACCGCCTGTGCAAAATCAACAATGAGCTGGCGGCCATTGCGCTGGAAAAGAACTGCTATTTCCTCAACCTGTGGGAGGTGCTGGCGGACGAAAACGGTGACCTGAAAGCCGAGTATGCCCAGCCGGATGGTTACCACATCCAGCCGGAGGGCTATGCCGTCTGGGTGGATTACCTGCGCAGCCATACGGTTGGTTAAAGCTGCCGGGACACAGGTCAAATCCATCAGCCAACTGTTACAAAAAAGGGGCTGTTGCACATCGTTTCAGCCGAAAGTGCAGAAGCTGTTTTCAAAATCAAACGTATAATCAAACAATTCAAAAAAGCATGTGCATCACAAATCCATCGAAAATTTGCTGCACATGCTTTTGTTTTGGGGATTGATACTGCTTGATCCTTACGCCTATTCGTACAGCAAAGGGGCTGTCGCTTGTGCAACAGCCCCTTTGCTGTACTTAAAAGAAAGATCAGAACAGTCCGGTGATCTTGCCGTCAGCGTCCACATCAATGCCCACGGCGGCGGGCTTTTTGGGCAGGCCGGGCATGGTCATGATGTTGCCGCAGATCACCACCACAAAACCGGCACCGGCGGCCAGACGCACCTCACGCACCTCCATGGTAAAGCCGGTGGGGGCACCGGTGAGCTTGGCGTTGTCGCTGAAGCTGTACTGGGTCTTGGCAATGCACACGGGCAGATTGCCATAGCCCATCTCGGTCAGCTCGGCCAGCGTCTTGCTGGCGGCGGCGCTGTAGTTCACGCCGTCGGCGCGGTAGATCTTGGTGGCAATGGCGTTGATCTTGTCCTTCAGGGGCATGTCCAGCGGGTAGGTGTACTGGATGGGACGGTCCTCCATCACTTCCAGTACCTTCTCGGCCAGAGCCTTGCCGCCCTCGCCGCCCTTGGCGAACACCTCGCTCAGCACGCAGGGCACGCCCTGCTCGGCGCACACCTGCTCCAC
>CAKTGS010000149.1 GCA_934561485.1 uncultured Faecalibacterium sp.
AGGTACGGAAACGGTCGCTTTCGGGGAAGCCGTGAAAGCGGAGAAAAGTTCGGATATGAGTGCGCGAGGTGCACCAATAAAAGAGCGTTGAATCGTAAGATTTGACGCTCTTTTTCTATGTAGGAAAGCGGCTGCACACTTTCTGCACACCGTTTGCACGGCTGCCCGAATCGAGGGCTTTTCTGCGCAAGGTTTGCACGGCCTGCTTTCCTTTGTATAAAAACGGAACTTGACGGAGCGAGACCCCTCCATCTTGCTGCGCAAGACCGTTTTGTCACTGGAGACTGTTGCAAAATTGCTCTCTGAAAAAACAATGCACAAAACCCGGAACCTTTTCGAGGCCAAAACGGCTCAAAAATGGATTGGGGCGCGTGACTTTTAATTTTGACAAAAATCAAGAAAGGACTTTGTATAACTTTACAAAACAAGAAAATACAGAGGCAAAAAGTTGTTGCAATTTTCGGATTGAAAGCAATAACGGAAAACGCTATACTTTAAGCATCAAAAGGCAAAGGCGCTTGGTGATAGATCACCGAGCGCCTTTTTGTTATCCTGCGGGGCAGAGCGGCTCCGGGGACAAGACGAAACGGGAAAAGGGGAATGCACAGTGATCAAGCTGGAACATGTGGAGAAATACTTCGGTGATCTGCACGTTCTGAAGGACGTCAACCTCGAGGTCGCCGAGGGCGAAAAGCTGGTGATCATCGGGCCGTCCGGTTCAGGCAAGTCCACCACGGTGCGCTGCATGAATTTTCTGGAGGAGCCCACCAGCGGCCATGTTTACATCGATGGGCAGGAGTTGACCAGCAAGAACAAAACAAAGCTGGTGCGGGAGACCACCAGCATGGTGTTTCAGCAGTTCAATCTCTACCCCCACATGACCGTGCTGAAAAACCTGACCCTCGCGCCCATGAAGCTGCACCACAAGACAAAGCAGGAAGCCGAGGAATTGGCGTACCACTATCTGCAAGTGGTTGGCCTGCGGGACAAGGCGAATGTTTATCCCTCACAGCTTTCCGGTGGACAGCAGCAGCGCATTGCCATTGCACGGGCGCTGTGTGCGCAGACCAAGATCATCCTGTTTGACGAACCTACCAGTGCGCTGGACCCGGAGACCATTCAGGAAGTGCTGGACGTCATGGTGAATCTGGCCCACGAGAAGAACATCACCATGGTGGTCGTTACCCATGAGATGGGCTTTGCCCGTCAGGTGGCCGACCGCGTAGTGTTCATGGCAGACGGCCAGATCATTGAAGAGGGCACACCGGAGCACTTCTTCACGAACCCCAAGAACGAGCGTGTGCGCCAGTTCCTGGGCAAGATCATCCGGTAAAAAAGGTCATCGCGGGGGATGCCGCAAAAGGAGCGGCACACCGCTGTTGATAGCGCAGCACAGAAGGGACGGAAGGGAAAGCCGTCCGGCTGCAAAATTTATAGAGGAGTGAATACTTATGAAAAAGATCTCGCGTCGTAGTTTCGTTAAGGCCGCTGGCACGGCCCTTGCACTGACCGCTCTGACCGCCTGCGGCGGCTCGTCCAGCTCCACGGCTGCTTCTACCACGGCGTCTTCTGCCGCATCCGGCAGCGCAGCTGCTTCTTCCGAAGCACTGTCCGCAGACGTGCAGGCCATCGTGGACCGTGGTGTGCTGAAGGTAGGCGTGAAGAACGCTGTCAAGGGCTTCAGCTTCCAGGATACCCTCACCGGCGAATACACCGGCCTTGAAGACAGCCTGGCCGAAATGATCGCAGAGCATCTGGGCGTGGACGTGGAGTTCACCACCGTCACCGCCGCTACCCGCGGTGAGCTGCTGGACTCCGGCGACATCGACTGCGTGCTGGCTACTTTTACCATCACCGAGGAGCGCCGCAAGAGCTGGGACTTCTCCACCCCCTACTACACCGACTACGTCAGCGTTCTGGTGGAAGATTCCTCCGGTATCAAGGCACTGGCCGACCTGAAGGATAAGGTGGTGGGCGTTTCCTCCGGTTCTACCTCCGCCCGTGCTCTGGTGCAGGAGATGATCGATGAGGGCGTTATTACCGGCGAGGGCTTCAATGCCGACACCTTCAACGCCGACACCTGGAAGGACGGCATTTCCTTCCGTCAGTACGATGATTATCCCGCCATCAGCACCGCACTGAGCGCAGGCGAAGTGAACGGCTTCTGCGTGGATAAGTCCATTCTGGCTATCTACAAGACCGAGGGCCGCAGCTACATTGATGCCGAGTTCAGCCCGCAGGAGTACGGCGTGGCTACCAAGAAGGACAGCGGCTTCTCCGCCTTGTGCGATGAGCTGGTGACCGGCTGGCTGGCAGACGGCACCATTGATGGCCTCATCAAGGACAACGGTTTGGATTAAATCCTGTTTTAGAGCAAAAGGGTCTGTAGGAAAGGGGAGTTCGCCATGTCTGGTCTGTTTTCGTGGGACGCATGGGCAACGGTGTGGAATCACCGGGAAAGTTTTCTGCTGGGTCTGGGCAACACGCTGCTGACGGCGTTCAGTGCGCTGGTGCTGGCCTTTATCATTGGCGCAGTCATCGGTCTGATGGCCACCAGCGGCAAAAAGCCGCTCAAGTTCATTGCCCGGGTGTATGTGGAGTTCATCCAGAACACGCCGCTGCTGCTGCAGCTGTGCTTTTTGTACTACGCGCTGGCCTTTGCGGGTTTGAGCTTGGGCGTCATCCGCACCGGTATCATTGCACTGGGCGTTTACACCGGTGCTTATATGGGCGAGGTCGTCCGCGCGGCCATTGAGTCGGTACCCAAGGGCCAGTTTGAGGCTGCACAGGCACAGGGCTTCAACTATCTGCAGCGGATGGGCTACATCATTCTTCCCCAGAGCATCCCGGTCATGCTTCCTCCCATGGTGAACCAGGTGGTCAACCTGTTCAAGAACACCTCCTGCCTGTACATTGTGGGCGGCGCAGACCTCATCAGTGTGACCTACAGCTTTGTGACCGGTGCTTCCACCGGCGGTGCTTACGCACCGGCCTACATCGTCTGCGGCCTGATCTTCTTTGTGGTGTGCTTCCC
>CAKTGS010000150.1 GCA_934561485.1 uncultured Faecalibacterium sp.
AGTTCAGGAACTCGCGGCTGATGTTCACGATGGACACGCCGTTCCACACCATGTTCAGGCGCTTTTCCTCGGTGACCCTGGCCACAGGAGTAGCTTCCAGGTTTTCCTCGGTGGCAATGGCAATGAACTTGTCCACATCCTCGGGGGCAAGGGCCACGGCCATGCGCTCCTGGCTCTCGCTGATGGCCAGCTCGGTGCCGTCCAGGCCGTCATACTTCTTGGTGACCTTGTTCAGGTCGATGTACAGGCCGTCTGCCAGCTCACCAATGGCAACGGAAACGCCGCCTGCACCAAAGTCGTTGCAGCGCTTGATCATCTTGCAGGCGTCCTCACGGCGGAACAGACGCTGCAGCTTGCGCTCGATGGGGGCATTGCCCTTCTGCACCTCGGCACCGCAGTGCTCCAGGCTGTCCAGCTTGTGAGCCTTGGAGGAGCCGGTGGCACCGCCGATGCCGTCACGGCCGGTGCGGCCGCCCAGCAGCACGATCACATCGCCGGGGGCGGGGCACTCGCGGCGCACATGGGAAGCCGGAGTGGCGCCCACCACCGCGCCGATCTCCATGCGCTTTGCCACGTAGCCGGGGTGGTAGATCTCATCCACCTGGCCGGTGGCCAGACCGATCTGGTTGCCGTAGGAAGAATAACCGGCGGCGGCAGTGGTCACCAGCTTGCGCTGGGGCAGCTTGCCGGGCAGCGTCTCGCTCACGGGCACCAGCGGGTCGCCTGCGCCGGTCACGCGCATGGCCTGATACACATAGCTGCGGCCGGACAGCGGGTCGCGGATGGCACCGCCGATGCAGGTAGCCGCGCCGCCGAAGGGTTCGATCTCGGTGGGGTGGTTGTGGGTCTCGTTCTTGAACAGGAACAGCCAGTCCTCATCCTTGCCGTTCACATCGCACTTGATCTTCACGGTACAGGCGTTGATCTCCTCGGACTCGTCCAGATTTTTCAGGATGCCCTGCTTTTTCAGTTCCTTGGCACCGATGGTGGCCAGGTCCATCATGCAGCGGGGCTTGTTCTCGCGGCCCAGGTCCTTGCGCATGGCCATGTATCGGTCAAAGGCAGCCTGCACCACTTCGTCATCGATCTGCACATCGTCCAGAATGGTGCCGAACGTGGTGTGGCGGCAGTGGTCGGACCAGTAGGTGTCGATCATCCGGATCTCGGTGATGGTGGGATCACGCTGCTCGGAACGGAAATACTCCTGGCAGAACTTGATGTCGCCCAGGTCCATCGCCAGGCCCTTTTCGTCCATGAACTTTTTCAGGCCCTCTTCGTCCAGCTGGTTGAAGCCCTCCAGCACCGCCACGGCGGTGGGCACGGGGTAGTCCATCTTCAGGGTGGCCTTGGTTTCCAGCGAAGCTTCGCGGGCTTCTACCGGGTTGATGACATACTTCTTGATCTCGGCGATCTGTTCTTCGGTCAGGGCACCTTCCAGCAGGTAGACCCGGGCAGAGCGCACCAGCGGGCGCTCGCCCTGGCTGATGAGCTGGATGCACTCGGCAGCAGAATCGGCACGCTGGTCGAACTGGCCGGGCAGGTATTCCACAGCAAAGGCCGTGCCTTCGTGCTCCGGCAGCTCCGCATAGGTGTTATCCACCGGCGGCTCGCTGAACACGGTGTTGACGCACTGGTTGAACAGACCTTCGTCAATGCCTTCCACATCGTAGCGGTTCAGCAGGCGCAGGCCGGCCAGCGACTGGATGCCCAGCAGCGACACCAGCTCGTTTTTCAGACCATTTGCCTCGACATCAAAGCCGGGCTTTTTTTCCACATAAATACGATAGACCATTGGGTAGGTTCCCCCTTATGATTCAATTCTTCTGAAGATGCGCCCTCATCCGGCTCGCAGGCTCGCCACCTTCCCCCGACCGGGGGAAGGCTTCAGCAGCGTCATCTGACGGAAATGGCTTTCCCCAGTCGGGGGAAGCTGTCGCCGCAGGCGGCTGATGAGGGTGCTTTTCCTAATTACTGCTTCTCTGCCAGTGCTTTCAGTGCCCGCAGGCCGATGTCACTGCGCTTGTGCAGCTTGTCAAAGTGGATCTTCTCCGCTGCTTCGTAAGCATGGGTCAGCGCATTGGTCAGGCGCGGGCCGGTGGCGGTAACGCCCAGCACGCGGCCGCCGTTGGTCACCAGGGTGCCGTCCTCGGTCAGGGCTGTGCCGGAGTGGTACACCGTCACGTTTTCTTCACCGGGCAGCTGGCCGTCCACAAGGCCGGAGATGGGCTTGCCCTTCTCGTAAGCCACGGGGTAGCCGCCGGAAGCCAGAATGACGCAGGCCGCCGCACCGTCCGAGAACTTCACGTCCTCATCCGCCAGCGTACCGTTGGTGCAGGCCTCCATGATGTGCAGCAGGTCCCCTTCCAGCAGGGGCAGCACCACCTGGGTCTCGGGGTCGCCGAAGCGGCAGTTGTACTCGATGACCTTGGGGCCGTCCGGGGTGAGCATCAGGCCGAAGTACAGGCAGCCCTTGAAGGGGCAGCCCTCGGCGTTCATGGCGTGGATGGTGGGCAGGAAGATCTTCTCCATGCACTCGGCGGCGATCTCCGGCGTGTAATAGGGGTTGGGAGCCACGGTGCCCATGCCGCCGGTGTTCAGGCCGGTGTCGTGGTCGTTGGCACGCTTGTGGTCCATGCTGGACACCATGGGCTTGACCACCTTGCCGTCCGTAAAGCTCAGCACGCTGACCTCCGGCCCGGTGAGGAACTCTTCCACCACCACGTGGTTGCCGGAAGCGCCGAACTTTTTGTCCAGCATGATCTCCTTGACGCCATCGGCAGCCTGCTGCTCATCCTCGCAGATCAGCACACCCTTGCCCAGGGCCAGGCCGTCCGCCTTGATGACCACCGGGTACTTGCCCTCGGCCTTGATGTACTCCATAACCTTGGCGGGGTCGTCAAAGGTCTCGTACTTTGCCGTGGGGATGCCGTATTTCTTCATCAGGTCCTTGGAGAACACCTTGGAAGCCTCGATGCGGGCAGCGGCCTTGTCCGGGCCAAAGGCCGGGAT
>CAKTGS010000151.1 GCA_934561485.1 uncultured Faecalibacterium sp.
CTGCCGGCCAGCACGCGGCCATGCTGATGGTCAGTGTGGTTGCCGCCAATCTCGGTGCGGCCCGGGGCGCTGTACAGCCCGGCCTCGGTGTGTGCACCAAAGGTGACATCCAGGCCGTTCAGAACGGCTTCATAACGGGCAGCCTGTGCGGGAGTTTCTTCGGGAGTGCAGCAGTAAAGCGATGCCAGGCGTGCGGCAAGTGCGCCGCCAGCCAGCTCCTGCTTCCATGCAGAAATGGGTTTCATCATAAGTGTGTCCTCCTCTTGCGTATTGAGTGGATGAAAACAGGTTCACACTGCGGCACACAGCAGTGCCGCATACTTCTGACCTTATAATATAAAATCTGAGGAGAAAACACCATGTGTTATTGTTGCATAACAATGAAATGTTGCAAAAAGTCGGTCCGGCACCGGGCTGAAAAAATAAATCAATTGAAATAAAAACAGGTTGGAAACCGAAAAACAGTTGGCGAATATCACAACAAAATGCGCGGCGTCCGGCCCAAAATGGGGGAGGGTTTGAAATGGAGAAATGCACCCGTACAACGCAAAAAGCCGCCCCGGGCGGCATCCGGTGCGGCTTTCTGCAATCAAAAGTAAGAAGAACGGCGTGTGCAGGGGCAAAACCTGCACAGCCGGGAATGGCTTGGCAGCGTGCTGCTTCTCAGGTGTTCCGGACGCAGCAGCCGGATGCACGGCGTACAGAAGAATGCGCGGAATACTCTGCAGAGCTGCGGCGCAGCTGGTCGCGCACGCGCACTTCCTTGTGCAGCGTATCCAGGTAGACACCCTGGAACTGGGCGTTTTCTTCCAGAGAAGCCAGGTTCACCAGCCGCTCAATAAGTGCATCGCAAAGGGTTAGTTTGAAATTTTTCATAAAACGAATTCCTCCGTGCAGAACGGTAAATACGATGATGTTGATTGCCCGGAGCATCTTGCAAGATCCTTGGTACAATGCTATTATATAGCCAAACAGGAAAAACTGTTAGCAAAATTTCACTGTATCAATAGGAGAAAATCGCCATGATAGATGAAAACGGGGTATGGCAGGTCGTTGTAGGGGCAGATGGGCAGGAGCAGGTGACCATCGGTACACCGGAGTTTCCGGTGGAGATGTGGGGCGCATGGGACCGCACGCAGGAAACGCTTTGCCCGGGTGTGCCATGGCATTGGCACCCGGAATTTGAGATCGATGTCGTTACCGGGGGCGCAGAGCTGATGCAGGCGGATGGCAAGACCTTCCGTCTGCAGACCGGACAGGGGATGTTCGTCAACAGCGGGGTGCTCCACGCTTCGGAAAAAGCGCCGGACACACCGATCACACACCATGATTCGCTGGTGTTCCACCCTTCCGTGGTGGGCGGTGCCACCGGCAGCGTGTTCTGGCAGAAATATCTCCGCCCGCTGATCACAGCCCCGGAGTGCCGCTGTGTGCCGCTGCTGGGCGAAACAGAATGGGAGCGGCAGATCCTGGCGGAGATGCAGCGTATAGCGCATCTCTGGCCGGAAAAACAGCCGGGCTATGAGTTTGCGGTACGGGCAGCGCTTTCCAACATTCTTTTCCTGCTCAAGGAGCATTGTGTACAGCACGCGCCCGCGCCTACCGAGCAGGAACTGCGGGATGCCGAGCGCATCAAACAGATGGTGGACTTTATTCGCCTCCACCGGGAGGACCCCATTACCACAGCACAGATCGCAGCCAGTGCATCCATCAGCGTCAGCGAGTGCCTGCGCTGCTTCCGCCGCATGATGGACCTTACCCCTAAGGAATACCTGTGCCAGCACCGCATCCGCCACGCCGCCACCCTGCTGGAACAGACGGATAAGTCTGTTGCACAGATCGGAGCGGAGTGCGGTTTTGAGGATATGAGCTATTTTGCCCGGGTGTTCCGCGCCGAGCGGGGCTGTACCCCTACGGAGTATCGGGCGCGGGTGAATCAATAAAAATGAGGGAAAACCTCTCAGTCATCGCTGTGCGATGCCGGGGATTGCTGCACTTTCGGTTAAAACGATGTGCAACAGCTCCTTTTTTAAATGCAAAAAAAAAACTCCCCCTTTCGGGGGAGCTGGCGAACAACGTGAGCCTGAGAGGGTTATTTTGTAAATTCGTTTCCGGTCAGGCCGTCCATATTCAGCATTCCTTCCAACGCGGCAATGTCGGTGGAAACGTCCAGCGCATCGGCCTGGAACAGTTTGTCCAGCTGGTTTTCAAAGGCGGAAATCAGCAGATCCATGCTGCGCTCAATGCTGTGCTTTGCCTCGCTGATGTTGGCACCGTCCACTTCCTGCGCCGCAAGGCTGGCGTAAGTGTTCAGCAGCTTGAGGGCGGTGGGCAGGTAGTAGTTCATAAACTTTTGCAGCTGCGCTTTTTTGTCTGGGTCTTTCTGCGCCAGCGCAAAGATGCGGGCGCTCACGGTTTCCAGTCGGCTGATCTTGGCGGACATCACCGGGTCGGGGATGGCATTGTTCACCTCCCGCAGCTGGCGCAGCAGGGCAGCGTACTCGTCCTCTGCGGAGGGCTGAGCTTTAGGTGCCGGAGCGGGTGCGGGCTTTTTCGGCTGCGGTGCCGCGCCCCGCACCACCAGTGTGTCGGTGCGGTTGTCAATATAGGCGTCCGCGCCGAAGTATCCGTGCTCGATGGCGCTTTTCACCGCAGTGCGTCCCCGGGCAGCGTCCACCCCGGCAGCGGCAAATAATTCCGGCAGAGGGATGTTGTCCCGGTCGCCCACCACCTTGTCCAACAGCCGCTCCAGCTTATGGGTACGATTCATCCGCAGGCCGGTCAGCAGCGCACCGCCGCCGCCAATGGCCATGACGATATCGGAAAACAACTCCCCGGGGTCGGGCAGCACCTGCCATGCACCGATGATATCCACTGTATCCATCACCCCGGCAAACAGGAAAACGGCACCCATGATGGTGCAGAGGGTGGCAATATTCTTGTGCCACTGTTTGGCGCTTTTTTGCTCTGCCGTGGGGACGTCCTGCCCATCGGATGCGT
>CAKTGS010000152.1 GCA_934561485.1 uncultured Faecalibacterium sp.
CGTTAAAGCGATAGCGCCGACTGGCGCAGCGCTAGCTTTTTTGTGCTTCGACTTCTTCTTTAGGATTGTCAAGGGCGAGCAGCCCTTGGCCCGTTGCGGGGTGGGTGGAGTCCAGAGGTAGGGAGGGGGGAGTCGGAACACCCCTCCCTGCCTCTGGCCCAGCGGAGCGTCCCTGCCCACTTGCGGCAAGCAGAAACATTCCCCGCGGAGCGCGGCACGCCGCTTTCTGCCTTTTCCACCTCTTGCTTTTTGTGTGAATTGATAGTAAAATAAAGTGAACTGTTATCCCATTTTGCCGGTTTGGGCAGGGAGCAGCCCTGAAATTGTTGACAGCGGACGCAGCTCCGCTTTGAATCCATACGCTGCTCGGGTGGTCTGCACTGGGGCGGCGTACAGCTGCACAACTTTTCAATATTTTTTAAAGGAGTGCACAACTATGAAAGGCATTATTCTCGCCGGCGGCGCCGGCACACGGCTTTACCCGCTGACCATGGTCACCAGCAAACAGCTGCTGCCGGTCTACGACAAGCCGATGATCTACTATCCTCTGTCCACCCTGATGCTGGCGGGCATCCAGGATATCCTGATCATTTCCACCCCCACCGATACGCCCCGCTTTGAGGCCCTGCTGGGAGATGGCAGCCAGTACGGCATCCATCTGCAGTACAAGGTCCAGCCTTCGCCGGACGGCCTGGCACAGGCCTTTATCCTGGGTGAAGAGTTCATTGGCGATGACTGCTGCGCCATGATCCTGGGCGATAACATTTTTTACGGCAACGGGTTTTCCAAGATCCTCAAAACCGCTGCGGCTAACGCAGAGAACAAGGGCCGCTGCACCGTGTTCGGCTACTATGTGCAGGACCCCGAGCGCTTTGGCATTGTGGAGTTTGACAAGGACGGCAAGGTGCTGAGCGTGGAAGAAAAGCCCCAGCACCCCAAGAGCAACTACGCCATCACCGGCCTGTATTTCTACAACAAGGAAGTGGTGCAGATGGCAAAGCAGGTCAAGCCTTCCGCCCGCGGTGAGCTGGAGATCACCACCCTGAACGACATGTACCTGAAAAAGGACGAGCTGGATGTGCAGCTGCTGGGCCGCGGCTTTGCCTGGCTGGACACCGGCACCATGGACAGCCTGGTGGAAGCAGCCGATTTTGTGCGCATGATCGAAAAGCGCCAGGGCATCAAGATCAGCGCCCCGGAGGAGATCGCCTTCAAATACGGTTGGATCGACCGCGAGACCCTGCTGGCAAGCGCTGAGCGCTATGGTAAGAGCCCCTACGGCCAGCATCTGAAGAATGTGGCCGATGGCAAGCTGAAATACTGAAAATAAATGGAAGAGGCACAGCATGAAAATCATTGTTACTGGCTGCAAGGGGCAGCTGGGCACCGAGATCCTCAAGCAGCTGCGGGAAGGCCGCAGTGAGATCGGCCCCATCCCCGAAAAGCTGCTGAACGCCACCGTTCTGCCGGTGGACCTGCCGGAACTGGATATCTCCAACTATAGAATGGTGGATGAATTCATCCGCCGCAACCGCCCGGATGTGATCATCAACTGCGCGGCCTACACCAATGTGGACGGCTGCGAGGTGAACCACGATGCGGCTTTCAAGGCAAATGCTCTTGGCCCCCGCAACCTGGCTCAGGCAGCCGAAAAAACCGGTGCCCGGCTGGTGCACGTGTCCACCGATTATGTGTTCTCCGGCCGCGAGAACGGCGGCATCCCGCAGGACGAGGCCACCATTCCCGGTCCCATCAGCGCTTATGGTTCCACCAAGCTCATGGGCGAAAAGTATGTGGAGCAGTTCTGCCACCGCCACTTCATTGTGCGCACGGCATGGCTGTACAGCTACTACGGCAAGAACTTTGTCAAAACCATTGTGAACGCCGGCAAGAAGTTCGGCAAGCTGGAAGTGGTCAATGACCAGTGCGGCAACCCCACCAACGCGGTGGATCTGGCCCACGAGATCCTGCAGCTGTGCGTGACCCACGAGTACGGCCTGTATCACTGCACCGGCGAGGGTGTGTGCTCCTGGTACGACTTTGCATCCGAGATCATCCGCCTGTCCGGTGTGGATGCCACCGTGGCTCCCTGCACCAGCGAAGAGTACAAGGCAAAGCACCCGGACAGCGCCGACCGCCCCAAGTGGAGCGCCCTGGACAACCGGATGCTGCGCTGCACCGTGGGCAACGATGTGCGTGACTGGAAGGATGCCCTGGCCTGCTTCTTCACCCACTGGGACGGCGACAACGGAATGAAAGACTGAGATTGAGATAAAGAGGAATTGCGAGATATGAAAACCTATCTGATCACCGGCTGCGCCGGTTTTATTGGTTCCAACTTTGTGCACTATATGCTCAAGAAGTACCCGGAGATCCTGCTGGTCAACCTGGATAAGCTGACCTACGCCGGCAATCTGGAAAACCTGAAGGACGTGGAGGGCGACCCCCGCCATGTGTTCGTGCAGGGCGATATCTGCGACAAGGAGCTTGTGGAGAGCCTGTTTGCAAAGTACGATTTCGACTACGTCATCAACTTTGCCGCCGAGAGCCATGTGGACCGCTCCATCAAGAACCCCGAGATCTTTGTGCAGAGCAACGTGATGGGCACCGTCAACCTGCTGCAGCGCGCCAAGGAAGCTTGGTACGATGCCGATGCCAAGACCTGGAAGGAAGGCAAGAAGTACCTGCAGGTGTCCACCGATGAGGTGTACGGCGCTCTGGGTGCCGATGGCTACTTCATGGAGACCACCCCGCTGTGCCCCCACAGCCCCTATTCTTCCTCCAAGGCCAGTGCCGATATGTTCGTTATGGCGTTCCACGACACCTACGGCATGCCGGTGAACATCACCCGCTGCTCCAACAACTACGGCCCCTACCAGTTCCCGGAGAAGCTGATCCCCCTGATGATCAACAACGTCAAGCACCACAAGCAGCTGCC
>CAKTGS010000153.1 GCA_934561485.1 uncultured Faecalibacterium sp.
CCCCAGCTGCAGGATCTGCCCCTGCACACCCCCAACGTGACCTTTGTCACCACCCAGGAGCTGGAGGACAAGTACCCCGACCTGACCCCGAAAGAGCGTGAGAACGCCTTTGTAAAGGAAAACGGCACCACCTTCTTGATGAAGATCGGTGCCCCGCTGAAGAGCGGCAAGCCCCACGATGGCCGCGCCCCGGACTACGATGACTGGGATCTGAACGGCGACCTGCTGTTCTGGAACGACCCGCTGCAGTGCAGCTACGAGCTGAGCAGCATGGGCATCCGCGTCAGCCCCGAGAGCATGGACAAGCAGCTGACCATGGCTGGCTGTGACGACCGCCGCGTCCTGCCCTTCCATAAGGCTGTGCTGAACGGCGAGCTGCCCTACTCCATTGGCGGCGGCATCGGCCAGAGCCGCCTGTGCATGCTGCTGCTGGGCAGCGTACACATTGGCGAAGTGCAGGCCAGCGTGTGGGACGAAGCCACCCGCGAAGCCTGCGCCAAGGCCGGTATTCCTCTGCTGTAAAAATCATTGAAAATGCCCGCCGCTTTGCTTTGGGCATCTTCAGCGGAAATTTTATTTGAAATTTGTGGTTTGGAAATGACTGCGGTCATTTCCAAACCACTTTTTCACGTATGGGGCCGTAATTGTAAGCTGCCTCTTTTCTGTATAAAAAAGCGCTGTCGCACAGCATTTGCCGTGCAGCAGCGCTTTTGTTATTGTTTATTTGTTGGACAACCGGCTGAAATGGGTTTTATCCTTTTCATCCTCGTCTTTTTCCGGCTCCGGATTTTCCACCGGGGTCAGACGCACCTCCGTCACGCGGCGCCTGGCGGTGCGGGTCACCACACCATCGTACTCGCCCAGGGAAAAGCGGTCGCCTACCTTGGGCAGGTGGCAGGTTTTTTCCTGCACCAGGCCGTTGACCGTGTTGGAGTCGATGTCCTCGTCCTCCGGCAGGCCCAGCGTCTCGTACAGGTCATCCACGCCGGCGCTGCCGGACACGATCCAGCTGCCGTCCGACTGCTTGCGGAAGTCCTCGGTCTCCTCATCGTGTTCATCCCAGATCTCGCCCACAAGCTCCTCCAGAATGTCCTCCAGCGTGATGATGCCCTCGGTGCCGCCGTACTCGTCCACCACCACGGCCATGTGATGGTGCTGCTCCCGCAGGGTGCGCAGCAGCTGGGAGATCTGGGTGGAGCCGGTGGTGTACAGGGTGGGAGCCACCATATCTTCCAGGGTGGTATCCTTTTTCAGGCGGGCCAGATAGAAATCCTTTTCATGTACCACGCCGATGATATTATCAATGGTGCCGTGGTACACCGGCAGACGGGAGTAGCCGGACTCGGCAAAGGTCTGTGCCACCTCTTCCAGCGGCATATCGTCCTCCACCGCGATCACATCCACGCGGGGGGTCAGGATCTCTTCCACCTCCACGTCATCAAACTCGATGGCGCTGCGGATCAGTTCGCTTTCCCGGTCGGTCAGCTCGCCGTCATTCTCGGCCTCGCTGACCATGGTCATCAGCTCACCCTCGGTGATGGTGTCCTCCTCGGTGCTGTGGACAAAGTGCCCCAGAAAACGCTTCCACTGGCTGAACAGCCAGGTCAGCGGAGTAAACACCAGCATCAGCAGGCTGAGCGCCGGTGCAACTGCGGTGGCCACCGTTTCCGGCATCTCTTTGGCAAGGCTCTTGGGGGTCACCTCGCCAAAAATCAGCACCACCACGGTCAGCACCATGGTGGACACCGTAGCGCCCCGCTCTGCACCCAGCATCTTGGTAAAAATGATGGTGCCGATGGAGGCTGCGGCAATGTTCACGATATTGTTGCCGATGAGGATGGTGGAAAGCAGCTTATCGTATTTTTCAGCCATTGCCAGCACCCGGGCGGCAGAGTTATCGCCGTCCTCGGCGCGGCTTTTCAGGCGGATCTGATTCAGGGAAGAAAATGCGGTCTCGGAGGCGGAGAAAAAGGCGGAGAATGCCACCAATACTACCAGCGCTACCCAAAGCGTCATACTGCCATCGTCCATAAAAAGGAAAATCACACTCAACTTTCTGTTTTTTATTAAAGAACAGACTCCCTCAGTCTGCTTTGCAAACAACCCCCTCAGAGAGGGAGCCTTGCCGCACGGTCAGCCTCTCTCCCCGAGGGAGGTGGCATCGCGCAGCGATGACGGAAGGAGTTCTTTCCGTATACATAAATGTGCTCTCCATCGTGGCTGTTCCGCGATGAAGAGCACATCAATGTTACTTGTTATCATACCATATTCTGTACGGTGGTGCAAGCTTTCTGGCCGCAACGCAGGTACAAAACAGGTAAAATTTTAAACTTTGGATCAGCGCAGCACAAGGGCACCGTTCTCGCAGTCCACCGTCAGGGTATTGCCCTCGGCGTAGCTGCCCTGAATGATGGCCTTGGCGATGAGGGTCTCCACCCGGCTCTGGATGAACCGCTTGATGGGACGCGCACCATACACGCTGTCGTAGGCAGAATCAATGATGAAGTCCTTGGCGGCGGTGGTGACCTCCAGCTTGAGGTGCTTGCCCTCGTCCATGCGATGGCGCAGATCCTCCAGCTGCAGATCCACGATCTTGCGGGTCTCTTCCTTGGTCAGGCTCTTATAGTACACGATCTCGTCCAGGCGGTTCAGGAACTCCGGGCGGAACTTGGATTTCAGCAGCAGGTCGATCTGCTTGCGGGCATCCTCGCTCAACTCGTTGGAGCCATTGGCACGGCGCTGTTCCAGATCGTTCAGGATGATGTCGCTGCCCAGGTTGGAGGTCAGGATGATCACCGTGTTCTTGAAGTCCACGGTGCGGCCCTGGCTGTCGGTGATGCGGCCATCGTCCAGCACCTGCAGCAGGATGTTGAACAC
>CAKTGS010000154.1 GCA_934561485.1 uncultured Faecalibacterium sp.
AGCTGCACGGTCAGCAGATTTTCACCCTCCCGGTCTACAAGGTCGGTGATCTCCACCGTAAAGCCGGTATAGCCGCCTTTGTGCTGCCCGGCAACCCTGCCGTTGACCCGCACCACCGCCTGATGAGCAGCGCCGTCAAAGCGGAGAAAAAGCCGGGACGCAGCCTGCACCGGCGGCACCCGGAACCGTTTGCGATAGCCGCAGAGCATCTCGTAATCGGCCGGGGAGGCATAGTGCAGCGGCACCTCCCGGCAGGTATGGGGCAAGCGGACGGCTTGCTGTTTTGGCACCGGCAGCCCCTTGCCAAAGGCTTCTGTCCAGTGTCTTGTAAACTCCCAATCCTCGCAAAAACTGTGTTTCATCGTGGCAGCACTCCTTCCAGTAAGATCGAGATCATTTCTTCCAGTACAGCCACATACTGCACCCCGCTTTCTGCCAGACTGCGGTCTGCCAGAAAGCTCTCGATGGATGCGGTGATCATCTGCCGCAGCACCGGCAGGGACACCGGACGCATGACCCCCTCAGCCACAGCCTGCTCCAGCAGCGCCATGGTGGGCTCCCACCCGTTTTCCAACTGACTGCGCACCCGCGCCGCCACCACCGGGTATTTCTCGTCCAGCTCCTTCATCTGCCGCAGGTCCAGCGCAGCGTATTCTGCCGGCATGGCAATGATGACCGCCCGCAGCTTTTCCTGCAAAGTGCCGCTGCCCGCCAGAATTTCCTGCTTGCAGCGGTGGATCTCTGCAAAGGCATGGTCTACCATGTCCAGCAAAAGCGCCTCCTTGGAGGGGTAAACGGTGTAGATAGTCTTTTTGCTGATATGCAGCGGCTCTGCAACCTGCTGCATGGTGAAATGCAGCCCCTGTTGACGGAACAGCTGCATGGCCTGCGTGCGCACCAGCGCATCGAGCTTTTCCTGCATGAGCGTCCTCCTTATGGAAACTGTATTTGCTTTTCTGGTTTCCATTCTAGTGCGGAAACCGGGCTAAATCAAGCGGTTTCCGTATTTTCTGTGTTATGCCGAGAAAATGCAGATATTTTGCAGCAGAATGACAAAAATGCCCCGGCGTGCCTTGAAAGCTGCCGGGGTCTTTTGCGTGTGGGCGATTTTCTGCAAGGGGAAAGCGTGGTATACTGAGGGCGGAAAATCGAAATATATGGAGAGGTAATGTATGGAAGGAATACAGGAAAAAATCCAATTGCTGTTGAAAATTGCACATCGACTGAACGAGGCTGGTGTCGAATGGGCCTTGGGTGCATCTATGATGCTGTATTTCAAGGGCATCACCTCCGACTTCCACGACATTGATTTAATGGTCGCTGACTGCGATGCAGAATGCGTCCGCACGATTTTATCGGAAATGGGGGAAAGCTGTTCATCTGATTCCATTCCGAACCCCATGTACCGGACAAAAACCTTTATGGAGTTTCGAATCGAATCTGTCGAGGTCGATGTGATGGCTGGTTTTGCAATCGTGAAGGATGGAACGGTTTATGATTGTGCGCTGCGCAAGGAACAAATCGTAGAGCAAATGCCGCTGGGAACAGAAGCTATCCCATTGCAATCACCGCTGTTGTGGTGTGAATACTATCGGCTGATGGGAAGAGCCGAAAAAGCGGGGATGATCGAGAAGGCAATGGAAAGATAACAATTCGCGTTTGTGGAGCGAAGCGCAGCAATGAAAGCCTCAGTGGGGCCTTGCCTGAGAACCCGAATCGGATTGCAATCGAGTAAAACGCCGGTCGTGTGCACCAAGGCACAACGCACATAAAGTGGCCCCGGAGAGCTGCAACAAGCCCTCCGGGGCCACTTTATGTTTCTCAATATCTTTTTCCGCAGCGGCAAGCTCTCGTCAAAACTCCGGGTGCCATTCGTCCCGGATGCCAATGTCGGCGCAGACGATTTTTCCGCATAACAGCGCAGAAGTTTCTGCGATATGCAGCGGCTTATAGCTGTCGAAGGTTACGGTTAAATCTGCAAGAGCAGCACCTTCGGCAACCTCCCCGGTATCGGTATTGATGCCGCTGGGCAGGTCTACGGCCAGCACAAAGGCACCGCTTTTATGCAGACGGCGTATCAGTCCGCAGGCAGCAAGGCCGGAAGGCCGCAATTCGCCATGGAAGCCGGTGCCGTAGAGGGCATCCATAACGGCATCAAAGCGCTGGGTTTCCAGTACAGAGCAGTCGGCGCAGATGCACACCGGCAGGGAGTGCAGATGCTCGAAATTGCGGATGGCGTCAGCAGTTTTCGGCTCGCCCTCGGCCAGAAAAACGGTCACGCTCCAACCATCTTTTGCGGCGGCGCGGGCAATCACGAACCCATCGCCGCCGTTGTTGCCCTTTCCGCAGACCACCAGCAGCCTACCGGGATGTGGGAACTGCTTTTGCAGTTCGGCGTAAGCAGCCAGCCCGGCGTTTTCCATCATTTGCAGATAGGGCAGACCGTGGGCATCCCCGGCCCGTTCGATCTCCTTCATCTGCGCAGCCGTCACAATGCGATGTTTCATGTTGGCACCTTCTTTCTATCTCTATTATAATGGATGAGAATGTTTGGAACAAGATGAAAGATACCGGTGTATAGAATCTTTCCCCGGAGAGTGGCAATAAGCCCTCCGGGAACATTTTTTGTTTTTCGAAATCTTTTCCGCAAGGGAAAACCATGGTATACTGAATGCAAAGTAATAAAATGGGAGGTACCGTTATGAAGTGGGGAATCTTAGCGACCGGCACCATTGCCAAGAAGTTTGCGTCTACGGTGGAACAGATGGGCGCAGAAGGAGAGCAGCTTGTTGCCGTGGGGTCACGGCATCTGGAAAGCGCACAGGCGTTTGCACAGCAGTACGGCATCCCCCGCTGCTATGACTCCTACGAAGCCCT
>CAKTGS010000155.1 GCA_934561485.1 uncultured Faecalibacterium sp.
CAGCCGCTCTCGCTGACCAGCGCCCGCACGGCTGCGGCAAGGTCCCCGCCAAAGAGGGTGTCCAGCCGCTGGCGCATACTCCACACTCCATAGGCGCGCTGGGTGATCAATGGGGTATAGGTGTTGCGGCTGCCGTCCCGGCCGCGCTTCACCCAGCCTTTTTCTTCCAGCCGGTACAAAAAGTTCAGCACCGTAGCCGGTGCCCAGCCCCTGCTGCGGAGCTTTTCGTCAATGTCCCGCCGGGCGGCCGGTGCCCTGCAGGCCCACACAGCCAGCATGACCTGTTCTTCCGCCGCCGAAAGCGGCTTTACGCTGTCCGGAATGCCGTACATCCGGCCCCTGCCCCCTTTCTCTGCCGTTTTTGCTTTTACATTTGTCTTTGCTTCTTGATTATACCGGTTTTCCGACCAAAGTGCAAGAGGTAGAAAGCCCTGTGAAATCCGGCATTTTTCGTCAATTTTTACATTTGTCTTTGTTTTTGTTTTTCTCCAGCGCACATTTGTGTGTTTCGTGCCTGCACCGGGGCTTTTGTGCCCCCATCTTTGTGCAAAGATGCTCTTGTTTTCGCCCCTGCAAAACCGGTATACTACGGCTACAGTCCAAACCAAAAGGCACCGCACAAAACAGCGGTGCTGCGTGATACAGGAAAGGGAGAGGTTCATTATGGCACGAGTATACAACTTCAGCGCAGGCCCCAGCATGCTGCCCGAGAAGGTTCTTCGGCAGGCCCAGGCAGAGCTGCTGGAATACGGCGACAGCGGCCAGAGCGTGATGGAGATGAGCCACCGCAGCAAGTGGTTCGATGCCATCATCAAGGACACCGAAGCTTCTCTGCGCCGGGTAATGAACATCCCCGACAACTACAAGGTCGGCTTTTTCCAGGGCGGTGCCACCCAGCAGTTTGCCATGGTGCCGCTGAACTTTATGACCACCGGCAAGGCCGATTACCTGGTTACCGGCAACTTCTCCAACCTGGCCGCCAAGGAAGCCGCCAAGTTCGGCGAGGTGAACGTTGTGGCGTCCAGCAAGGACAAAAACTTTACCTACATTCCGGATGTGAACGCCATCGACTACGACAAGGACGCCAGCTACATCCACATCTGCCAGAACAACACCATTTTCGGCACCCAGTACGTGGAGGTGCCCCAGGTGGAAGGCGTGCCGCTGGTGGCAGATATGAGCTCCATGATCCTTTCCAAGCCGGTGGATGTGACCAAGTACGGCTGCATCTACTTTGGCGTACAGAAGAACGTAGCCCCCGCCGGCATGGCCATTGCCATCATCCGGGACGACCTGCTGGGCCACGCCGCCGACAACGTGCCCACCATGATGAACTACACCACCCTGCTGGGCAAGGACAGCATGTACAACACCCCGCCGTGCTGGTGCATCTACATGACCGGCCTGGTGCTCAAGTACCTGGAAAACGACATCGGCGGCCTTGCCAACATGCAGAAGATCAACGAGGCCAAGGCCAAGGTGCTGTATGACTACCTGGACGGCCAGAACTTCTTCACCAACCCCGTGGAGCACCGTTACCGCAGCACCATGAACGTTACCTTTACCAGCCCCAACACGGATCTGGACAAGAAGTTCTGCGCCGAAGCCGCAGACGCCGGTTTTGTGAACCTGAAGGGCCACCGCCTGGTGGGCGGTATGCGCGCTTCCATTTACAACGCCATGCCGGCCGAGGGCATCGACAAGCTGGTGGACTTCATGGAGAAGTTCCGCAAGGAGAACGGGTAAAACGTTATAAAGCCTTTCCGCTCAAGGGAAGCTCTTTATAGAAGGACAATTTCAACGAATCGCTCATAAGCTCGCCCTTTGGGAGAGCCGTAACTGAGAGGGTTTCTGCATCATAGAAGGGGATCTTACTATGTACACCATCAAAACTCTGAACGCCATCAGCCCGGTGGGCCTGGCAAAGCTGAACAAGAACCTGTTTGACGTGGCCGTAGACACCGATGCCCCGGACGGCATTCTGGTGCGCAGCGCCGACATGCTGAACACCACCTTCAACCCGAACCTGCTGGCCATTGCCCGCGCCGGTGCCGGTGTGAACAACATTCCGCTGGACCGCTGCAGCGAGCAGGGCATTGTGGTGTTCAACACCCCCGGTGCCAACGCCAATGCCGTGGCTGAACTGGTGATCGGGATGCTGATCGCGGGCAGCCGCAATGTGGCCGCCGCCGCCCAGTGGTGCCATGGCCTGGCCGGAGACCCCGCCATGGCCAAGACCGTGGAAAAGGGCAAAAAGCAGTTCGTGGGCAACGAGATCAAGGGCAAGACCCTGGGTGTCATCGGCCTGGGTGCCATCGGCTCCCGGGTGGCCAACTGCGCCATTGAGCTGGGCATGGAAGTGTACGGCTACGACCCCTACATCTCCATTGACGCCGCCTGGAACCTGAGCAGCCAGGTACACCACTGCGTGAATCTGAACGACATGCTGCCCCTGTGCGATTACATCACCATCCATGTGCCCTACCTGCCCACCACCAAGGACACCATCAACGCCCAGACCCTGGCTCTGTGCAAGGACGGCGTCAAGATCCTGAACTACGCCCGCGGCGAGCTGGTGAACACCGAAGCCCTGCTGGACGCCATGGAGAGCGGCAAGGTATCCGGCTACATGACCGACTTCCCGTCCGAAGCCATTCTGGGCAAGTCCGGCATTGTGTGCACCCCGCACCTGGGCGCTTCCACCCCGGAAGCCGAGGACAACTGTGCCATCATGGCCGCCAAAGAGCTGAGCGACTACCTGAAGAACGGCAACATCACCCACT
>CAKTGS010000156.1 GCA_934561485.1 uncultured Faecalibacterium sp.
ATACTTGGTGATGTTGCCCATGTAGACAAAGCCGGTGTCCTCGTTGCAGAAGCGCTTGCCCTCCATGTTGACGTACAGGAAGGGCTCCTCGTACATCAGACCGGAGTCGAAGTCGTGCATCATCTTGGTGTGGCCCAGATTTTCCATCTTGGCGCCTGCGTCAATGGCCATGATGTGGCCGTCGCCGGTCTTCTGATACTGCTTCTTGTCAAAGCCGTCCACATCGGGGCACCAGCGCTTGACCATGGCCTCGTTGTTCATGTAGTCGCCGGTGGCCAGAATGACGCCCTTGGAAGCGTTGAACTGGATGTACTTGCCGCTGTCGTCCTTGGCAATGACGCCGGTCACCTTGCCGTTCTCGTGCACCAGCTTCACCGCGGGGGTGTTGAAGAAGGTCTCGAGGTTAGAGTTCTTAGCCTGCACGTTCTCCAGCACGGTGGCCAGCACATCGCCCACATTCTTGGGCTTGGGGCCGATCCAAGGCGCAAAGAAGTAGCAGTGCTCGCTGCCAAAATCGTAGGTATCCATGCGATCCTTCCACACACCGGTCAGGTCCTGACTGGTGCACATATAGGCAAACATTTCCTTCTCATCGTTGTGCAGCAGCTCCGAAGGATTGGCGTTGCTGTCCACCTTGCTGCCGTCACCGTACTCGGTCTCATCGGTCAGGCCGGCGCGGTTCAGATACCACATCAGGGCTTCTTCCGAGTTTTCAACAAAAGCGTTCAGCAGGCTGGTGTCTGCACGCCAGTCGCACAGGCCGTTGGTCATGTGCACCCACATCTTCTTACCGGCCTCGGTGGATTTGGACTTGATGATGGCAGAACCGCAGTTGCCCTGACTGACCACGATGCTCTGCTTTTGCAGCAGGGCCACATGGCCGCCCAGCTCAGCGGCCCAGCCAGCGGCGGGCACACCGGCAGCACCGGCACCCACGACCACGATATCAAAGTCCTTGGTCTCATCGGGGGTGATATCGCCCAGCTCGCAGACGGAGGATTCCACTTCCTCGGTGCTCAGGCCCTCGGGCACAACGGTCTCAGCCTTGTTGGCCTCGGTGGGGGCAACGGCCACGCCCTTGGCCTGATTGATGCAGCTCTCGGCCGCCTTCCGGATGGCGTCGGAGGTGATGGTAGCGCCGGAGTGGCCGTCCACCTCGCTGGACTGTGCGTCCAAGATCTTTTTCACCATCTCGTCAGCGATATCGGCACCGTAGCCCTTGGTCTCGTTTGCCACATCGATCTGCACATCGGTGATGGCATCCGCGCTGAAAGTCATGGTCACGGTGACGGGGGTAGCAGTGTTGATGCCGGTAGCGGTGGCACTGTAGGTGCCTGCGGTGTAGGTACCGGCGGCAGTGCTTGCAGCGGTGCTGCCGGAAGCGGCACTGTTGCCGCAGCCAGCCAGCAGACCTGCGGCAGCTGCACCCAAGGTAGCAGTGCGCAGGAAATTGCGGCGGGAAATCTTTTCGCTCATAATAGTTCTCCTTGCCTTTTCGTTTTTCTTCTTCGTGTGATTCATGTTTGGCAGCAAAGCCTGCAGACTTTGTTACCGGATAAACAAAGTTTACACGTTAGAGCGGCGCGAAGGTCAAGGGTTATTTTGACAAAAATATCACGAGAATTTGGCCAGTCTGCCAAATTCTCGTGATATCGCAATGTTATGTGTATATTTTGGTCCGCGTCAGATGGTAATTCACGATGCGTCCATCGGGCTGTTCCCGGCTGGCAGCGATGCTGCTGAAGGTCTCGCCCACCGCGCGGAACCCGCGCCGCACGATCTCCGCGTGCAGGCTGTCCAGCGAGTCCCAGCCAAAGGACCCGCGATAATCCTTTTTCCAGATGGTGGTCAGATAGTCGCCGCCGCACACCACTTCCACATGCTTTGTGCGCTGCAAGCCCAGCCTGCGGGCGGCATCTGCCTCAATCATAAGGCCGTAGTCGTACTCGTTGCGTCCCACCCGAAACTGTTCCATCACCCGCCGGGGCAGGCGGCTCACCCAGCGGGCAGCGGGCATACACTCCAGCCATTCCGCTTTTTCCTGCTGCAATTCCTTGTCCCGGTCCGCTTCTTCTTCCTGTGAGAAGGTCAGCCGCCACATCTCCGGGAAATTCTGCACCCAGATGCGCCCGCTGTCCTGCTCCAGCGTCCGGTACTGCTCACGGGTATGTTCCAGAAACTGGATGGCCAGCTCATCCAGCACCTGCCTGCGCCGCAGCTGGGCGATCTGATGGGCAAACATTGCATCGCTCCGTTCCACCGTGGGTGCGCCGATCAGTTCCCGGCATTCTTCCAGCGAAAGCTCTGCCGCCCGCAGTTCCCGGCACAGGTTGAACCGCCGGGTATCGGTGACTGTATAGTAGCGGTAGCCGGTATCCTCGTTGACCTCCGGGCGGATGAGGCCCATTTTTTCGTAGTAGCGCAGTGTATGGGTGGTGACACCCAGCAGCGACGCCATCTCGCTGATGGTATAGCGCATAACAGTAAGCTCCTTTCCGGGCAGCAGAACCTTAGAGCTGCTCGAATGTTATTTTTCTATCCATCCTTATTATATCGTATCCGCGCACCGTTTCAAGTAAAAAAACTTTGCCGTTCTCCGCCGGAAAATACCGGGCAGCAAAAACAGGGCGTTGACTTGGATGCCGTGACCGGCAGAGAGTGGGCTTCCAGAAAGGTTTTACTGTACCCGGCTTTCCGATAAGCAGCGTACACATCACGGGTCTTGGCATAGTTGATGATGTGAGTTTTCAGCACGGC
>CAKTGS010000157.1 GCA_934561485.1 uncultured Faecalibacterium sp.
CTGGTCATGGTGGTTCTGGGCGGCATGGGCTCCATGCTGGGCTCCATCCTGTCCGCTACCGTGCTGACCATCCTGCCCGAGGCCACCCGCAGCTTTGACAGCTACCGCATGGTGGTCTACTCGCTGGTGCTGATCCTGATGATGATCTTCCGCCCGGGCGGACTGCTGGGCAGCTACGATTTCTCCCTGAGCCGCATTGTGGAAAAGATCATGAACGGCGAACTGTTCAAAAAGAAGAATGCCGAAAAGGAGGCCGCTGACCATGAGTGAGTTCCAGACCAAACTGAACAGTGTGCCTTCCGGCGGCTTTCTGACCGACCGCGACAAGGACAAAAAGCCCATTCTGGATGTGCGTGAACTGGGCATTGATTTCGGCGGCCTGACCGCCGTGGACGGCTTCAACCTGATGATCGGCCGCAACGAGATCACCGGTCTGATCGGCCCCAACGGTGCCGGTAAGACCACCGTGTTCAACCTGCTGACCAATGTGTATCAGCCCACCCGCGGCTCCATCCTGATCGATGGAATGCCCACTGCCGGCAAAAAGACCTACCAGGTCAACCGCATGGGCGTGGCCCGCACCTTCCAGAACATCCGCCTGTTCAAGGAATTGAGCGTGATCGACAACATCAAGGTGGGCCTGCACGAGTCCATGAAGTACAACCTGGCCTCTTCCCTGATCCGCCTGCCCAACTACTGGAAGGAAGAGAAGAAGTGCACGGAGCGCGCCTACGAGCTGCTGGACATCTTCCACATGGCCGACCTGGCCAATGTGCCGGCAGGCAGCCTGCCCTACGGCGCACAGCGCCGCCTGGAGATCATGCGCGCACTGGCCACCAGCCCGAAGCTGCTGCTGCTGGACGAGCCTGCTGCCGGTATGAACCCCTCCGAGACGGCTGAGCTGACCGAGACCATCCGCCGCATCCGCGATGAGTTCAACATTGCCGTGCTGCTGATCGAGCACGACATGAGCCTGGTCATGGGCATCTGCGAAGGCATTGCGGTGCTGAACTTCGGCCGCATCATTGCCAAGGGCACCCCGGACGAGATCCGCAACAATCCCCAGGTCATCGAAGCCTACCTGGGCAAGAAGGAGGGCTGAGCGATGGCAGATACCTTATTGAAGGTCGATAACATCAACGTGTATTACGGCAACATCCACGCCGTAAAGGGCGTTTCCTTTACGGTGAACGAGGGCGAGATCGTGACCCTGATCGGTGCCAACGGTGCCGGTAAGTCCACCACCCTGAAAACCGTTTCCGGCCTTTTGAAGCCCCGCAGCGGCGATGTGCTGTACAAGGGCAAGAGCATCAAGGGCGTGCGCGCCCACAAGATCGTGGAAGCAGGCCTGGCCCAGGTGCCGGAAGGCCGCCATGTGTTCCTGCACATGACCGTGGAAGAGAACCTGGATATGGGCGCTTACACCCAGCCCGCCTCCACCATTGCCCCCAACAAGGAAAAAGTGTTTGAGCTGTTCCCCCGCCTGAAGGAGCGCCGCAAGCAGCTGGCCGGCACCATGTCCGGCGGCGAGCAGCAGATGCTGGCCATGGGCCGTGCCCTCATGAGCAACGCTTCCATGCTGATGCTGGATGAACCTTCCATGGGCCTTTCGCCCCTGCTGGTGCAGGAGATCTTTGACATCATCCAGAACATCCACAGGGAGGGCATGACCATCCTGCTGGTGGAGCAGAACGCACAGATGGCCCTTTCCGTGGCGGACCGCGCCTACGTTCTGGAGACCGGCCGCGTGGTCATGGACGGCACCGGTGCCGAGCTGCTGACCAACGAGCGCGTGCGCAGCGCTTACCTGGGCGGCTGATTTGTTTCTGATATCCGCAGGCTGTCTCCGGACATTCTGCGGATATTTTTGTATGCCATCCTGTTCGGGTGTAAGGAACGCATGCATTCCGTTCGGTTCCCTGCAGTTGGCGTTTGCCTGCGGAACGGATCGATCCGTTCCCTGCAATCTCACCCGATGGCAGAGTGCGGTTCGATTTTTCTTCCATTGCACTTTACTTTCGTAAAAGAATGTGCGATAATTTAACCAGTGTTTTTTGGTTTTGAAACCGCCGCCTGTTGGGAAAGCAGGCGAGCCGACAACACAAAGAGGGGTACTATTTATGAGCAAGATCATCATCCCGGAAAACTACACGCCCGCACTGAACCTGTACGACACCCAGCGCGCCATCGGCACCGTCAAGCGCCTGTTTGCCGACACCCTGTGCGCCACCCTGAACCTGTACCGCGTGTCCGCACCGCTGTTCCTGGAGGCGTCCACCGGCCTGAACGATGACCTGAACGGCGTAGAGCGCAAGGTCACCTTTGACATCAAGGACAGCGGCACCGAGGCACAGGTGGTGCAGTCGCTGGCCAAGTGGAAACGCAAGGCCCTGAAGGACTACGGCTTCCGCGTGGGCAAGGGCCTGTACTGCGACATGAACGCCATCCGCCGGGACGAAGAGCTGGACAACCTGCACTCCGTCTACGTGGACCAGTGGGACTGGGAAAAGGTCATTCGTGAAGAGGACCGCAACGAAGCTTACCTGAAAAATGTGGTGCGCTCCATCGTATCCGCCGTGTGCGCTACCGAGATGAACCTGCACGCCATGTTCCCCCAGCTGCAGGATCTGCCCCTGCACACCCCCAACGTGACCTTTGTCACCACCCAGGAGCTGGAGGACAAGTACCC
>CAKTGS010000158.1 GCA_934561485.1 uncultured Faecalibacterium sp.
CTGCTGCAGAACACCCGTTTCCGCAAGGAAGAGACCAAGAACATGCCCGAGTTCAGCCAGGATCTGGCTTCTCTGGCAGATGCTTATGTGGACGATGCCTTCGGCAGCTGCCACCGTGCACACTGCTCCACCGCAGGCGTCACCGACTACATCAAGGATACCGCTGTTGGTTACCTGATGGAGAAGGAGATCAAGTACCTGGGCAACGCTGTGAACGATCCCGTTCGTCCCTTCACCGCCATCCTGGGCGGCGCAAAGGTCGCGGACAAGCTGAACGTCATCTCCAACCTGCTGGAGAAGGTGGACACCCTGATCATCGGCGGCGGCATGGCTTACACCTTTGCCAAGGCTCAGGGCTACGAAGTGGGCAAGAGCCTGTGCGATGACACCAAGCTGGACTACTGCAAGGAAATGATGGCAAAGGCACAGGAAAAGGGCGTCAAGCTGCTGCTGCCTGTGGACGCTGCCTGCATCAAGGACTTCCCCGATCCCATCGATGCTCCCGTGGATGTGACCATCGTGCCCATCAGCGCGATCCCCGCTGACATGGAGGGCTGCGACATCGGCCCCGAGACCATGAAGCTGTTTGCTGAGGCGGTCAAGGCTTCCAAGACCGTTGTGTGGAACGGCCCCATGGGCGTGTTCGAGAACCCGACCCTGGCAGCCGGCACCCTGGCTGTTGCCAAGGCTATGGCTGAGAGCGATGCTACCACCGTCATCGGCGGCGGCGACAGCGCAGCAGCTGTGCAGCAGATGGGTCTGGGCGACAAGATGACCCACATCTCCACCGGCGGCGGCGCTTCTCTGGAGTACCTGGAGGGCAAGGAGCTGCCCGGCATCGCGGTCATCCAGAACGCATAATTTTTTCCGGCATCACAATGGGTGCGGCGGCTTTTGCGCCGCCGCATCTTTTCTTTTTGTGTAGGCAAATTGTAAGTAGTTACGAAGGTAAGGAGAAAATAACAATGGATAAGGCAAAGCGTAAGGCTATTATTGCTGGCAACTGGAAGATGAACAAGACCGCCTCCGAGGCCGCCGTCCTGGTGGACGAGCTGGTTCCCGCCGTGCAGGCTGCCGGCTGCGAGGTCGTGATCTGCACCCCGTATACCGACCTGGTCACCGCTGTGGAAAAGACCAAGGGCACCAATATCCATGTGGGTGCGGAGAACGTCCACTTTGAAAAGTCCGGTGCTTTTACCGGTGAGATCAGCGCCGACATGCTGGTGGATCTGGGTGTGGAGTACGTCATCGTGGGCCACTCCGAGCGCCGTCAGTATTTCGCAGAGACCGATCAGACCGTGAACAAGCGCGCTCTGGCTGCTCTGAACGCTGGCCTGAAGGTGATCATCTGTGTGGGTGAGAGCCTGCAGCAGCGTGAAGAGGGCGTGACCGAGGAGCTGGTGCGGATGCAGACCAAGATCGCTCTGCGTGATGTGACCGCTGAGCAGATGAAGAATGTTGTCATCGCTTACGAGCCCATCTGGGCCATTGGCACCGGCAAGACCGCTACTGCGGACCAGGCTGAGGAAGTCTGCGGCCAGATCCGTAAGGTCATTGGTGAGGTGTACGGCGAGGCTGTGGCCGAGGCTACCACCGTGCAGTACGGCGGCAGCATGAACGCCAAGAACTGCGAAGAGCTGCTGAGCAAGAAGGATGTGGACGGCGGCCTGATCGGCGGCGCCTCCCTGAAGGCTCCTGACTTTGCAGTCATCGTCAACGCAGCCACCAAGGGCTAAGCGCTGACGCAAAACCGTTTTCCCAGCGCCCGGCTGCGCCGCATTTCCAGCGCTGTGCCGGGCGCTATTTGTTCAAACCAAAAGGAGATCTACTTTTATGGCAAAGAAACCTGTTCTTCTGTGCATCATGGATGGCTTCGGCTGGGTGCCGGGCGAGACCTACGGCAACGCTGTGGTGGCCGCCAAGACCCCCCATCTGGATGCTCTGATGGAAAAATATCCCATGACCACCATTGAGGCTTCCGGCATGGCCGTTGGCCTGCCCGAGGGCCAGATGGGCAACTCGGAAGTCGGCCACACCAACATGGGCGCAGGCCGCATCGTGTACCAGCAGCTCACCCTCATCACCAAGTCCATCAAGGACGGTGAGATGCTCAAGAACCCTGTTCTGCTCAAGAACATGCAGGCTGCCATCAACGCCGGCAAGGCCATCCACCTGATGGGGCTGGTGGGCACCGGCGGCGTGCACAGCCATGCCGACCACTGGTTCGGCGTGCTGGAAATGGCCAAGCACATGGGTGCCAAGGACGTTTACCTGCACTGCATCACCGATGGACGTGACACCGACCCCCATGACGGCAAGCACTTCCTGGCGGACCTGCAGGCTAAGCTGGACGAGCTGGGCATCGGCAAGATCGCCAGCGTTTCCGGCCGTTACTACGCCATGGACCGCGACAACAACTGGGACCGTGAAGAAAAGGCCTACGCTGCTTTTGTCTACGGCGAGGGCAACCACGCTGCCAACGCGGCTGAGGCCATTGAGGCTTCTTACGCTGCCGACAAGACGGACGAGTTTGTTCTGCCCTGCGTCACCTGCGAGGGCGGCCGTGTGCAGGATGGCGACACCGTGATCTTCATGAACTTCCGCCCCGACCGTGCCCGCCAGATGACCCGCATCTTCTGCGATGACGACTTCAAGGGCTTTGAGCGCCGCGGCGGCCGCAAGCAGGT
>CAKTGS010000159.1 GCA_934561485.1 uncultured Faecalibacterium sp.
AGCTCCCCTTCCACCGTCTCATTCCAGAAATTTTCCACGGTCCAGTCCGGTTCCCGCATGATGTGGCCGCCGGTCAGGTCCACCAGGATCCAGCGGCAGTCCACCGTGGCCACCAGCTTCCCGGCGGCATCCGTGACCGTAGTGATGCGCTTGATGGCACCCCGGCGGCTGTGCTCGGCGCGGGTGGTCAGGGTGAGCGCCTCGGTGCGGCGGGGCACCCGCACAAACTGCAGGGCCTGCTTGCCCACCAGAAACGCCACGTTGTGGTCCTGGAAAAACTTGTCATCCATGCCAAAGGCACGGGCGTGGTCGGCAGATACCTGCTCCACATAGCGCAGCAGGGCGCTGGGCTTAAGCAGGCTGCGGAAGTCCGCATCCGCATTGAGCACCGTTGCGGTCTCGGTGTAAAAATTGGGTTCCATAATGTTCCTTTCCCATCCGAAATGATTTCAAAAAGGCCCCGCTCTCTCCATCGTCTGCGGCAGCAGCAGATCCGAGAGGGCGGGGCCGTCTGTTTAATACTGGTTGCGGCTCTTTTTGCGCAGTTTACGCCAGATGTTGAAGCAGGCCAGGGCGATCATGGCGGCCAGCAATGTCAGGAACAGCGGCCCGCTGCCTCCTTCATCGTAGCTCTTCATCTCGCTCCACTTCACGTCCAGCTCGGTGTTGACATCATCGCTCAGAGCCGTAAAGATTTTCTCTTTGGCGGCCTCTTCCTCGGAAGGATAGGCGATTTCACTGCACTTCAGATCCTCGTCCAGCACTTCCCACACCTCGTGCATGGGGGTGGTGTAGCCGATGTACTCAATGTTCTCCTTGCCTACATCGGTTTCGCACATGAAGTTGATGAACATTTCTGCAGCTTCCTCGTGCTCGCTGGTGGCGGGAATGGTCATGCAGTCCACCGACAGCACGCTGCCTTCCTCCGGGAACACCCAGGCCAGATCCGGGTTATCATCGATCATAGTAATGGCATCACCGGAATAATACACGCCGATGGCTGCTTCGCCGCCAATCATTTTATCGAAGATCTCATCCATGACATAGGCCTGCACCAGCGGCTTCTGCGCCTTGAGCTCTTCCACTACCTCGTCCACTTCTTCCGTAGACTGCGGGTTCACATCGTGGCCGCTCTTGAAGGCGGCAATGGCGTAGGCATCGCGGCTGTTGTTGAACATCAAAATGTTGTCGGCATACCGGCTGTCCCACAGGTCGGCCCAACTGGTGGGCGCTTTGTCCACCATCTTGGTGTTATAGATGATGCCGGTGGTGCACAGGGTGTAAGGCACCGTGTAAAGATTTTCCGGATCATAGTCCGCGTTGCGGTACTCTTCGTCAATCTTCTGGAAGTTGGGGATGTTATCGTAGTTCAGCGGCATCAGCATTCCCTCGCTGATCATTTTGGCGATCATATAGTCGGAGGGGATGACCACATCGTAGTTGGCTGCGCCGGATTTGAGCTTGGCATACATGGACTCGTTGGAATCAAAGGTGGTGTAGTTCACCTTGATGCCGGTGAGCTGCTCAAAGGCTGCCACCACATCCACGCTGTCGTCCGAACCGTTGGAGATGTACTCGCCCCAGTTGTACACGTTGATGCTCTCGTTCTTGCCCTTGAACCGGGTCCAGTCGTAATCGTCCGACACCGAAATGTCCTCGGTGACCTGGATGCTTCCCGCCGCAAAGGCCGGCAGTGCGCAGCACAGCATCATGGCCAGCGAAAGCAGCAATACAGCAAAGCGTTTCATCACACGCCCTCCCCTCTCAGTGCCTTCTGGTCGCGGCGGTAGCTGCGGCTCTCCATGCTGTTGGAGATCAGGATGATGCACAGGATCACCACAAACATGATGGTGGACAGTGCATAGATCTCCGGGCTGACCTTTTTGCGGGTCATGGAGTAAATGGCAATGGGCAGCGTTTCCACGGTGCCGCAGTTGAAGTAGGAGATCATGAAATCGTCAATGGAGTAGGTCAGGCAGATCAGGAAAGCCGAAAGAATGGCGGGGCTGATCTCCGGCAGAATGACCTTGAAAAAAGCCTGCTTGGGGTCACAACCCAGGTCCAAAGCTGCTTCGTACAGCTTGACGTCCAGCTGCTTGAGCTTGGGGCTGACATTGAAAATGACATACGGCACATTGAAGGCAATGTGCGCAATGAGCAGCGTGGGAAAGCCCATGATGGTTTCCGGCAGCCAGGGAATGTTCCCGGCAAACCGCTGGTACGCCACAAACAGCAGCATGAGCGAAATGCCGGTGATGATCTCGGGGTTGACCACCGGAATATAGGTGATGTTGGTAACCACCAGGCGGCTCTTGCGGCCCATGGACGCAATACCCAGAGAGGCTGCCGTGCCCAGAACGGTGGCAATGACAGCCGACAGCAGTGCCACCTCAATGGACACCCACAGCGCGTGCAGAATGGACGCATTGTGGAACAGGCTGCTGTACCATTTTAAGGTAAAGCCGGTGAACAGCGCATAGCCCTTGCTCTGATTGAAGCTGAACACGATCATGTAGGCAATGGGCAGATACATGAAGCAGAAGAACAGGACGACATAGGCACGCTGCATCAGGCGGAGATGTTTTGTTTTCATCAGGACACACCCTCCATCTCGTCCTCGTCAAAGCTGGACGTAAAGCTCATGCACAGCAGCAC
>CAKTGS010000160.1 GCA_934561485.1 uncultured Faecalibacterium sp.
CCTTTGCGGCCGAGGCCGGTACCCAGCGCCTGCGCGATGTCATCAATAAGAACGTCACCTGGGACGAGATCGAAAAAACCTGCTCGCTGGCGTTCGCCAACGGCTACACCTCGGTCAAGCTCTACTTTATGATGGGCCTGCCCACCGAAACGATGGAGGACATTGAGGGCATTGCCGAAACGGCTCAGAAAGTGGTGGATCTGTATTACAGCAATCCCAAACACGCCAAGGGCCGCGGCGTACAGGTGACCATCAGCTGCTCCTGCTTCGTGCCAAAGCCCCACACGCCGTTCCAGTTCGTGCCCATGGACACCGAAGAAATGCTCCGGGCCAAGCAGAAGCATCTGCTGGAAAGCGTCCGCAGCCGGAAGATCAAGGTGAACTACCACGACAGCACCACCAGCTTTCTGGAGGGTGTGTTCGCCAAGGGCGACCGCCGCCTGGCTCCGGTGATCCTGGAAGCCTACAAGCGCGGCTGTTACTTCGACGGCTGGGAGGAGTGCTTCCGGTATGACACCTGGATGCAGACCTTTGCAGACCTGGGGGTGGACCCCAAGTTTTACTGCCAGCGTCCCATCGGCCTGGACGAAGTGACCCCGTGGAGCCACATGGACTACGGCGTAACGCACGAATACCTGGTGCAGGAGTACAACAAGGCCCTGGCCGCCCAGACGACTCAGCCCTGCAACCGCGCCTGCCATGGCTGCGGTGCAAATCACCTGTTAGGAGGTCCCTGCTTTGATTACAGTCAGAATCTCGTTTGAGAAGAAAAATGAGGCCTCCTACATCTCCCTGCTGGATCTGCAGCGGGTGATGCAGCGGGTGCTCAAGCGCAGCGGCCTGCCGGTGTGGCACACCCTGGGCTTCAACCCGCACATCTACATGACCTTTGCCTGCCCGCTGTCATTGGGGCAGGAGAGCGAGTGCGAGTGCGTGGACGTCAAGACAGAGGACGAGAACCCGGACTTTGCCCACTGGAAGGATGCCCTGAATGCCATCATGCCCGCCGGCATCGTCATCACCAACGTGGCCCCCGTGCAGATGAAGGCGGACCGCATTGCTTATGCCTGCTATGAGATCACCTACCCGGCGCAGGCCGCTGCGGTGCTGGAAGCGTACAATGCACTGGAAAGCGCCCCCGTGGAAAAACACGGCAAAAAGGGCAACAAGATCATTGAACTGAAAGAGCACATCCCGCAGGTGCCTTACACGCTGGAAGGAGACAAGCTGCACATTGCACTGTGTCTGCCCGCTGCGCAGGAGCTGAACCTGAACCCCTCGCTGCTCACCGGTTTTCTGGAAGAAAAATTCGGCCTGCCGGCAGCCAATGCAGGCATCCTGCGCACAAAGTTTTTGACGGCGGACAAGCAGCTGTTTGCCTGAGAACGCTGCAAAAGACGGTCTGCTGGGCAAAACAGAAAATTTTTGCGGCTTTTTTCGGCAAATCGCTTGCATTCACGCAGGTTTTGTGATATCCTATTTAGGCGTTAGTGTCCGCTGAGACCACAGCGGGGTTAATGACACATTATCATTAAACGGGCGGTCCTCTGACGGCAAAGCGCCGTGCATGAACGTCTAAAAACAAATGGAGGATTCAAAAATGGACGCACTGAAGATTATTTCTGAAGGCAGCATCAAGGCTGAAAAGCCCCAGTTCAACGTTGGCGACACCGTCCGCGTTGATGTTCGTATCAAGGAAGGCGACCGTGAGCGCATCCAGGCCTTTGAGGGCACTGTGATCGCAAAGAAGCACGGCGGCGTTGCTGAGACTTTCACCGTCCGCCGCGTGGCTTACGGTGTCGGCATTGAGCGTGTCTTCCCCATCAACAGCCCCTTCGTTGAGAAGGTCACCGTTGTCCGTAAGGGCAAGGTCCGCCGCGCAAAGCTGTTCTACCTGCGTGGCCGTACCGGCAAGGCTGCCAAGGTCAAGAGCGATATTTGATGATCCCCGCGTGAACGGGAGGAAAGGGACAACTTGTTGTCCCTTTTTTCTTTATTTGCGGTAAAAAACCAGATCGGGAGGTGCATCGGAAGATGGAAAAGCAGTCGGCAAAAAAGCCGCAGGCCGTCCGCGGCCAGGAACTGTTTGAGTGGTACGAGGCGCTGATCTCGGCGGCGCTGGTGCTGGTGCTGATCTTTTCGTTCGTGTTCCGGATCATCCAGGTGGATGGCGAATCCATGGTGCCCACCCTGCAAAATGGCGATAAGCTGATCGTCTGGGGGGCGGGCTACGAGCCCCGGCGGGGCGATGTGGTCATCGTGGACAGCTACACGGCCTACGGCAAGCCGCTGGTCAAGCGGGTCATCGCCAAGGGTGGCGACACCGTTTCCATCGACTACCAGACCGGCACCGTCTCCGTGAACGGGGAAGTGCTGCAGGAAGATTACATTGCGGAGCCCACCTACCTGGGGTATGACATCACGTTCCCCTATACGGTGCCGGAGGGCACCGTGTTCGTGATGGGGGATAACCGCAATGCCTCGCTGGACAGCCGTTCTTCCTATGTGGGCTGTCTGGACGAACGTGATATTCTGGGCAAGGTGCTGCTCTGCTTTTTGCCCGTTTCGGATTTTGGAGTGGTAAAATGAACAATCAGGATACCCGGTTCGCAAACCAATATAACATCCAGTGGTTCCCCG
>CAKTGS010000161.1 GCA_934561485.1 uncultured Faecalibacterium sp.
CCTGCAATGATGACCTCGGTGCACTCTTCGCCCACCTTTTTCAGGATCTTCTCCTTGCCCTTTTCAAACAGGTAGGTGGTGTAGCTGCCCTCCTTGGGGTTCGTCTTACGGCCTTTGATCAGCTCGTACAGCCCCTGCCAGCTGAACTGCTTCAGCTCCGGGGAAACGTATACTTCGTTGAAAAAGCAACTCTCGGCGCCGGTGTGGCAGGCAGGGCCGCATTTGACCACTTCCACCACCAGGGCGTCCTTGTCGCAGTCGGCGGTAATGGACACCACACGCTGCACATTGCCGCTGGTTTCGCCCTTGCGCCAGATCTCCTGGCGGCTACGGCTCCAGAACACGGTGCGCCCTTCGGCAATGGTCAGTGCCAGGGTCTCGGCGTTCATGTACGCGAGGGTGAGCACTTCCTTGGTGTAGTGATCCTGCACGATGGCGGGGATCAGGCCCTTTTCATCAAATTTCAGTTCCATGGTCGTTTCTCCTTCCCCACAGGGGAACAATTATAGTTTAGCGTATTCGGTGCGCAAACGCAAGAGCTTACAGCCGCATTTCCACACCATTTTCGTTTAAGTATTCCTTTAAGTCCCGGATGGTCAGCTGCTTCTGATGGAAGATGCCTGCCGCCAGGCCTGCGTCCATGCCCTTGTGGTGGAACAATTCCAGAAAATCCTCTTTTTTGCCCGCACCGCCGCTGGCAATGATGGGCACGTTCACCCGGGCGGCCACGGCATCCAGCATTTCCAGGTCAAAGCCGGTGCGCACACCGTCCGTGTCAATGCTGTTCAGGCAGATCTCGCCGGCCCCGTGGTCCACGCACCAGGTGATCCAGTCCAGAGCATCCCGGCCGGTATCCTCGCGGCCGCCCTTGGCAAACACCCGGAACTGCCCGTTCACCCGCTTGACGTCCGCCGAGAGCACCACGCACTGGTTGCCGTAGCGCTGGGCCGCCGCCGGGATGAGAGCGGGGTTTTTCAGGGCACCGGAGTTGACGCTGACCTTATCGGCCCCGCACTTGAGCACCCGGTCAAAATCTTCCAGGGTGTTGATGCCGCCGCCCACGGTGAGCGGGATAAAGATCTCGCCGGCCACCCGGGTGAGGATATCGGTGAACAGCGCCCGGCCCTCAAAGCTGGCGGTGATATCGTAGAACACCAGTTCGTCCGCCCCGGCGGCGTTGTACATGCGGGCCATTTCCACCGGGTCGGCCACATCCTTGATGCCTTCAAAATTCGTGCCCTTGACCACGCGGCCATTGCGCACGTCCAGGCAGGGGATGATGCGTTTTGTGATCATCGTTTCATTCCTCCCCGTTTTAGTCCTGCACCAGTTCTACGCAGTGTTTCAGATCCAGTGCCCCGGTGTACAGGCTTTTGCCCAGAATGGCCGCTGCGGTGCCCATTTCTTTCAGCTCCAGCAGCTCCGCCTCGGACGAGATGCCGCCGCTGGCCGTAAAGGCCACGCCGGGCACCTCCCTGGCAAGTGTGCGGTACAGGCCCAGGTTCGTGCCCTGCATGGCCCCATCGCAGGCAATATCCGTATAGATGATGGCCGTGCACCCGGCATCCGCCAGCCGCCTGCAGAAGTCCACGCCCGGCTCATCGCTCACTTCCTTCCAGCCATGGATGGCCACATAGCCGTCTTTGGCATCCACACCCACGGCGATCTTATCGCCGTATTTTTGCAGCATCCGGGCGGTAAAGGCAAAATCCGTCACCGCCACGCTGCCCAGAATGCAGCGCCCCACGCCGAGGGAAAGATAGGTTTCAATGCGCTCCTCGGTGCGGATGCCGCCGCCCACTTCAATGTATAAGCCGCCCTGTTTTGCCAGTGCGGCAATGGTATCGTAATTGGAAAGAGTGCCGTCCTTTGCGCCGTCCAGATCGACAACGTGAAGGTTCTTTGCCCCGGCCGCAAGAAACTCGCGGGCCTGGGCGCAGGGATCGGCCCCGTAAACGGTCATACGGTCGTAGTCGCCCTGCGTCAGGCGCACCACCTTGCCGCCCCGCAGGTCAATGGCTGGAAATAGCTGCATAATGTTCTCCTTTAGCGTCCTCGCCCTCTCAGCTTCGCTGCGCTCAGCAGCTCTCCCAAAGGGAGAGCCTTTGGCAAAACCGGAAAGTTTACCGTACTGCCAAGGCCTCGCCCTTTGGGAGAGGTGGCATCACGCAAGTGATGACGGAGAGGGCGAGCCGCCTCACAATTCTGCAAACGCCTTCAAAATTCTTAGCCCCGTGTCCCCGCTCTTTTCCGGGTGGAACTGGGTGCCGTACACCTTGCCCGCCCGCACCGCGCCGGTGACCGGAATGGAATAGTCGCTCACGGCCAGCGTGCTGGCGGCACAATTTTTGCCATAGTAACTGTGCACGTAGTAAACGTATTCCCCCTCGCGGATGTACCGGAACAGCGGGTCGTCCTTTACAATGTGCAAAGCGTTCCAGCCGATCTGCGGTACCTTGAGGGTTTTGTCCGCAAGGTCCGGCTCCAGTGGGCATACTTCGCCTTTTACAAAGCCAAGGCCCGCGTGTTCGCCGTACTCATAGCTTTTTTCAAACAGCAGCTGCATTCCCAGGCAGATGCCCAGCAGCGGCTT
>CAKTGS010000162.1 GCA_934561485.1 uncultured Faecalibacterium sp.
AAGCTCTCGATCTTCTCCTTGCCCTCGTGGATCTCAGAGACCCACAGGCCATCGGTGGTGCCGCAGTCGATCTCGCGCACGATAACGTCCTGAGAAACGTCAACCATGCGGCGGGTCAGGTAACCGGAGTCGGCGGTACGCAGAGCGGTATCGGCCAGGCCCTTACGAGCACCACGGGCAGAAACGAAATATTCCAGGATGTTCAAACCTTCGCGGTAGTTTGCACGAATGGGCATCTCGATGGTGTGACCGGCGGTGTTTGCCAGCAGGCCGCGCATACCGGCCAGCTGCTTGATCTGGTTCATAGAACCACGAGCACCGGAGTCTGCCATCATATAGATCTCATTGTCCTTGGGCAGGTTGTCTGCCAGAGCCTTGGAGACCTTATCGGTGGTTGCCTGCCAGATGGCAATGGTCTGATTGTAACGCTCGTTGTCGGAGATCAGGCCGCGGTTGAACAGCTTGCCGACCTTGGCGATCTGCTGGTCTGCCTCTGCGATCAGTTCCTGCTTCTGGGGCGGGATCACAGCGTCACACACAGCCACAGAGATAGCGGACAGGGTGGAGTACTTGTAGCCCTGTGCCTTGATGGCATCCAGCATCTTGGCACACTTGCGGGTGCCATTGCGGGTCATGCAGCGGGAAATGATATCGGGCAGGGTCTTTTTGGTCACGCGGAAGCTGACCTCGTACTCCAGCCAGTGCTCGGGATCGGTACGATCAATATAGCCCAGGTTCTGGGGAACGGGGTTGTTGAAGATGATGCGGCCCACGGTGGCATCCACCAGGCCGGTGTGCTCCACACCGTCAATGGTCATGGTGCGGCGCACCTTGATGGGAGCGTGCAGCGTGACGATGTGCTCGGCGTAAGCCATCAGAGCCTCGTTCTCATCGCGGAAGATCTTACCAGCGCCCTCATCGTTCTCGCGGACGGTGGTCAGGTAGTAGCTGCCCAGGATCATATCCTGCGTAGGAACGGTAACAGGAGCACCGTCAGAAGGCTTCAGCAGGTTGCCGGAAGCCAGCATCAGCATCTTGGCCTCACGGCAGGCATCCTCACTCAGGGGCAGATGAACTGCCATCTGGTCGCCGTCAAAGTCGGCGTTGAATGCGGTACATGCCAGGGGGTGCAGCTTGATGGCACGGCCTTCCACCAGCACGGGGTTAAAGGCCTGAATGCCCAGACGGTGCAGGGTAGGTGCACGGTTCAGCAGCACGGGGTGACCCTTGATGACGGTCTCCAGGCTGTCCCAGACCTCGGGCTTTGCGCGCTCGACCATCTTGCGGGCGGACTTGATGTTGTTGGCAATGCCCTTCTCCACCAGGTCCTTCATGACAAAGGGCTTGAACAGCTCCAGAGCCATTTCCTTGGGCAGACCGCACTGGTCCATCTTCAGCTCAGGGCCGACCACGATAACGGAACGGCCAGAGTAGTCCACGCGCTTGCCCAGCAGGTTCTGACGGAAGCGGCCCTGCTTACCCTTCAGCATATCGGACAGGCTCTTCAGAGCACGGTTGTTGGGGCCGGTGACCGGACGGCCGCGGCGGCCATTGTCGATCAGGCTGTCCACAGCCTCCTGCAGCATACGCTTCTCGTTGCGCACGATGATGTCGGGAGCACCCAGCTCCAGCAGACGGCGCAGACGGTTGTTGCGGTTGATCACGCGGCGGTACAGGTCGTTCAGGTCGGAGGTGGCAAAGCGGCCGCCGTCCAGCTGGACCATGGGGCGCAGGTCAGGCGGCAGCACGGGCAGCACATCCATGACCATCCACTCGGGGCGGTTGCCGGAAATGCGGAATGCTTCCACAACTTCCAGACGCTTCAGGATGCGCACGCGCTTCTGGCCGGAGGACTTTTCCACCTCAGCGGTCAGTTCTGCGCTCAGCTGATCCAGGTCGATCTCCTTCAGCAGATCCTGGATGGCCTCGGCGCCCATAGCAGCCTCAAATTCGTCACCGTAACGCTCGCGCATTTCGCGGTACTCTTTCTCGGTCAGCAGCTGCTTCTTTTCCAGCGGGGTCAGGCCGGGATCGGTAACGATATAGCTTGCAAAGTACAGCACCTTTTCCAGCAGGCGGGGGCTGATGTCCAGCATCAGGCCGATGCGGCTGGGGATGCCCTTGAAGTACCAAATGTGGCTGACGGGAGCGGCCAGTTCAATGTGGCCCATACGCTCGCGGCGGACCTTGGCCTTGGTGACCTCAACGCCGCAGCGGTCGCAGATCTTGCCCTTATAGCGGATGCGCTTGTACTTGCCGCAGTGGCACTCCCAGTCCTTGGTGGGTCCAAAAATGCGCTCGCAGTACAGGCCATCCCGTTCCGGCTTCAGGGTGCGGTAGTTGATAGTTTCAGGCTTCTTGACTTCGCCGTAGCTCCAGTTGCGGATCTGCTCCGG
>CAKTGS010000163.1 GCA_934561485.1 uncultured Faecalibacterium sp.
GAATCCGGCGACAGGGCACCCACCTGTCCGTAAGGGTAGGTTTGATTGACCGCAGACGACCGGGCGGGATCTTTTTAGAACAAATTCCACGCATAGGCCTTCTGCTTTGGTGCAGGGCGCTGTGCGTGGATTTTTTATAACAGCTTTTTGGAAAGGATGTGCATTGCGGCATGAATTCCGAACACCTGGTGGGAACTTCGATCCCGCGCTTTACCTTTGACACCCCCACGACCCCGGGCAACGATTTTTACGCCCTGTGTGAAGGCGACCAGCCGCTGTGCATGATCTTTCTGCCTGCGTTCGACCACCCGGTGACCCGGGAGTTCATCACACGCTACCTCAAAACCCTGCCCCGCCTGCGGGAGGTGCGCCTGGCCTGCGTGGTGCGGTCCTCGGCCAAAACGGTGTCTGCCGCCACCCATGGGGCAGAGTTTCCCTTCCCCATCATCTGCGATGCCCCGGGCGTGCTGTACGGCTACCTGGGCGTGGAGCAGGCCCGGGGGCTGCTGAGCTGGAGCTTTGAAGCCCAGCGCATTTACAAAGCCGCCCGGGATGCCGGCTACCGCTACGACCGCAATGCCCCGCAGCTGCTGCCCCTGACGCTGGTGGTGGGCCATCTGGGCAAGATCCTGTTCACCCACTCCGGCCGCAGCCAGACCGACCTGCCCCAGGACTGCACGGCCATCCGGGAGATCGTGCGGGAGGTACAGGCCGCCACAGCTGCCGAGCAGAAACGCCCCCATGCCCACTGCTCGGACGAGACCCTTACCCTGCCGGACCTGGTGGGCTGGGACGACCTGGACGGCAGCAGCCATTGAACACAGCAAAAGCACCTGCAATCGGGTTTGCAGGTGCTTTTTGTTATTCTTCGCTCTGCTCGTCCGTAAACAGCCCCGGAATGCCGCACAGTGCTGCAGCACCCACCAGGGTGAACACGATGCGCGACCAAATGGATGCGCTGCCGCCCAGCAGCCAGCCCACAAAATCGAACTGAAACAGGCCCACAAGCCCCCAGTTGATGCCGCCCACGATCATGAGCACCAGGCAGATTTTATAAAAGGTCTGCAAAAAAAGACCTCCTTCCTTTGCAGGCAGTATGCCCGCCGGGAAGGAGGTTTATGCATTTCTGTTCAGATCACCCGTGCGCCGCCGCGGTCCGGCTGCGCCACGTAGACCTGCTTCCAGCGGGCCTGCGCCGCCCGGGCAGCCGTCCGGGCTTCCGCTTCGGTGCGGAACACCCCGAACACCGCTGCACCGCTGCCGGTCATCAGGGCCGTGACCGCCCCGTGCTCCCGCAGCATGGCCTTGATGGCTTCGTTGTCTCTGGCACCGCTGCACTCTTCCAGTGCGTTGCCGGCGGCAGCGCACACCGCATCCAGGTCTCCGGCACGCACGGCAGCTTCCTGTGCTTCGCAGTCCGGGTGCACCGTGCTGCCCACCTTGTCGTAGGCCGCAAAAGCTTCCGGGGTGGAAACGCCGTAGTCCGGCATCACGATGGTGAACCAGCAGTCCGGCATCGGCGGCAGCGCTTTGAGAAAATCGCCCACGCCCTGCACCCGGCAGGTGCCGCCCATCAGGGCAAAGGGCACGTCTGCGCCGATCTTTGCGCCCAAGGCACACAGCTCGCTCATGGAAAGCTTTGCCCCGTACAAGGCGTTCAGGCCCACCAGCACGGCAGCAGCATCGGCGCTGCCGCCTGCCATTCCGGCCCGCACCGGGGTGTTTTTATGAATGGTAATGTCCACGCCCGCCAGCAGGCCGGTGTAATGGAAAAACGCCAGCGCCGCCTTGATGGCGGTGTTCTTTTCGTTGGGCTGCACCGGGCTGCCGGGCAGGGTCAGGTCCAGGTAGGGGCTGCGGCGCAGCACCACCCGCTCGTACAGGGTAATGGCCTGCATGGTCATATCCAGGTCGTGGTAGCCGTTGGGCAGAAGCCCCACCACATCCAACGCCAGGTTCAGCTTGGCCGGAGCCAGCACCGTTACGCTGCTTCGTTGATTCATCCTCTGTCTGCCTCCTCAGTTGCCGTGGTACAGGCCGTTTTCCTGCAGGAACTCCCGGATGCGCTTGAGTGCCTCGGTGAGGTGCTCCACGCTGTAAGCGTAGGAGACGCGGCAGTACCCTTCGCCGGATGCACCAAAGGCATCGCCGGGGATGATGGCCACGTGCTTCTGCTCCAGCAGCTTTGTGCAGAACTCCTGGCTGCTCATGCCGGTGCTCTTGATGCAGGGGAAGGCGTAGAACGCGCCCCGCGGCTCAAAGCAGGTAAGCCCCATATCGTTGAAGGAGCGCACCACCAGGCGGCGGCGCATATTGTACTCGTCCCGCATCCGGTCGATCTCGCCATCGCAGTCCCGCAGGGCCGTGATGGCGGCATACTGGCTGGTGGTGGG
>CAKTGS010000164.1 GCA_934561485.1 uncultured Faecalibacterium sp.
GAGATCGTGCGGCTGGCCTTCAAGCACGCCGAAAAGGGCAAGCCCGGTGCCACCCACATCGACCTGCCCCAGAACATTGCCAAAATGCCCGCCGATGCCGTACCGCTGAAACGGCAGCAGCTGCACGACCTTTATGCCGACCCCACCCATATTGCAGCCGCCGGACAGCTCATCCGTGAGGCAAAAGATCCGGTCATCCTGGCCGGAGCCGGGGCGGTGCGCGGCCACGCCGCCGCTGCCATCACCGAGATGGCCGACCGGCTGCACATCCCGGTGGTCAATACCATGATGGCCAAGGGCATCATCCCCATGGACGACAAATACAGCCTGTGGACCATCGGCATCCCCCAGAAGGACTATGTAAATCAGCTGTTCGACCGGGCCGACCTGGTCATTGCCATCGGCTACGACATCGTGGAATGCGCCCCCGCCAAGTGGGGCGCCCGGCCGGATATGACCATTTTGCACATCGACAGTGCGCCTGCCGATGTCAACAAGCGGTATCAGCCTGCTGTGGAAGTAGTGGGCGATATCTCCGAGAGCATTTACGAGATCCTGCGCTGTGCCCGCCGGGATGCCGAGCCGGAATTTGCCCTCAAGCTGCGTGAGACCATGGTGGCCGAGCACGCCGCCATGGCCGATGACGACAGCTGCCCCATGAAACCTGCCCGCATCCTGGCCGATGTGCGCAAGGTGATGGGCCGGGACGATATCCTCGTCAGCGATGTGGGGGCACACAAGATGTGGATCGCACGCCACTACGACTGCTACGAACCCAACACCTGCCTGATCTCCAACGGCTTTGCCAGCATGGGATTTTCCATTCCCGGTGCCTTTGCGGCCAAGCTGCTGAATCCGGACAAAAAGGTGCTGGCCGTCTGCGGCGATGGCGGATTCATGATGAACAGTCAGGAGCTGGAAACCGCCGTGCGCGAAAAAGTGCCTTTCGTCACCCTGATCTGGGAGGATTCCAGTTACGGCCTCATCAAGTGGAAGGAGCAGGAGCAGTTTGGCGGCGAACACTGCTATGTGGATTTTACGAACCCGGACTTCAAACTGCTGGCCGAAGCCATGCACTGCAAAGGCTACCGGGTGGAAAAAGCCGCCGACCTCATTCCCACACTGGAAGAAGCCTTCCGGCAGACCGTCCCCAGCGTCATTGTGGTGCCGGTGGACTACCGTGAGAACATGAAGCTCACCGCTCACCTGAAAGAAGTGTATCGGCAGAGCGGGGAATAAACAAAAAAGCCCGCACCCGGCAGCTGTCTCAGCTCTATCCGGGTGCGGGCTTTCTGGTGTAAGAGATTTGGAAAACAGAAAAAGGAGGTAAAAGAGAATTTCAGTTTTATGCGGCCTTTGCCGGGGCAAAGACCAGTGCTTTCTTCCGCCGGGCCTGCATCGCACGGACGATGCAGCTGAGCGTGAAGTTGATGACAAAATAGATCACACAGGCCGTGCCAAACAGCACCATAACGTCCGAAACGTTCACTGTTCCAAGGCCATTGTAGGTGCCGGCAGCACTCAGCAGCTGGCGGATACGGGCCATCAGCTCAATGGTTGCCACATTGGCAAGGTAGGAGGAATCCTTGATGGTGGTGATCACCTGACTGAGCAGGGTGGGCACAATGTTGCGGTAAGCCTGCGGCAGGATGATGTACAGCAGCACCTCAGCGGTGTTGAAGCCCTGCGAATAGCCGGCTTCGAACTGGCCCTTTGCCACGCCGTTCAGACCGCCGCGGACGATCTCTGCAATGACCGAAGAGTTGAACAGGATCAGTGCCAGAGCCGCCTTGAACAGCAGCTTCATCTCCACACTGGTCAGGCCGAACATCTTGCGGGCAAAGAAGGACGGGCAGGGGCAGAACACCACGCACACGAAGATCCACAAAAGGTAGGGCGTGTTGCGGAACAGCTCGATATATGCCGCCGACAGCCACCCCAGAATGCGGGCCGGGCCCTTTTTGCAGTAGGTGCGGGCCAGCGCCAGCAGGGAGCCGAGGATCAGGCCCATAATGACCCCCAGCACCGAGATGATGCAGGTGAACGCCACGCCGCGCAGCAGATACACAAACACGCCCGGCTGCGCAAGGATGGAAAAGCTGGAAGCAAGCGTGCTCATATCATGCCGCCTCCTTCAAAGCTGCGCGCCCTGCTGCACGCAGAGCCGGGTCTGCACGGCCCTTGCGGTTCTTGAGAGATGCTTCCCAGCGGGTAGCCAGCGTGGACAGCGGGAAGCACACCACAAAGAAGATCAGGCCGCAGACGATGTAGGCCGGTGCGTAAGCACCGCCGGTGGAAGCACCGGT
>CAKTGS010000165.1 GCA_934561485.1 uncultured Faecalibacterium sp.
GCCTTCACCATGGGCGGCACCGGCGGCGGCATCTGCGAGACCCGCGAAAAGCTCATCGAGATCGGCACCAACGGCCTGCGCCTTTCCCCCATCCATCAGATCCTGGTGGAAAAGTGCATCGCCGGCTGGAAAGAGATCGAGTACGAGGTCATGCGCGACCACAAGGGCAACGTGATCACCGTCTGTAACATGGAGAACCTGGACCCTGTGGGCATCCACACCGGCGACTCGGTGGTCGTGGCCCCCTCCCAGACCCTGACCGACCACGAGTACCAGATGCTGCGCACCGCCGCACTGGACATCATTACCGAGCTGGGCATTGAGGGCGGCTGCAACTGCCAGTTTGCCCTGAAGCCGGACAGCTTTGACTATGCGGTCATTGAGGTCAATCCCCGTGTGTCCCGCTCCTCTGCGCTGGCTTCCAAGGCCACCGGCTACCCCATTGCCAAGGTGGCCACCAAGATCGCCATTGGCTACACGCTGGATGAGATCACCAACGATGTCACCGGCAAGACCTGCGCCTGCTTTGAGCCGGCACTGGACTACATCGTGGTCAAGTACCCGAAGTGGCCCTTTGATAAGTTCGTTTACGCCGACAAGTCTCTGGGTACCCAGATGATGGCCACCGGCGAGGTGATGAGCATTGGCAACAGCTTTGAGGCTGCCATGATGAAGGCGGTCTCCTCCATCGAGCTGGGCATGGACACCCTGACCCACAAGCCCTTTGAGGAGCTGACCGATGACGAGATCGTGGCCCACATGCATGTTCAGGACGCCGAGCGTGTGTTCTGCGTGTACGAGGCCCTCAAGCGCGGCATCGACCACCAGACCATCTACCGCATTACCAAGATCGACTGGTGGTTCCTGGACAAGATGCAGCATCTGGCCAACCTGGAAAAGGGTCTGGCCAAGTGCGGCGGCCAGCTGTCTCTGGAGCAGTACAAGGAAGCCAAGAAGTACGGCTTCCAGGATAAGACCATCAAGCGTCTGGCAAAGGTGGACAAGCTCCCCGTGGAAAACTACCGTGCCGGTTTCAAGATGGTGGATACCTGTGCGGCCGAGTTCTCCGCCAACACTCCCTACTTCTACTCCACCTATGACGGCGACAACGAAGCCGCCGAATTCATTGCCGAAAAGGAAGCCGAAGCCGCTGCCAAGGGCGAGCCTAAAAAGAAAAAGGTGCTGGTCTTTGGTTCCGGTCCTATCCGCATCGGTCAGGGCATCGAGTTCGACTATTGCTCGGTGCACTGTGTGTGGACCCTGAAGAAGCACGGCTGCGAAGCCATCCTGGTCAACAACAATCCCGAGACCGTCTCCACCGACTTTGACACCGGCGACCGCCTGTACTTTGACCCGCTGAACCCGGAGAGCGTGGACAACATCATTGCCACCGAAAAGCCGGATGCCTGCGTGGTGCAGTTCGGCGGCCAGACCGCCATCAAGCTGGCCAAGCACATGGACGAGATCGGCCTGCCCATTCTGGGCACCCCGGCGGATGCCATTGACGAAGCCGAGGACCGCGAGCGCTTTGACGAGCTGCTGGAGCGCTGCAACATTCCCCGCGCACCGGGCCGCACCGTCTTTAATCTGGACGAGGCTCTGGCCGCTGCCGATGAGATCGGCCTGCCGGTGCTGATGCGCCCCTCTTACGTGCTGGGCGGCCAGAACATGATCGTGGCCTACACCAAGGCGGATGTCATCGAGTACATGGGCGTCATCACCGAGCATGTGGACATGGACCACCCGGTGCTGCTGGATAAGTACATCATGGGCACCGAGTGCGAAGTGGACGCCATCTGCGATGGCGAAAACTACCTGATCCCCGGCATTATGGAGCAGGTGGAGCGCACCGGCGTGCATTCCGGCGACTCCATCTGCGTCTACCCGGCCCAGCACCTGACTCAGGCCGAGATCGACACCATGGTGGATTACACCGGCCGTTTTGCCCGGGAACTGCACGTCACCGGCCTGGTCAACGTGCAGTACGCGGTTTCCAACGGCAAGGTGTACGTCATTGAGGTGAACCCCCGTTCCTCCCGTACCGTGCCGTACATTTCCAAGGTTACCGGCGTGCCCATGGTGGATCTGGCTGTGCGCTGCTGCCTGGGCGAAAAGCTGACCGATATGGGCTACGGCACCGGCCTGCACCCCAACGCCCCCTATGTGGCCGTCAAGGTGCCGGTGTTCAGCTTTGAAAAGCTGCACGGCGTGGATACCCAGTTCGGCCCCGAGATGAAGTC
>CAKTGS010000166.1 GCA_934561485.1 uncultured Faecalibacterium sp.
ACAATGGCCTCGTAGGTCTTGACACGGCCCTCCACGTCATCGGACTTGACGGTCAGGATCTCCTGCAGGGTGTAAGCAGCACCGTAAGCTTCCAGTGCCCAGACTTCCATTTCGCCAAAGCGCTGGCCGCCGAACTGAGCCTTGCCGCCCAGAGGCTGCTGAGTGACCAGGGAGTAGGGGCCGGTGGAACGTGCATGGATCTTATCATCAACCAGGTGATGCAGCTTCAGGTAGTACATATAACCAACGGTAACGCGGTTATCGAACTTTTCACCGGTACGGCCATCGTACACGGTGGTCTTGCCGTCACGGTCCAGCTCGATCTTGGAGAAGTCGATGATGTGGCCCTTCTCGCCCATGATCTTGGGGAGCTTGGTGGGATATGCCGGAGCATTTTCACCGTGCCACATCTCGCGGGCGGTATCAAAGGTATCGCCGATGTCGTTCTCACGGGCGGAGTCGAACACGGGGGTCATAACCTTGATGCCGCAAGCCTTGGCTGCATAGCCCAGGTTGACTTCCAGCACCTGACCGATGTTCATACGGGAAGGCACGCCCAGGGGGTTCAGCACGATGTCCAGCGGGGTGCCATCGGGCAGGTAGGGCATGTCCTCCTGCGGCAGAATGCGGGAAACGACACCCTTGTTGCCGTGACGGCCTGCCATTTTATCACCCACGCTGATCTTGCGCTTCTGAGCGATGTAGCAGCGCACGACCTCGCGCACACCGGGCTGCAGCTCATCGCTGTTCTCCGGGGTGAACACCTTGACGTCCACGATAATGCCGTATGCACCATGGGGCACGCGCAGGGAGGTATCACGCACTTCGCGGGCCTTCTCGCCGAAGATGGCGCGCAGCAGGCGCTCTTCAGCGGTCAGCTCGGTCTCGCCCTTCGGGGTGACCTTGCCAACCAGGATATCGCCGCTCTTGACCTCAGCACCGATGCGGATGATGCCGCGCTCGTCCAGATCCTTCAGAGCGTCCTCAGAGACATTGGGGATATCGCGGGTGATCTCCTCGGGTCCCAGCTTGGTATCGCGGGACTCAGTCTCGTACTCTTCAATATGAATGGAGGTGTACACGTCCTCGCGCACGATCTTCTCGTTCAGCAGGACAGCGTCCTCGTAGTTGTAGCCTTCCCAGGTCATGAAGCCGATCAGAGCGTTCTTGCCCAGAGAGATTTCGCCGTTGCGCATTGCAGGGCCATCGGCCAGCACCTGGCCGGCCTTAACGCTCTCGCCCACGTCCACGATGGGGCGCTGGTTGATGCAGGTACCGGCGTTGGAACGGGCAAACTTGACCAGGGAGTAATCTTCCAGAGCACCCTGTGCGTTGCGCACGACCACGTGGTCGGCATCCACCTTTTCCACAATGCCGTCATTCTTGGCCAGAACGGCGGTGCCGGAGTCGGTAGCAGCCTTGTACTCCATACCGGTGGCAACAATGGGCTGCTGGGTGACCATCAGAGGCACAGCCTGGCGCTGCATGTTGGAACCCATCAGAGCACGGTTACAGTCATCGTTCTCCAGGAAGGGGATGCAGGCGGTTGCAACAGAAACCATCATTCGCGGAGAAACGTCCATGTAATCGACTTTCTCGGCGTCAATTTCCAGGATCTCATCGCGGCGGCGGGCAGACACGCGGGGACGGACAAAATGCTTGCCCTCATCCAGCGGCTCGTTGGCCTGTGCCACAACGTACTCGTCCTCGACGTCAGCGGTCATATACTCGACCTCGTCGGTGACGACCTGTTCCTTCAGGTTGCCGTTCTCGTCATAGATCTTCTTGACCTTGCGGTACGGAGCTTCCACAAAGCCGTACTCGTTGATCTTGGCGTAGGATGCCAGATAGGAGATCAGACCGATGTTGGGGCCTTCAGGGGTCTCGATGGGGCACATACGGCCGTAGTGGCTGTAGTGAACATCGCGGACCTCGAAACCTGCGCGGTCACGGCTCAGACCGCCGGGGCCCAGAGCAGACAGACGGCGCTTGTGGGTCA
>CAKTGS010000167.1 GCA_934561485.1 uncultured Faecalibacterium sp.
GGCAGAACGCCGGTGGCCATGGGGTCCAGCGTGCCGCTGTGGCCCAGCTTGCGGGTGCCCAGCACGCCGCGCAGCTTGGCCACTACGTCAAAGCTGGTCCAGTCCATGGGCTTGTCTACGATCAGGATGCCCTGCATTTATGCGTCCTCCTGCGGTTTTTCCGCGTCCAGTTCCGCTTCCACTTCGGCAAGGATCGCGTTTTTGGCGTTTTCCAGGTTGCCCAGCAGCTCACAGCCGGCAGCCCGGTTGTGGCCGCCGCCGCCCAGCCGCCGCGCAATGGCGCAGGCGTCCACGCCCTTGGTGGTGCGCACGCTGATGCGGTAGCTGCCGCCGGGCTGCTGGCGCAGGGTCAGGCCCACCTTGACGCCCTCAATGCTCACCGGCAGGCTGGTCAGCTCTTCCAGGTCGGCAGGGTCCACGCCGCTCTGCTCAATTTCGTCCCGGGTGAGGTAGATGAGCGCACAGCGGCCATCCAAATAGTATTCCAGATGGTTGCGTGCAATGCGCTCGGCCTCCATGCGGGCACGGGGCTTGGTGTCGAACAGCAGAGTATTCAGCTCCTCCACATGGCAGCCCGCTTCAATGAGCTTTGCTGCCACCAGGTGGGTGTTGGCCGTGGTGGACGAAAAGCGGAAGCAGCCGGTGTCGGTGGCAAGGCCGGTGTACAGGCAGTCGGCAATGTGCGGGGTCAACTCCACGCCCATAGCCAGAATCACCTGATACAGCAGTTCGGCGGCCGCTGCGGCACCGCCGTCCAGCAGGGTAAAATCGGCATAGCCGGTGTTGCCCGCGTGGTGGTCGATGCACAGATTGACATGGCGGGTATACTGCGGCACGCCGTTGTTTTCGCCAAACAGCTGCATGCTGGCAACATCCACTGCCACCACGGTGTCCGGCTCAAACTCGCCCTTAAAGGGCTGTGCGTTGGCAAAGGCATAGCGGGACGGGATTGCATCCGAGCAGAGCACGGCTGCAGTTTTACCCAGCTGCCGCAGCGCGTAATACAGTGCGCTGCCGCAGCCGATGGTATCGCCGTCCGGGTTTTTGTGGCACAGAATCAAAACGTTGTCGGCAGCCGTCAGGCGCTGAGCCATCTGCTGCACATTCAGTTGTTCTGTCATCCAATGATCCATCCTTTCCGCAAGGCTGTATGCGGTTTATTCCTCGGTTCCGGCCGTTTCGTCCGGCTGCTGGTCTGCATCGCCGTTCACATTCAGGCTGCGCAGCAACTCGTTGATGTGGGCAGCGTAGGCTGCGCCGTCATCTTCCACAAAGATAAAACGGGGAGCTTTGCGGATGTGCATTTTTTTGCTCACCTCAGTGCGCACATGGCCGGCCGCCCGGTTCAGTGCTTCAATGGCGGGCTTGGGGCCGTCCTCGCGGCCCATCACGCTCACATACACCTTGGCCACATCCAGGTCGGGGGTCACGTCCAGGCGGGTCACGGTCAGCAGACCGCCCTCCAGGCGCGGGTCCTTCAGCCGGCCAATGATGGCAATGATCTCGCGCTTCATATCCTGCGCAAGACGGCCCATATTTTTCTGAGACATTCGGTTTCTCCTAAATCACTTGCGCAGCACCCAAAGCCTTCCCCCGGACGGGGGAAGGTGGCATTTCACACAGTGAAATGACGGATGAGGGCGCACACTTCACATCCTGCGAAAAATACGCCCTCATCAGTCTCACTTCGTTCGACAGCTTCCCCCGTCCGGGGGAAGCCTTTTCTGCCGGGAAGCTGCTTATTATAATAACCTTTTAGTCGCGGTACTCTTCCATCTTGAAGGCCTCGTACACATCGCCTTCCTTGACGTCAGCAAACTTTGCCAGGGTCACGCCGCACTCGTAGCCTTCGGCCACTTCCTTGGCGTCATCCTTGAAGCGCTTCAGGGATGCGATCTCATCCTCGGTGATGACGATGCCGTCACGCACCACGCGCACCTTGCTGTCGCGGGTGATCTTGCCGCTGGTCACACGGCAGCCTGCAACGGT
>CAKTGS010000168.1 GCA_934561485.1 uncultured Faecalibacterium sp.
CCCTTGATGTTCTCGCCCAGGGTCTTGCCGGTGACGGTGGGCACATCCAGATCCAGCAGGCCCTTCTTGGCCAGCTCTGCCTGCACAGCGGGAATGCCGCCTGCGGCATACAGATCCGGCATGTGGGTGGGGCCGGCAGGTGCCAGGTGGCACAGGTTGGGGGTCTTGGCGCTGATCTCGTTGAACAGCTTCAGGTCGATGGGCACACCGGCCTCGTAAGCAATGGCCAGCAGGTGCAGCACGGTGTTGGTGGAGCAGCCCAGAGCCATATCACAGGTCAGAGCGTTGCGGATCGAGCGCTCGTTGATGATCTGGCGGGCAGTGATGCCCTTGCGCACCATGTCCATAATGGCCATACCGGCGTGCTTTGCCAGCTGCAGGCGCTTGGAGTACACGGCAGGAATGGTGCCGTTGCCGGGCAGTGCAATGCCAATGGCCTCGCACAGGCAGTTCATGCTGTTGGCAGTGTACATGCCGGAGCAGCTGCCGCAGCTGGGGCAGCAGTTGCAGGTGCAGTCCTCCAGCTGATCCTCGGTGATCATACCGGCCTTGTAGGCACCCACGGCCTCGAACATCTTGGAAAGGCTCACTTCCTCGCCGCCATAGGTGCCGGCCAGCATGGGGCCGCCGGAGCAGACCACGGCGGGCACATCCATGCGCACAGCAGCCATGACCATGCCGGGCACGATCTTATCGCAGTTGGGCACCAGCACCAGGCCGTCCAGCTGGTGGGCCATGAGCATGGTCTCCACGCTGTCGCAGATCAGCTCGCGGGAGGCCAGGCTGTACTTCATGCCCACATGGCCCATGGCAATGCCATCGCACACGCCAATGGCAGGGATCAGGATGGGGGTGCCGCCGGCCATCTCAATACCGGCCTTGACGGCATCGGCGATCTTGTCCAGGTTCATGTGGCCGGGCACGATCTCGCTGTGGGCGGAAACCACACCGATGAGCGGACGCTCCAGCTCTTCCTTGGTGTAGCCCAGGGCGTAAAACAGGCTTCGGTTGGGCGCGCGCTCCGAGCCCTTGGTCACGTTGTCACTTCTCATTGTTTATTCCTCTTTTTCTTATAGCAAAAGACTCCCTCCCAAAGGAGGGAATCTTTCCTGATTTTAAAAGCAGTTTTTCGCTGAACACCTTCCGCCACCGCTTGCGCGATGCCGTCTCCCTCACAGAAGAAGGCTTCGCGCTGCGGTCAGGCAAACGGCTCCTCTGTGAAGAAGCTGTCGCCGCAGGCGGCTGGGGGGAATCGATTACTTCTTCAGCCAGCTCATCATGCTGCGCAGCTCTGCGCCGACCTTTTCGATGGGCAGCTCGGCTTCCATGCGGCGCTTTGCCAGGAAGTGGACCTTGCGGCCGCCGTTGGGGCTCATCTCGGTCAGGAACTCGGAAGCAAAGGTGCCGTCCTGGATCTCGGTCAGGACCTTCTTCATCTCCTTGCGGGTCTCGGCGGTGATCAGGCGCTTGCCGGTGCGGTAGTCACCGTACTCTGCAGTGTTGGAGATGGAGTAACGCATCTTGGAGAAGCCGCCCTCGTTGATCAGGTCCACGATCAGCTTCATCTCGTGGCAGGTCTCGAAGTAGGCCATCTCAGGCTCGTAACCAGCCTCCACCAGGGTATCGAAACCGGCGTGGATCAGCTCAGAAACGCCGCCGCACAGCACGGCCTGCTCGCCGAACAGGTCGGTCTCGGTCTCCTCACGGAAGGTGGTCTGCAGGATGCCTGCACGGCCTGCGCCGATGCCGGAAGCGTATGCCAGGGCAATGTCCTTGGCCTTGCCGGTGTAGTCCTGCTCCACGCAGATCAGAGAGGGGCAGCCCTCACCCTCGGTGTACAGGCGGCGCACAATGTGGCCGGGGCCTTTGGGAGCGATCATGATCACGTCCACATTCTTGGGCGCGGTGATGGTCTTGAAGTGGATGTTGAAGCCGTGTGCAAAGGCCAGAGCCTTGCCCTCGGTCATGTAGGGAGCGAC
>CAKTGS010000169.1 GCA_934561485.1 uncultured Faecalibacterium sp.
CCGAAAAGACCACCCGGTCAAAAGAGATTTAGGAGGCTGTCATTATGAATGATTCTGTGAAGAAGCTGCTGAAGGAAAGCATGTGGGATCTGGCTACCTGCGCAAACGGCGAACCCAATGTTGTGCCCGTTGCGTTCAAGGACGTGACCCCGGACGGCAAACTGGTGGTGGGCGATGTGTTCCTCGACACCACGCTGAAGAACCTCGCTGCAAACGGCGGTAAGATCGCCATCTCTGTTTACGATGCCAAGACTCTGGAAGGCTACCAGATCAAGGGTGTGGCTGAGTATGTCACCAAGGGCGAGGTCGTCAAGACCTTCAAGGCCATGGTGGAGCAGATGTTCAACGGCGGAGCCACTGCCAAGGGCGCACTCATCATCACCCCGGAGAAGGTCATCGTCACCACGCCCGGCGCAGACAACAAGAAAGAACTGTAAGACATCTTGACGCCCGCAAAACTTCTCCTCGTTTTGCGGGTGTTTTTCTACTCATAAATTACATAGTACCTTCCGCAAAGCCAAGCAATCTGCTAAAATGAGAGCAGAGGAGGGAGCGCACATGTATCAGAAAAAACTGGAAAAGGATATCCGTTGTCCGCTGGAATATGGGCTGAGCGTGTTCGGCGGCAAGTGGAAATCCCGCATCATCTGTGTGCTGGCGGCCAAGGAAACGCTGCGGTACAGCGAACTGCGCAAGGAAATGGCAAACATCACAGACGCCGTGCTTGCCACTACTCTGAAAGAGCTGATTGCCGACGGCATTATCGTCCGGCAGTCTTACGATGAGATTCCGCCGCGGGTGGAGTATTCGCTGACTGAAAAAGGTGTTTCGGTGGTGCCCATTCTGCAGAGCATCTGCCACTGGTCCGGCATTTTTTATAAGGAAGAAACCGATACGCCGCTGTCTCAGTGCCAGCGGTGCGATTACCGATAAAGGAGAAACTATGGTACAGTATACCGAAGAAAAACGTTTTACTCAGGAGCAGGTACAGCAGCTGTTTCTGTCCGTGGGCTGGGTGTCTGGCCAGTACCCGCAGCGGCTGTATAAAGCGCTGATGCACTCTTCCACCGTGCTGACGGCGTGGGACGGCGAACGGCTTGTGGGCCTGATCCGCGCGCTGGATGATAGTGAGATGCTGGCGCAGATCCACTATGTGCTGGTTCATCCGGATCATCAGGGACAGGGCATTGCCGGGCAGCTTGTAGAGCGCATCAAGGCAAAGTATAAGAATTTTCTCTACATCGAGGGAATGCCTGAGGACGAAAACAACGTCCCGTTTTACGAAAAGCATGGTTTCCAGCGCATGGAGCATGGTGCCGCGATTCAAATCTGCAACTATTCCGATAAACGATAAATTCAAAAAAGGAGCATTTATTTATGAAAATCGCAGTTCCTTACGAAAATGGTCAGGTGTTCCAGCACTTCGGGCACTCCGCACAGTTCAAAATCTACAATGCGGAAAACGGTCAGGTCCTGAGCAGTGAGGTGATTTCCACCAATGGTCAGGGCCATGGCGCACTGGTCGGTTTTCTGGTTCAGCATGATGCGGATGTCGTCCTCTGCGGCGGTATTGGCACCGGTGCACAGGTTGCCCTGATGCAGGCTGGAATTCAGATGTTCGGCGGCGTTTCCGGCGATGCAGATGCTGTTGTCGCAGACTATCTGACCGGTAAGCTCGTCTTTGACCCTGATGTCCACTGCACGCACCATGACCACGAAGAGGGCCACTCCTGCGGCTCTCATTCCTGCCATGAGGATAAGGGTGGCTGCGCAGGTAACTGCCACTGATTAAAAAACC
>CAKTGS010000170.1 GCA_934561485.1 uncultured Faecalibacterium sp.
TCCAAGCGGGACTGGATCGTGCGGTATTGCCTGGAACACAAAATCTATAACATCAATCAGGTCAATACGCTGCTGTTCCAGTGGGATCAGGAACTGTTGGGTGCGTGATTTGTCGCCTGCCCGTTGACCTTTTGCCTTCCGGTTTGTGGTATTCTTTTGTCAGAAAGACATAACACCACAAAACGGAGGGCTTTTTATGTTAGGAGCAATCTTAGGCGATATGGTAGGCAGCCCCTACGAGTTTGACTGGAAAAATTGCAAGAGAAAGGACTTTCCGCTGCTGAGCGAGAAATCGCACTTCACCGATGATACGGTCATGACGGTCGCAGTGGCACGGGGATTGATGGCAGGGCAGGGGGATGCACAGAAAACCTTTGCCGAGGTGCAGCACGAAATGCGGCACTGGGGCATGGCATACCCCGATGCCGGTTACGGTGGGATGTTCCGCCGGTGGCTGCGTGCGGAGCATCCGCAGCCCTACGGCAGTTTCGGCAACGGCTCGGCTATGCGAGTAGCTGCGGCAGGCTGGCTGTTCGACACGCTGGACAAAACGCTGGAGATGGCGAAGGTAACCGCCGAAGTTACCCACAACCACCCGGAGGGCATCAAGGGCGCACAGGCCACGGCGGCAGCCATTTTTCTGGCACGCACCGGCCACAGCAAGCCGGAAATCAAACAATATGTGGAGCAGACCTTCGGCTACGATTTGAGCCGCACCTGCGATGAAATTCGTCCGGGTTACCGCCATGTGGAGACCTGTCAGCAGACCGTGCCGGAAGCCATCATTGCCTTTCTGGAAAGCACCGGCTATGAGGATGCACTTCGCAATGCGGTCTCTCTGGGCGGCGACAGCGACACCCTTGCCTGCATCACCGGCGGCATTGCCGAAGCCTTTTACGGGATGCCGTCTGAGTTGCAGCAGGAAACCTTGAAGCGTCTGCCGGAGGAGATGCGGGCAGCGTATGAGCTGTTCCGGCAGAACCTTGAGCGCAAGGTGTGACACCATCGGTGCTGCACAGACCCAAGCAGTATTTGAAAAACTGAGGATCTTACGGCAGAACGGCAAAACACCCGCCTGCGTATTGTGTGCAAAGCACAGTACTTGGGCGGGTGCTGTTTTGTTGTGGTTTATTCACGCTGTCAGAACAGGTCGAAACACAATTTTTGTGGCGTTCCGTCCAGCAGATACTGAATACAAACAGCCCCCTCTTCCGTTTTCACCTTCACCTGTTCTGCATGTTCAAATATATCGCGCAGACGGCGGTATTCTGCTTGCTGCGCCTCTGTATAGCGGGACGGCATATCCGAGGTGAGGAACACATTGCCCAACAGGGCATTGAGCGTGGCAAGGGTGTGCTTTTGCTCTGCGGTCAGCTTGCAGTTTTCCTCCCGGAGAAAGAACACATCCGGGTCGCTGCCATAGGCACGGCCATTGAGCTGCCGATGAAATACCGTGTTGTTGATTGCCTGCTTTGTGGACACCCGCTCCCGATGGAACAGGCGCATATACCACACATCGTCCCAGTCCAAGCTCACGTCACAACTGACACGGCAGTAATCCACCAGCCCGAAAGCAGGCATCACCGGTACGCCGCAGCCAAGGATGGTCTTTTGTCCACACCAACTGCGCAGCAGCACCATGGCACGGTACATCCGGGCTGCCCGGCTCTCATGGGGGTTGCCAAAGGGGGCAGCACCGTACAGAAAATCCAGCTTGACAAGGTCAAAGCCCCAGTCGTTCAGCACCCGGTCAAATACCCGGCGCAGATAGTC
>CAKTGS010000171.1 GCA_934561485.1 uncultured Faecalibacterium sp.
AGGTCTACTACACCGCACCCTATACCATCGGCGGCATTGAAAAATCCCATGTGGTGCTGGCAGGCTTTGCAAAGACTGGCCTGCTGCAGCCCGGCGCTTCCGAGAAGGTGACCATCACCTTCGCCCCGGAGGATATGGCCTCCTACGATGAGACCGGCGCAAAGGCTTATGTTCTGGAAGCCGGTACTTACCAGATCAAGCTGATGAACAACGCCCACGATGTGATCGACCAGCGGGAATACGAAGTGCCCGCCACCATCACTTACAGCGGCGAAAATGCCCGCAGCACCGACCTTGTGGCTGCCACCAACGAATTTGAGGATGTGGCACAGGGCCAGATCAAGCAGTATGTTTCCCGCGCGGACTGGGAGGGCACTCTGCCCACCACCCGCACCGATGGCAAGACTGCCAGCGCAGAGACCGTTGCCGCCAAGGAGAACACCCCTGTTTACGAGAATAACGACAGCGACCAGCCCATTACCATTGCCGACCACGGCCTGACCTTGGAGGACATGACCGGGCTGGATTACGATGACCCCAAGTGGGACGACCTGCTGGAGCAGCTCAGCGTGGACGACATGACCAACATGATCTCCAACGGCGGCTGGTCCACCCCGGAAGTTGCCAGCGTAGGCAAGCCCGCAACCAATGATCTGGACGGTCCTGCCGGCATCAACAGTCTGGTCAGCAGCCTGAAGGGCGTTTCCTTCCCCAGCGAGGTTATCGTGGGTTCCAGCTGGAACACCGACCTTGCCCAGCGCTTTGGCACCGCCTTTGGTGCCGAAGCCGCCGCAAACCATGTGGTGGGTCTGTATGCCCCCGGCATGAATATCCACCGCACTCCCTTCTCCGGCCGCAACTTTGAGTATTACAGTGAGGACGGCCTGCTGTCCGGTAAGATGGGCGCTGCCATGGTGCAGGGCGTGGGCAGTCAGGGTGTGTATAGCTACATCAAGCATTTTGCCCTGAACGATCAGGAGTCCAACCGTCTGTCCATCTCGGTCTGGGCAAACGAGCAGTCCATCCGTGAGATCTATCTCAAGCCCTTTGAGCTTTCCGTCAAGGAAGGCAACACCACCGCTGTCATGAGCAGCTACAGCCGTCTGGGCAACACCTGGGCAGGTGCTTCCAAGGCGCTGCTCACCGATGTGCTCCGCAACGAGTGGGGCTTCCGCGGCATGGTGGTCACCGACTCCGCCATGGGCAACACCAGCTGGATGGACGTGAACCTTGCCATCCGCGCAGGCGGCGACATGATGCTCTGCCTCATGGGCGTCAAGCTGGATTCTTCCTCCAACACCGCACAGCAGGCCATGCGCCGCGCCTGCCACAACATCCTTTACACGCAGGCAAACAGCATTGCCATTGCGGCGGCTGTGGATAACACCCCCTACTGGCTCATCCTGCTGGCCATCGTGGACAGCATCCTGCTCATTGCCATCGTTCTGCTGATCCTCAAGCGCATCCCCGCCGGTAAAAAGCTGGGCAAGGGCGCAAAGGCTGGCATTTGCGTGGGCATCGTTGCCGTTGTGGCGCTGGTGTTCTGGGCCATGTTCTTCCGCAGCAGCGCACCGACAGCGGCGGCTTCCTCTGAGAGCGCAGCCGCTTCCGAAACTGCCGAAATCACCGCAGCTCCGGCAGAAACAGAAGAAACAAAGGACGGCCTGTTTATGGAGCTGTCCCAGACCGATGCAGGCGGCTGGCTGGGCTGCCACGTCTACCTGATGCAGGACGGCAGCTACTCCGTTACCTACGA
>CAKTGS010000172.1 GCA_934561485.1 uncultured Faecalibacterium sp.
TAGATCTCAGCATCAGTTTTGTATTGTTCCATCGTTTTCACCAAGGCGCGGCATCATTCCGCGAACAGATTCCAGGGGGCAGTGTCCGGCAGCGGCAGCGTGAAGTTCATGATCCTGCCGGTGTCCGGGTGCACGAACTGCAGGCCGCAGCTCTGCAGGGCAATGCTTCCTTTTTGGCGGCTGCCGTATTTGCCATCGCCCCACAGCGGGTGCCTGCGGGAAGCAAACTGCACCCGGATCTGATGGGTGCGCCCGGTGTGCAGGGTGATCTCGGCAAGGCTGTTCTCCCCTGCCGTCTGCAGAATGCGGTAGTCCAGCACCGCTTCCCGCACGCCCTTGCGCGGGCGGCGCACCGGGAACACCCGGCCCCTGCGGCTGTCCTTGAACAGGTAGTCCCGCAGGGTGCCTGCGGCGGGCAATGATTCGTCCGGCCCGCCTGAAATCACGGCCCGGTACCGCTTGACGAACTGCGGCGTTTCCGCTGCCCCCTCGGCCCGGCCGTCCTGCACGGCGTAGGCGTTCTGGCTCTGGGTCACCTGACGGCTCAGTGCGGCAGCGGCGGCGGGGGTGCGGGCGTAGACCATCAGGCCGGTCACGCCGGTGTCCAGCCGGTGCACCACCCCCACAAAGGCATCCGGGGCGTTCCAGTGCGCCCGCAGGGCGGCGGGCACGCCCTCTTCGCTGGAAAGTCCGGCAGGCTTGTCCAGCACCACAAGGGCGGCATCTTCATATAAAATGTTCACAGCTTGCCCTCGGCCAGCAGTGCTTTCAGCTTCAGCACACCGGCAATGGTCTTGCCGTCCTTGATCTCGCCGCTCATGACCATCTGATACGCCTTTTCCAGCGGCACCCGGTCGGGGGTCAGGAACTCGTCCGCGTCAAGGTGCATCTTGGTCTCGTGCAGGCCGGTGGCCACCCAGGTGTAGATCACTTCGGTATCGTAGCCCACGGTGGGGTAGAACTGGCCCAGAGAGATGTAGTTGTCGGCGGTCAGACCGCATTCCTCCTCCAGCTCCCGTTTGGCGGCTTCAAAGGGGTCCTCACCCTTTTCCAGCTTGCCGGCAGGCAGCTCCCACAGCTCCTGCTGCATGGCGTAGCGGAACTGCCGCACCATGCAGATGGTGCCGTCCTCAAAATACGGCAGGATGCAGGCCCCGCCGTGGTGATGCACCACCTCACGGGTGGCGGTTTTGCCGTTTTCCAGCAGGGCAGTGTCCTTGGTCAGGGTGATCACCCGGCCCTCAAACAGGGTCTCACTGGTCAGCGTCTTTTCAAAATGTACTGTGCTCATTTGCCTGTTACCCCTTTTTCCGGCGCAGCGCCGGTTTTATGGCTCCAGTTTACGGCAAAAAGAGGTTTGTTGTCAATAAAGATGTGATAAATACAAGAGGAGGGAGTTCCCTCTTGCGAAAAAAATCACAATTTCTGGAAGCACCCACGCCCCAAAACCGGAAAATCCGCGCCATTGCTCACTTTAACGAACTAAAGCCGTACAAAAGCGCTAAAAAATTTTTTTTATTTTTGGTGTGTTTGTCGGGCGGTTTGCGTTTACTTTACGAGCAGAATTTGCTATTATAGTATACAAGCAATAGTGCCTTTATGGGGTTCTCCGGTCCCATGTGGGGCATATTGCCCCGCGCAAAAGGTACCAAATTCTGAATAATGGAGGAAGAAAAATGCCTAGAGCAAAGCAAACTATGGATGGCAATACCGCTGCCGCCCATGTAGCGTATGCCTA
>CAKTGS010000173.1 GCA_934561485.1 uncultured Faecalibacterium sp.
ATCTTGAAGCCGTATTCCGGCACCGGCGTTTTGGAAAAGCGGGACCACTCCGCCACCACATGACCGTCCTGCGCCACCAGAAGCGCCGGGATCTGGGTAGCCTCGTACAGATGCTGACAAATGCTCTGGTACTGCTCCATGTTTTTCACCTTCCTATATCCTATTATAATAACTGTACCATACCGGGCTGCGCCGTGCAATAAAAAGTCCGGCTGTTTCTGACCAAAAAGGCCGGAAACAGCCGGATAAAGAGAAAAAATGAAGGAAGAGAATGTCAGTAGGTAGTTAGACTCTTGCCAGGCCGTCCACGCTCAGCACAACGCCGGTGATGTAGGACGCCTTCTCCGAGGCAAGGAACACCAGCGCATTGGCGATGTCCTCCGGCTGGCCCAGACGGCGCAGGGGGATCTGTGCAACGAGAGGCTCGATGATCTCCTTGGGCACGGCCTTCATCATGTCGGTCTCGGTAATGCCGGGGGCGACAGCGTTGACCCGGATGCCCTGGGGGCCAAGCTCCCGGGCAAGGGTCAGGGTAAAGCCGTTGACCGCAAACTTGGAGGTGGGGTAAGCCACGCCGGTAGCCTGCCCGGTGATGGACACCACCGAGGAGACGTTCAGGATGACGCCGCTGTGCTGCTCTGCCATCCACTTGGCGGCGGCATGGGCGCAGTTGAACACGCCCTTGACGTTCAGGTCCATGGTCTTATCGAACAATTCCTCGGTGTAGCTTGCAAAGGGGGTGCTTTCCGACATCCCGGCGTTGTTTACCAGAATGTCGATCTTGCCGTACTTTGCGGCAACAGCGTCCATAGCAGCCTGCACGGCAGCAGCATCGGCAAGGTTCGGGCAGATGCCCTCCACCACAGCATCCGGCAGCTCGGCCTTCAGCTCTGCCACTGCATGGTCGGCGGTCTCCTGACGGCTGGCGCACAGCACCACCGAAGCGCCCTCCTGTAAAAAGGCCTTGACAGCGGCCAGACCAATGCCACGGCTGCCGCCGGTGACAACTGCAACTTTATTTTCCAGTAACATGGGCGTACTCCTTACTCCTCGATGTTCAGTTCTTTTTTCAGCTTCTCGGTGATATCAAAGGCACTGTATGCCATGGGGATGTGGTAATCGTGCTTGTCGCCGTGGATGGGCTCCCAGACCTGTGCATAGAAGGGGTTCTTCCGGGCAATCTCGGCATAGTGCCACTCGCTGCGCTGGCACTCCGGGCACCAGTGGCCGCCCCGCAGCACCGTGTTGGGGGTTGCCTTGAAGGTGTGACCAAAGGCGCACTTCCACACCAGCGGCTTGTAGACGCTTTCCATCTTGTCGCTGACCACCTCGCCGCCACGGAAGGCCGCAGCCTTCTTCATGTCCTCCAGGTCCAGGGTCTCAAAGTCCTTGCTCTCATCGTAGCCGTGATCCAGCTTCTGCTCCTCCTCACTGGGGTGGAACAGCTTGTAGCCCTCTTCCAGACTGGGGATGGCCTGGGCTTCTTCCTTGGAGCCAAAGAAGGCGTTGATCCAGTCGGTCTCGTTGTTTTCCATCATCCAGTCGTAGCCCATGCGCTTGTGGCCGATCTGCAGGTTCTGGGCCCTCATGGCCTCTGCGCCGGGGATCATGGCGGCGATCATGGGGTTCTGCATCATGGCCTTCATGCTGTCCACGATGCCCTGCTGGTAGGTCTT
>CAKTGS010000174.1 GCA_934561485.1 uncultured Faecalibacterium sp.
GTACAGAGCGCCGGAACGCTGCTGGGTCTGCGCCTGATGATGACGGTTTTGCCCATGCTGGTTCTGGCAGGTGTGCTGGTGCTGTTCCGCCGCAAGTTCGTTCTGACCGATGCCCGCGCTGCCGAGATCAGCGCACAGCTCCACGGGGAGGAAACGCACCATGACTGAAACGCTGCACTGGTACGCAGAGACCACCGGCGGCGTACAGACAGGCAACTGCACGGTCACGGAGAATGGCGGTGCGCTGCATCTGACGGCAGACCTGCCCGCCGGGACGCTGAAGGCGGCGCGTGCCGAGCTGCCGTGGAAGATGACCGCAGAGGAGCGCCTGTTCATGAACGGCTATCAGACATGGACCTACAGCCCGGAGCTGGACCGGAACGGCAAGCTGCGCGGCACCGACCACATTCCGGAATTTCTGCTGAAGAAATATGCCTTTGACCGCTACGGCGATTATCATTTTGTGCCTTACGGACATCATAATGGCCAGAGCCACGGCTTTTCCTACTGCTATTTCCGCAAGGGCGGGCAGTTCCGGCTGGTGGCATCGCTGGACGAGACCCCGGGCTACACCGTCCTCCGCTACGACAGCGGCAAAGCCCTGCTGACGCTGGAGCGGGACTGCGCCGGGGTGGAGCATCCCGGCGGCAGTTTCCCACTCTTTGACCTGTTTTTTGCCGCAGGCAGCGAGGAAGAGGTGTTCGATGGCTGGTTCCAAGCTATGGGCATCCGTCCTCGAACCGAAAAGAAGCTGGCGGGCTATTCCAGCTGGTACAACCGCTATCAGGACATCACCGAGGATACCATCCGGGAGGACCTGACCGGCTGCCGCAGCCTCCTTTGCCCGGGAGACCTGTTCCAGATCGATGATGGCTGGGAGCCCAAGGTGGGCGACTGGCTGGAAACGGATGCGCAAAAATTCCCCCACGGGCTGAAAGGCATGGTGGAGGAAATTCACGCCGCCGGATTTCAGGCTGGGCTATGGCTTGCACCCTTTGTATGCGAAAAGGACTCCGCCCTTTTCCGGCAGCACCCGGACTGGCTGCTGAAAGTGGACGGCAAACCGTGGTGCTGCGGCAGCAACTGGAGCAGCTTTTATGCGCTGGATCTCGACAACCCGGCCGTGCTGGACTATCTGCGCCGGGTATTTGACCGGGTGCTGAACGACTGGGGCTTTGACCTTGTCAAGCTGGATTTTCTGTACGGCGCTGCCCCCTTTGGCAACACTCGCGAGAGCCGGGCGGGCAGAATGTACCGTGCTATGGAGCTGTTGCGCAGCTGGTGCGGGCAAAAGACCATCCTCGGCTGCGGCGTACCTGTAATGCCCGCCTTCGGGCTGGTTGATTACTGCCGTGTCAGTTGTGACGTGAGCTTGGACTGGGACGATGTGTGGTATATGCGCCTGTTCCACCGGGAGCGGGTGTCCACAAAGCAGGCCATCAACAACACGGTATTCCGGCGGCAGCTCAATGGCCGTGCCTATGGCAGCGACCCGGATGTGTTCTTCCTCCGGGAGGAAAACTGCAAGCTGACCGCAGAGCAAAAACGCACCCTTGC
>CAKTGS010000175.1 GCA_934561485.1 uncultured Faecalibacterium sp.
TTTTTGTCCACCTTTATCTGAAAGAGAGACACCCGGTTGAACAGCGCGTAAAACGCCCCCAGCGGACAGAGCCACTTGCAGAATGGTCGGTAGAATACCACGCTCAGCACGATCACCGCCAGCAGGATGCAGAATTTCCATGTGAACAGGCTCCCCAGCGCCGCCCGGATGCCGGAATTGGCAAGGGACAGCGGGATGGCTCCCTCCAGCACGCCCTGTGGGCAGAGGTATTTACAGAAGAACGGGTCACCCATGCCTACATCATTCACAAGGAATGCCGGCAGCAGGAAGACCATCACCAGCAGTACAGCGTACTTGATGTATCGCATGGGCTTAAGCTTCTTTGTGGAGAGCTTCTTCGTTGGGATCTTATGCAGAAGCTCCTGAAACCAGCCAAAGGGACACAGAAAACCGCAGATAAAGCGTCCCAGCAGGACTCCCAGCAAAATGAGGAAACCTGTGATATAATAGGAAAAGTTGAACTTGGAAGACCCCACCACCGCCTGAAACGCACCGATGGGACAGGCGCCGGAGGCCGCTGGGCAGGAGTAACAGTTCAACCCCGGCACGCAGACGTTTTTCCCTGCGCCCTGATACAGCCCTCCTTTGAGGAAGTTCGGCAGATGCAGGTTGGTCAATAAGGCTGCCCCCGCCTGTATCCAGCCCCGGAAGCGGGACAGGAGATGTGACGCGCCCGAAAATTTCTTACCCAATGCCCACACACTCCAGACATAATTTAATCGCTTTGCTCAGCACCGTTGCCGCCTCGCCGCGCCATACGCCGAAACACAGCATAGCGATCCCCACAACCAGCAACACGGCCTGCGCCGCCAACTTTTTCACATGGCTCAATTTCATCACCCTTTCACTTTTTCTGCCACCATCATAGCGCAAGAGAGTTAAAGTCCCTGTTAAGAACGAAAATTTAACGCAAACCTTATCTAATTTTGCTATAATTAAAACAACATGAAAATGAATAAAAGAGGAGGGCTCTCATGCACCTTTTAGTAATTGAAGACGAACGCGCCCTGTGTGAAACCATCGTCCGCAGCCTACGACGCCAAGCATACAGCGTGGACTGCTGCTACGATGGGGAGAAGGCATTGGAGCTTCTGGGCGTGGAGCGCTACGATCTGGTGCTGCTGGATCTGAACCTGCCGGGGAAGGACGGTATGACAGTGCTGCGCACCCTGCGGCAGACCGACCGGGAAACAAAGGTACTGATCCTCTCCGCCCGGAGTGAGGTGGAGGACAAGGTCGATGGGCTGGACGCCGGGGCAAACGACTATCTGGCAAAACCCTTCCACTTGGCCGAGTTGGAAGCCCGCATCCGCAGCCTGACATTGCGGCAGTTCACCCAGCAGGATGTGCTGCTGACCTGCGGGGGCCTGACCTTTGACACCCGCTCCCGTACCGCCGCCGTCAATGGGCAGACGCTGACGCTCACCCGCAAGGAAACGGGGATACTCGAATACCTGATGGTGCATCAGGGGCGGCCCGTGAG